>CAZCPL010000135.1:0-12377 GCA_964500255.1 uncultured Solibacteraceae bacterium | reverse complement strand
GTGAGTTCGGCTTGCCGCTGGGCATGTTCGTGCCGATGCGACCGTCGTTGCCATATCCAACTTTGGTGTTGCGCTTCTTGCCGGGGTCGAATTCTGCGACACCGACTTGCGCCCACGGAGACTCACTGAGGATGGTGAGCTTCTCGCTCTCCGTCCAAGAGGCCGGATCGCGGGCGTCCCAGAATGCCTTGGCTCCTGCGTTTAACGTAGCGCTAGGCGAGAGGGCCAGTGCTGACGCCGTCGCTTGCATCCACTGTCTTCGTGTCGGCATGTTCGTACTTCTATTGTGGCGTGATTCGGCGCTCTTGGACCAACCCAAACGGCTGCCGCTCAAAAATTTGCCGTACTACATCTGTGCATTCAGCAAAAGCAGGCTTTCATGGGGTTTTTTAGTTGATTCGAGTCGCGATATCGCCTCCCAACGGGCTCAGTCCTCCGGAGTTTCCATCCGAAAAGGTGAAATCTGGTCCCGGTTTTGGTTAGAATAGGGAAGTTTGAGGTTGTCGCAGGTTTCAGCGCCCCTTTCGCTTGGGGTATCCTCCTGGTTGAAACCCGATCTAGGTTCAGTACGTCTCGTCTTCAAGCGCAGAGTGGAAAGGAACGTGGTTTAATGATGTTTCGCAGGCCTGTAAGCCTGTATGCCGTCGCGGTCTGTTTGTCGGTCGTTCCATGCGCTTTTCTTGTTACGAGCCAATCGGCTTTTGCCCAACAACAGCAGCCGCAGCAGACCCAGCAGCAGCAATCACCACCTCTGGCACAACAGCAGCCCCCTCCCCAGAAAAAGCAGGCGCCAAGCCCGTTTGAGGCGATCCCGCAGTCCGAAGAAGCCAAACCAGCGCCGGTGCAACCGGCGAAGCCTGTGGATCCCGGAGCAGCCCCCACAGCGGCAGCTCAGGTGGACGATGTCGTCGAAGCGATCGAGTTCCGAGGAGCGCGCCGCGTTCCTCAGGACACGCTCAAGGCGATGATCTTCACCAAGAAGGGCGATAAGTTCGACCCGGATACGCTCAATCGCGACTTTATGGTCCTCTGGAACACCGGTCGCTTCGATGACATTCGTCTCGAACGCGAGGCGGGCAAGTCCGGTTGGGTTCTGCGTTATCTCTTAACCGAACGCCGCATCGTCCGTACGATCAAATACGAAGGCAACAAGAGCATCACGGTTTCCGAAATCCTCGATCGTTACAAGGAACGCAAGGTCGGCCTCCAAGTGGAATCGCAGTACGATCCCAATAAGGTGCAGCGCGCCCGCAATGTCCTGATCGAGTACCTTTCGGAACGCGGTCGGCAGTTCGCCAAAGTCGAGCCGGACATCCGCCAGATTCCCCCATCCTCTCTGGAAGTCACCTTCAAAGTGGACGAAGGCCCCAAGGTGAAGGTCGGTGAGATCAACATCGAAGGCAACAAGGTCTTCGATGACAAATCCATTCGCCGTCTGATGAAGAATCTGAAGCCGATCGGTATTCCTTATTCGATCCTTTTCGAAAGTCTGTTCTCGAAGAGCTACGATGCGACCAAGCTGGACGAAGATGCGGATCGTATCCGCGTCGGCCTGCAGCAGAAGGGCTACTTCACCGCCCGCGTAATCGACCGCAAGATCACCATGCGCGACGTGCAGACCACCAACAAGTTCCGGCTGCCCATTGTCCAAAAGAAGAAGACTCGGATTGGCAAACGTGCCGATCTTGAGATCACCGTCGACGAAGGCAAGCTGTTTACTCTCGCAAAGGTGAACTTCAACGGCGTCAAGCTGTTCAAGACCCCCGACGCGCTAATGACTCCGCTCTTCGGCATGAAGGAAGGCGATATTTTCGCCACTCAAAAGCTGCAGAAGGGCCTCGAATCGCTCCGCAAGCTCTACGGCGAATTCGGCTATCTCGATATGGTTCCCGAACCGGCGTTCGAACCGGATACGACCAACGGCAAGATGGAATTGACCCTGTCGATCGACGAAGGCAAACAGTTCTTTGTCCGCCGCATCGACTTCTCGGGCAACACCACCACTCGCGACAAAGTCATCCGCCGCGAAATGCTGATCGATGAAGGCGACATGTACAACTCGCGCTTCTGGGAACTCAGCATCCTGCGTCTCAACCAACTCGGCTACTTCGAAGTGCTCAAGGAAAACGAGTCGGTGGACATCAAGCGCGACACCAAGAACAACACCGTCGACCTCACCGTCAAAGTGAAGGAACGCGGCAAGAACTCGGTGCAGATGAATGGCGGCGTGTCCGGTATCGCGGGTAGCTTCATCGGCTTCTCCTATGCGACCAACAACTTTCTGGGCTTAGGCGAAACGCTCAGCATCGCCACCCAGTTGGGTGATCGTACACGCGACGTGACATTCTCGTTCACCGAGCCTTACTTCCTCGACAAACCGATTCAAGTCGGTTTCACGATTTTCCTGCAGCGCTTCAACTACGATCAAGGCCGCGAAGTGTCGCTGCTCTCCGGCCGGAATCTCAGCCAACAGTTCAACGCCATCGGCACCAACAACCTGTTGAACTATGTTTCGAACGGCAAGGGCCTCACGGTCTTTATGCAGTACCCTTTGAAGCGGAGTTTCGCTCGGCTTGGTTTGAGCTACGGCTACAATATCCAGAACATTCGGACGTTGACCGACGCGGCAAGCGCCTACTTTAACTTCTCGCAGTTCCAACAGTTGAGCGGTCCCAACCAGTTGAATGGCATCAAAACCAGTCAGGTGATTCCTTCGTACACCTACAACACGGTGAATCATCCGATCACGCCGACGGCGGGCAAGAGCCTGTTTATCTCGACGGCCTTCGCGGGCAGCATTCTCGGTGGCAGCGTGAATTCGTTTGAACCGCAGGTGGATGCCAAGTACTTCCGCCCCGGTTTCAAGAAGGGCCACGTTATCGGCGGCCACGTTCTGGGTCGCTTCGTCACGGGCTTCGGCGGCAAGGTTGCTCCTCCGTTCAATCGCTACTTCATGGGTGGCGAAAACGACATCCGCGGCTTCCAGGTATGGGAACTCTCGCCCTTCTCGTATATTCCGAGCCAGGCGACTGTCGAAATCCTGAACAACGATGGCTCGCCGCGCCAGCAGAAGCAGACGGCCACAATAGACGGCGTCACGACCACGGGCTTCGTGAATGTGACGCAACAGGTTCCGATCTACCAGTTCATCTCGCCAGGTGGCGATACGCAGATCGTGACGAACGTCGAATACCGCATTCCGATTTTCGGACCGGTCTGGTTAGCGGCCTTTCTCGACGCCGGCGTCAACCGGTTGACGCGGCCCGGTCAGTTGAAGATCAGCGAATCGCGTATCGATGGCCTCAACAGCCAGTTTCCCGAAGCGGGCTTCCAGCCGCAGGCGCGGTTGCTGACGGCGTCGCAGGCGATTCGTTCTTCCACCGGTCTTGAGCTGCAGGTCCTGATGCCTGTGGTCAATGCGCCGTTCCGCCTCTACTGGGCGTACAATCCGAATATCTTCGATGGCACGGTGCAGCCGCCGATCGTGGCTGACCGCTCATCGTTCCCGAATCAGGCAAGCTTTCTCAACTCGGTCGTGCAGTTCGGACGTCCTTTCCGGTACTTCGAGCGCCGGTCGACGTTCCGGTTCTCGATCGGTCGCACATTCTAACGAGTTTCACAGGAGTTATTGACCAAATGAAGTTTCTACGGCTAGTGGCGATTGCGGCGGCGACAATGATCGCGGCGAACGCGCAGAGCAAGGTCGCGGTGATCAACATCCAGGCCGCGATCGCCAACACCAAGGACGGCAAAAAGGCCGCCGAGGATCTCGACGTGCGCATGGCTCCCGTCAAAAAGGATCTCGAGAGAAAGCAGGGCGAACTCAACGCTCTGAAAGAATCGCTGCAAAAGGGCGGACTGACTATGTCCGAATCCGCAAAGCGTGAACTCGTTGGCAACATCGACGTCAAAACCAAGTCGTACAACCGCGATCTCGAAGACGCCCAGGCGGAAGCGCAGCAACAGCAGGATAAGGTTCTGAACGACCTCGGCCAGAAGATGATGGCCGTGATCGACAAGTACTCTCGCGACAATGGGATGGCATTGGTGCTCGACGTCAGCAACCCCCAGACCCCGGTGCTGTTCGCCTCGAACACCATCGATATCACGCAGGCGATCATCGAGATGTACGACAAGAACGCCCCGGCACCGGGCGGAGCAGCGCCCGCGAAGCCTGCCGGTGCACCGATGGCTCCGGCACTGGCTCCCGCAAAAAAGCCGGCCGCTAAGTAAGCAATCGATCCTATTCCTTCACAAAGGCGCGGATGGGATAACGATAGAGTCTCATCCGCGTTTTCGTTTGTCTGCCATATGGAATTCGTCTTCGAGTGGATCACGCAGTACGGGCTGATCGCCCTTTTTCTTTGCCTCGTGCTGGGCATTGTCGGCTTGCCTATTCCCGATGAGACTTTGATGGTCTTTTGCGGATACCTGATCTCGAAGGGAACCCTCGCCGCAGGTCCCACGTGGGCGACGGCGTTCGCTGGCAGCATCTGTGGGATCACGATCAGCTACTGGCTTGGGAGGCAGTTCGGGATGTCGGTGTTCACGAAGTATGGCAGGTACTTCTTCTTCACTCCGGACAAGCTCGATCTTGTCTTGAAGTGGTTCGACCGCGTGGGCCCAGGAGTGCTGTTCATCGGATACTACATCGCTGGGGTTCGGCACTTCTCGGCGGTAGTGGCCGGAACTGGCGATATCCGGTATTGGAAGTTCGCGCTCTTTGCCTACTCGGGCGGCGCGGTATGGGTGTCGACGTTCCTGGCGTTTGGCTATATTGTCGGTGAGAACTGGAAAGCCATGGCACAGCAGGCGCACCGCACGATGGCATGGGCCGGGCTGGCCATGTTTGCGATTGTAGGCATTGCGCTGCTGGTGCGATGGTATCGGAAGAAGAATGCCTCCTAGCGATGAACCAGCGACACCACACACGCTGGCTGTGTCGCTCCCAACTAAGTATTCACAGGCAGAACGGACCGGGACGGCGGCAATACTTGCCTGCCTTGAGGCAGCCCAGGCCTTTGTCGGCTAGCTGCTAACTAACTAAGGCTCGTTGGGGCGAAGTTCCACCAGCAGGATTCCCGCCAACACCGCCACCGCACCGCAAGCGGCCCGTAGCGTGAGAACTTCTCCCGTCATAATGTACGATGTGATCCACGCAAACACAGGCTCCAGCGCAAAGATCAAGGCGGTTCGGGTCGAAGTCGTATGCTTCTGCGCCCAACTCTGCACTGCCAACGCGAGCGCGGTCGCGAACAAGGCCGTTGTCAGCAGTGCCGTGATGACAGCACCGGTCCAGACAACGCGCACAGGTTCAATCCACCAGTACGTCGCCCACCCCGACAAGGCTGCCACCGCGATCTGCGTAAAGCTCAAAGATCGGTGCGGAACGAATTTCGAATAATGTCCAGTCAAGAGGATATGAAAAGCGAACGCCACGGCACATCCGAGCACGAACAGATCGCCCTTGCGAAAACTGAGTTCCCCTTCTGGCCACGTCAACAATCCGATGCCAATCGTCGCGATGACGACACCCACGCCTTCCACCGTCGCTGGAGGTCGGCGGAAGTAGAACGCGCTCAATATCGGAACCAAAGGAATGTAAAAGCCTGTGATAAATCCGGCATTGGCAGGAGTGGTCGTTTCGAGCCCCACGGTTTGCAGTGCATATCCGATACCGAGACATGCGCCAACCAGCAATCCTGAAAGCAGATGTTCCCTCTTCGGAATCCAGCCTCGACGGAAATAGATCGCGAGAACCACTGCCGCAAGCGAGAAACGCACCGTCAGAAACAGCACGGACGAGATATCGTCCAGCGCTCGCTTCACCACGACGAACGTTGCACCCCAAATGAATGCGATGAAAACCAGAGCGAGATCTGCGCGAAGCCGCGTACTCATTGCGCAAGGGCTGGCGTGGACAACAGACAAAGCGCCAACAGGACACGTTGCAGGCCGGTTTCACGGCCTTCCGCGTGATACCACTCCGCTGGGCTGTGTGCGCCTCCACCCTGCCCGCCAACGCCGATGGAAGCTGCCGGGATGCCCAACGACAGCGGGATGTTCGCGTCGGTCGAGGCGCAATCGAGATACGCACGGATACCGAGATGGCCATCCACGGCACGCAAAGCTTGCAGCAGCGGGGCGTCTTCGGTGAGTCCGCCGCCGGGCCGCGCACCGATATCGCGCAAACGCGCCTGCACACGGCCCTGCGTGGCACGGTCGTTTTCCACTTCGAGTGCACGTTCGACACAACTCTGCAGCAGGCTTGTCATCTCATCGAGTTTGGCAGTGCTTTCGCTGCGCAGATCCACTTTAGCGCGGGCCTGGGTGGGAATCGAGTTGATACTCGTGCCGCCTTCGATGATTCCGAAATTAAAAGTACTGCGAGGCGTCGGTTGGCTCATGGCCCGATGCTCGGTGAACAGCGTCACCACGCGGCTCAGCGCGTGCACCGGGTTGCCTGAACCCGCATCGCTCCACGAATGCCCACCCGGGCCCGTGAACACCACATCGAACCGCCGGCTGGCCAGCGCGCGACTCGTGATGTGATCGGTTGCCGGACCATCCAAAACCAGAAACTGCCGGATCGGCAGTGCGTTCGGCGACTGGCGGCAGAGATAACGCATGCCGCTGAGATTGCCTTCACCTTCTTCGCCCACGTTTGCGATGAGCACGATGCCATCCAGCATCTCTTCGATGTCGGGGTTGGACTTGATCGCACCGGCCAAGGCGAGTAGAGCGGCAAGACCCGCGCCGTTGTCGGAAACGCCGGGGCCATAAAGCCGACCATCGGAACCGTAGTGGATATCCTCTTCGCGCCGCGGTGCCAGAACGGTATCGAGATGCGCCGTAACCGCCTGAAAAGGACCCTGGCTCCGCGCGTTCAAAAACGCCAGCACATTGCCCGCACGGTCAATCTGCGGCAAGCACCCCAACGCGCGAAACTGCGAGGCCATCCATTCGGCCCGCTTCTGTTCGAAGAATGTCGGCGAAGCGATACGGCAGAGTTGGACATGCCTTTCGGAGATCCAATTGCGCTCACGCCAAAACCATTGCAGGCAGTCGCGGATCGCACGCACAGACGCAAGTTCCGCAACAGTGCGCGCTGTTGGGGGGCCTGCGAGTGTGGGGTTTGTCCGAAAAGTCACCGCTTCACACAGTGTAGCGCTGAGGCGATTCACGGCGTACGCCAAGTTCGGAACCGCAGCCGTCCCCACCCTCACCCGGAACCTTGGCTGAACGTCTGTGGCGTGGATGCGGATCTGGAATTGCACGATAAAGCAGCTGAACCCCATCGTGCCGACGCACGGTTGTCGATCGTCCATTGTGCGCATCCCGCGCGTCGCCAAACGATATCTGACGAAACGCCGAATTGTCGTTGGACTCTTCCACCCGGCGCGATGAGAATCGCTGTGCCTGTTCCTTCTCGGACAGATTCGGGAAAGACCGCAATCGTCGGATCGACCGCCGTCAGAGCCGTCAGAGCACAGGTCAGGATAAGAGCCGTGAACACCTTCACCAATTTATGCGATCCGCACGATATTGCCGTTTTCAAACGAAACCGGCGCGTACCGGTACTTCCAGTAGTGGACACCCAAAATGGGACTTTGTTACCCTCGGGTGGTTGGCAATGGCTGTTCGTTTGACTACTCGAAATCGGAGCGTTCATGAAGGTTGTGCTGTTGGCCGGTGGGAGGGGGACACGTCTCAGCGAAGAGACGGAGGTCCGTCCCAAACCGATGGTGGAAATCGGCGGGAAGCCCATTCTCTGGCACATCATGTCCGTTTATCATGCTGCCGGTTTGAATGACTTCGTTGTGGCATGCGGGTACAAAGGCGCTTTTATCAAGGAGTATTTCAAAGGCCTCCATCTGCACCACAGCGACCTGGTAGTGGACCTTTCGAGGGGTTCGACCGACACAATCCGTTCGAATGCCCCGGATTGGCGGATCACACTGGTGGATACCGGCTTGGACACAATGACCGGTGGCCGCATCAAGCGGCTCCAGCCCGATCTCGGGAACCACACTTTTCTAGCAACTTATGGTGACGGTCTCGCGGACATCGACGTGCGCAAGCTGATCGATTTCCACAAGTCCCATGGCAAGCTGGCAACAGTCACGGCCGTCCGTCCTCCCGCGCGCTTCGGCGGGTTGGTCTTGGACGGCACACAGGTCGCGGAATTCACCGAAAAACCGCAGACGGGCGAGGGCTGGATCAACGGCGGATACTTCGTCTTCGAACCAAGGGTCTTCGATTACCTTGGCAACGACGACACCGTTCTCGAGCGCGAGCCGCTCGAAAAGCTGGCCGCGGAAGGCCAATTGATGGCTTTCCAACACGAGGGATTCTGGCAGCCCATGGATACTCTGCGCGAAAAGCACCTGCTCGAAAGCCTCTGGAACGCGGGCACCGCCCCCTGGAAGCTCTGGTAAAAGTTCTTCGAAAATGCAAATTCAAAATCATTGGAATTCACGCTGTGCTCTGGTTACAGGAGCCACTGGCCTGTTGGGATCCGCGCTCACTGCCGAATTGCTCCGGCGTGGAACCCGCGTCACCGCGCTGGTGCGCGATCCCGATCCGCAGAGCGAATTGATCCGGTCGGGTACGATCCAGCAGGTCACCGTTGTGCAGGGTGCCCTCGAAGACTACGCTTCGGTGGAACGGGCGATCAACGAAAACGAGGTCGACACGGTTTTCCACTTGGGTGCGCAAACGATCGTCGGAACCGCCCAGAGAAGCCCGCTGCCCACCTTCGAGGCGAATATTCGCGGATCGTACAATCTTCTCGAAGCCTGCCGCGTTCACCAGAAGCTCGTGAAACGCGTGCTCATCGCATCGAGCGATAAAGCCTATGGTTCGAGCGACGTACTGCCGTACACCGAAGAGCACCAACTGATCGGCCGGCATCCCTACGATGTGTCGAAATCGTGCACCGACCTGCTCTCGGCGGCCTATGCGCATTCCTACGGAACGCCCGTCGGAATCCTGCGCTGCGGCAATATTTACGGCGGTGGCGATCTCAACTGGAGCCGCCTCGTTCCCGGCACCATCCGCAGCCTGCGCGACGGCAAAGCTCCGGTGATTCGCAGCGACGGCAAGTTTTTGCGCGACTATATCTATGTGCAAGACGTCGTCGAGGCATATCTGTTGGTGGCCGATCGTCTCGACAGCCCCGCAATGTTCGGCGAGTCGTTCAACTTCAGCCCCGAGCGCGCGTCTTCGGTCCTCGAAGTGGTCGATCTCCTCAGAAAAATCATGGGCAAAATGGATATCGAGCCGGTGATTCTCGATCAGGCAGCGGCGGAAATCCGCGATCAATATCTGGATTGCTCTAAGGCCAAACGGATGCTGCATTGGTCCCCCCGGTTTCGGATGGAGGATGGCCTCGAAGAAACGGTTCGCTGGTATAGCGACTACTTGGCTAAACAATAGATGAGGCTTTCGTGGACATCGATTGCGGCGATCGTCTTCATCGCAGCCTCAGTGGGACTGCAGTGGGCCAGCGGTGCGTTTGGCGTCGAATTCGCCGGATATACCGATGAGGCGGGCCAAGTCGTCACTGGCCTGATGATCCGCGACTATATTTTGCAGGGATTTCCAGGAACTCCGGTCTCTTTTGCGGAATCTTATTACCTGCATTATCCGAAGATCGTCTTCGGTATGTGGCCCCCGCTGTTTCACGTATCGATCGCCCTGTGGACCATGGTTTCCAACTCGCGATTGTGGATCCTGCTCTTGCAAGCAGTTGCCGGTGGCGCGGTGGCAACCGCCATTTTCAAAATGATCGTCCCACGCCAAGGCATTGCAATGGGGTTCCTTGGCGGGCTGACTTTCTGCGTTGCTCTCATGACGCTCGAAGCCGAACGCATCATGATGCCTGACGTGCTCTTTGCGGCTTTGGCCGCAATGTGCAGCCTGAGCTTCGCCCGGTTTTTAGAGCAGGGGCACCGCAACGACATTCTTGCGTTCGGATTGTTTGCAGGGCTTTCGCTCGCCACCAAGGGCAATGCTGTCTCGCTGGCACTGCTCCCTCCCTTAGCCGTGATTTTCCTTCGCCGTTGGGATCTGATCCGGCACTCCGGCGTCTGGACTTCCGCCTTAATCGCCGCCACAATCGGTTTGCCTTGGCAGCTTCTGATGGCCGGCCTGCAACGCGGCACGATTCCTTATGAACAATTGACCGGATCGGTTATGGCCGGCAATCTGATTCGCTATCCCATGCTTTTTGCTGAAAAAGCCGGTCCACTCCTGGCAGTTACTGCGATAATCGGTATTTTTCTGGTGCTGGTGAAGGTGGCGCGGGGCAAGGCGGATGCCATGTCCGCTGTGCAATTGGCGCTGGCCATCGGGTTCTTCGTTTCCCATTGCATCGTCACCTTTGGGCCGGAATCTCGTTACTACATGCAGGCTATGCCTCCTCTGATTTTTCTGGGGATGGCGGCTGTTTCCTGGATCGGGCACCGGTTCCATGCGGCGTACGGAGCCTTGGCACTCGCCTCTGTGATTGCTTGTGGGACGGCGCTTTGGTCGATTGGCGGTGGAGTTCCCCAAAAAGAGAGTTGGGGAATGAAAGAGGCGGCAGAGTTTTTGTTGGCACAACCCAATGTGGCGGGAAGTGCGACGTTGATCTCTTCGCGAGCCGTGGGTGAATCCGCACTGATCGCGGAATTCGCCATTCACGATGCCGATCGCCCCGGATTTTGGGTGTTACGAGGAACCAAAAGCCTTTCGGCATCGAGCTGGTACGCCTTGGACTACAAGCCATCCTTCTCGTCAGTCGGGGACGTCCAACAATACCTCGGCAAAGTACCCGTGAGATTTCTCGTTTTGGACGATACGCCTCGCGATCCCGCCATGGAACATCACATCCAGTTGCACAAAATGGTGGAAACCGAACCGAGCGAGTGGACCGAGATCGGACGCTTTCCGAAGAATCAGCCGACGAATGTGCCGTCACCGAGTATCCGCGTGTTTGAGCGCGCTCTGTCTGTGGCGAAGCCGACCGGATTGTCGATCGACCTCCCTCGGACGCTGGGCCGGAAACTGCAATCCAAGTAGCGCGAGCTATCCGGCAAACGGACGAGGCACCGGCAACGGCAACAGGAACTGACCGCCCCGGTCGCGATATTCCGCCTGCTGGCGCACAATCTCCGGTGCTAAGTTCCAGGGCAGAATCAGCACATAATCGGGCTGCTGTTCCAGCAGCGTCTCCACCGGCCTCACCGGAAGGTGCATACCCGGTGTGTACATCCCAACCTTCAGCGGATTCTTATCCACCGTATAGGGCAACCAATCGGTCCCGATTTTACAGAAATTCAGTAGAGTATTGCCCTTGGCCGGTGCGCCGTAGGCGGCCATGGTCTTGCCAGCCGCATGCAACGATCCCAACTGTTCGCGCAGCATGTCGCGATTCTTGTGGACATCGGCGGTAAACCGTTCCCATCGCGCCAGCGAGTGATAACCGGCTTTCTCTTCTTTCGCGATGCACGCAAGCGCGTCGGCGGAATGCTCGCGATAGTGCTTGCGCTTGCCCGCGTGCAAGCGGAACGAACCACCGTGCACCGGCGTAAAGTCGAGCCGTACAATCACCATATCGTTGCGCTCACAAAGGTGCATGAGCGCCTTGGCGCTGAAATAAGCCAAATGCTCGTGATAAACCGTATCGTACTCAAGCTCTTCGGCAAAGCCCTCAATATAGGGCGACTCGAACACCGCGAGCCCGTCATCGGTCAATAGACTCGCCGCCGCGGCAAGAAATCCCGAAGGATCGTCGACATGCGCGAATACATTGTTGGCCACAAAGGCCCGGGCGGGACCGTAGGTGTCCCGGACATGCGCGGCGGACGCGGTATCGAAAAACTCAGCGACGGTTTCCACGCCCCGCGCGCGGGCCATTTCCGCGATGTTTCGCGCCGGTTCCACGCCGACCACCCGCTGGCCTTGCTTTTGAAAGCAGGAAAGCAGGCTGCCGTCGTTGCTGGCGGCTTCGACAACGAGATCGCCAGCGCCTAACTGTGCCAGTTCCGCCACCGAGGCGGCGTAAATCGGATTGTGTTTCGCCATCGTGTCCGAGGTTCCGGTCACATAAATATATTCGCGAAAGAGTACTTCCGGCGAAACGACATCGGGAATCTGCACCAGCGAACAACGCGGGCAGAATTGGACATCCAACGGAAAGAACAACTCCTCGGCAAAAGCTTCAGCGCTTTTGGGAAACGAATTGGCGAGAGGTTGCGGGCCCAGTTGCAGAAACTGCGACAACTCGGCCGAGCCACAGCAGCGGCAATCGGTGCGTCGATGATACATGTTTGAGGTTTTTCGTGCCTGTGCCGCGGCCTATTGCCCGGCGGAGGCGCCTTTCGCGGCAGTGG
>CAZCPL010000134.1:0-15220 GCA_964500255.1 uncultured Solibacteraceae bacterium | reverse complement strand
GACCAGAGGTGTTCGGCGAAGCGTGCGGTGATTCCCTGCGATAGGGCGATGGTCGCGATGGTTGCTTGCGATTGGCCGAGCGCGGCGCGATGTTTGTACTGCCAACAGGCGTACAAGGCTTTGCCGTATCGATCGACACCGAAGGGCTTGCCGCCTTCGCCGGAACTGGTTCGGAAGCCGAAGGCGTTGTAGATATCGTTGATGCGCGTGATGGCGGAGGTTTCGAATCCGCTCTTGCCGGGGTCGGCGAAAAACTGGATGGGTCCTGAACCGATGACCGCGTGGGCGGCGATATGCTTGGCGGTTTGCAGGTAGCGTTCGAGGCTGGCATCCTGCATAAACTGGACATCGCCGAAGTTGGCGAAGCCTTCGCCGCCTACCGAATCGCTGACGAAATCGCGGTCGAACTTCATATCGAGACCGGTGAGATCTTGAATGGTATAGCCGTATTCACCGCTAGTGAGGCGGCGAACGGTGACGCGTCCAGGGTCCCCGGCGTGTTGCTCGAAGTAGGTCTTGAGCGAGGTGCGGATCCAGTTGGCGGCTTGGGCGCGCGCGTCTTCCGCGGGCTGCGGCATCTTGGCGGGAGGCATCCGCTTTTCGTCGAGAACGGCTGCGATTTTGCGCCATTTTTGATAGTGCTCGCCAGGAATGGACTTGGGGTCAGTGAGATGTTCGAGGTTGATTCCCGCAGCTTGCGAAGCCTTGCCATGGCATCCGAAACAGTATTGACGGAGCATGGGTGTGGGCGGTTCGGGTGAGCCAGTGTTCGCCGCCGCCAAGGCGAGCAGGGGTATCGCCAACCACATGGTAAGGATGCGCATGGAAGTAAAACTGTTCCGAGTCTATCATTCTTCACCTCGCGGTGCGTCCTGAGACAGGGCAGAGCTTTGGTGGCGGAACAAGTAGTGGTGGGCGCTGTAGGATTCGAACCTACGACCCCCTGCGTGTAAAGCAGGTGCTCTAACCGACTGAGCTAAGCGCCCGATTGCTAGTCTCTTCGATTTTAAACCACTTCTGAGGTTCGCGATAGTGCCCTGTCCTATTTTGGGCCATGCCACACGGCCTTGACGAGATGACCAACTGCGGTCCCTTGACCTTCTGCGGTCAGTGTCGGCTCGATTGCGCATCGCCTTCACCCCTCTTGCCCGGAGAGAATCGAGTGGTTGTCGAATTGCAGTTACTTCCACTGACCGCAGTAATGAAGGAGAAGGAAATGAACAACGACATTCTTGCCGGAAACTGGAAGCAGTTCAAAGGCAACATCATTGAACAATGGGGCAAACTGACTGACGACGACCTCGACGTCGTGGCCGGACGACGTGAGCAGTTGGCAGGCAAGATCCAGGAGCGCTATGGTTTGACCAAAGACGAAGTCGAGACGCAGATCAAGGCTTTCGAGGCACGTCACAACCTCTAGCGATGGCGAAAAATGGAGAAATCACAAATGAATTGCGATAGAAGTTCAGCTTTGCCGATGTTTCTCGCAGGTCTCGGCACGGGTGTGGCCGTGGCGCTGTTGCTGGCACCGCTCAGCGGAGACGCGGCACGCAATCTGATTCGCCGCAGAGTGACCGAAGGCGGCGATTGGGTGAGAGACCAGGCCAACGGTGCGGACGAATACGTTCGTACCCAAGGAGCGGGCTTGCGCGACAGGGTCAATGAGGTTGCAGAAGCCATCACGCGCGCCTAAGCACCGAAGGCGGGCAACCAGGACATCCTAGTTGCCCGCAGCTTTCGATTTGCGCAGGGCTGCCCGGTGCAGCTTTTCGATCTCGGCCATCACGTCCTCTGGTTTCGTTTCCATTTCGAGATCGGCGAGTTCGCTGGCGGCATGATTCTCAACGCCCAGTTTGTCCTGAATCGCATCCAACATCTGCAACACGCGAGTCAACTCGTGCTCAGTCAAAAGGCCGATATGCAAGGCGAGATCGGCGCGATGTTCCACTTCGGCACTTAAGCGGTTCTGCGTGATCAGCACCAGCGCCGAAAGAAAAATCGCTTCGAGCGAAACGATCATCGTCAGCAGGCCATAGGGAAACGGATCGAACGCCGGGATACCCGTACGTCCCGAGTTGATCAGCACCCAGACTGCAAACCAAAGAACATGCAGGTAGACGAAAGTCTTGCTTCCAGAGAATGCTGTCACAGTATCGGCACCGCGATCCTGTAGGCTCCGATCCCGATCGGATTTCAAACGCAGTTGGATAATTGTGCGAATGTTGCGCTCAATAACCTTCGACAGTCCGGGATTGTCCTGCTCTTCTTCGCTTGCTGGATGCACGTCTCTTACAGATCCTTTCGCGCGCTGCCGATTTGCCCCAATTCGGTGGCCACCGCCGTCACAACCTTACCACTCTTGTCTCGCACACGGACGTATGCACTGCCCGGAAACGGTCGAAAACAAGTTTGGATCGACAATTGCTTTCAAAAGTTGGCAAGGAGCAAGAAAATGCCGTTACTGAATGTTGTTGTGATGTTGATTGTGGTCGGAGTAGCCCTGTATCTGGTGAACAGATACATACCGATGGCGTCAAGCATCAAGACGATCCTCAATGTTTTTGTCGTGGTGATTGTATGTGTCTGGCTGCTGCAGGCGGTTGGTCTCACAGGGTCCCTGGGATCGTATAGAATCACCCGATAGCTAATTGACGTTCTGTGTCCTGCGCAACGTTGGCAATCCAGGCATCTGCTGCAAACGACGAATGGATGAAAAACTTGTGCGGCTTCAGATCAGTCCAGTGGTATTTGCAGAAAGGCTCATCGGAGCTTGTGCATAACGTAGTCATGACAGGCGTGGACCTTGCGTTGGATGCTGAGGTCCGCGCGCAGCCTGCTGACGACGGAGGCGCGCGCTTTCTGGGTGCTTTTACGCAGGGCCCGCCGAAGGGGCGGTTCGTTCATCTTTGCTCTGGAACTTGTGCGGGGCAATTCGGATCCTGCTGGACACGAAGGGTCAAGGTCCCGTTATTGGGGATCTCTTGGCCCTTGGCGTTCGACGCGAGTTCGATGCCGAACACAAAGCTGGTGGCCGAGTTCGACGGCACGGCGCGCGGTAACGCCGGTTCCCGTAATGGCTACGAAGGCCGGACTCGTGACGTTGGTTGGTGTTCGCCGAACCGAACTGCGTCTGGTTGAGAGAGTTGAACGTTTCCCGACCAGCACCTAACGGCGGGCTAGCAGGTCCAGCCTAAATTGCTCGCAATGTTCATTCGCCGATAGGTTCCCCAGGATGGTTCAGCCCACCGTTGGCCTCCGCCGCGGTCAGGTTGCAGATCTGAAACTGCCGATTCCCTCCCGAGCGATAACGCAAACCACAGGTCACAATCAGGGAAGCGATAAGATTGGCTCGAATGGTCCATGAACGTTGATTACAATCGATCCATGGATGAAAAAGTTGTGCGCCTGCAAATCAAGGTAGTGCGACCGCCTGTCGGTGTGCAGTGGTGTTTACAAAGAGGAGCCTCGGAACTGACGCGGGCGGTGATCGGTTCCGGCGCTGACCTGGCATTCGATTTCGAAGTCCGCGCACAGCCTGCTGACGACGGAGGCGTGCGCTTTCTGGGTCCTTTTACGCAGGGCCCGCCGAAAGGGCGGTTCGTTTATCTTTGCTCTGGAACTTGCGCGGGACAATTCGGATCCTGCTGGACACGAAGGGCCAAGGTCCCGTTATCGGGGATCCCTTGGCCCTTGGTGTTTGAGGCGTGTTCGATGCCGAATGCAAAGTTGGTCGCCGAGTTCGACGGCACTGCGCGCGATGGCGGACCGGCCTGCGCAACGGTGAAGCTGACACCGGCCGGCTGGAAGGTTACCAAATAATCTTCAGGCCAAGCTGCAGTGCTCGCCGAACCGAACTGCGTGTGGTTGGAATGCCGCGGCGTTCCTTTTTAGCGATCGGGCTTCGCATCGACTCGGAGAAGCTGCGCCGAGCCGAAAATCCGCAGCCCTGTCGACGGAGTTGCCGAATTTCTTGCCGCGCTCACCAGTTGTCGCTCGTGCCTCCGCCTGAGGTCAATCCCCCGGATTCGGGCGGATCATAGGACGAGTTGTTTTCCCAAGCGTTGTTGTGGTCGCTGGAAGAACTGCTCGACGAATCGGACGAATCGGAACTGCTTGGGGCGTAGCCGCTTCCGCCGCTGGATTGCTTCGAGGGCGAGTAGTCTGGATCGGGACGCTTATGTCCGCAGGCCTTGCAGAGCAGCGATTGTTTGTTCTTCTTCTCACGAACCGTGCCGACCGCAAACTGTTTGCAGTTCGCACAGACGACGGACTTCCAAGGGATCGAGCAGGAAAGGTAAATCTGCTCGCTCAGCTGTGGCGAAGGAAAGCACTTGGGACAATGCCAGGCGCGGAAGCCGACACGGCCATCCTGCAAAGCTCGCCTTTCCCAATCGTTGAGAAACGTGTCGGGCATGGCGGTGGCGAGGGTGCAACGGCATTTATTGCAGGCGGCCCGCGGAATCGACGCCGATGCCCCTTTCAGTTCTGAGAACCAATACCAGCCGCTGAGAGCATTCACAGCCAAAGCAAACAGCGGCAGAACGATCGTCGCGGCGACGAAGGGCGAAACAAAATTGGATGTGATGTATCCGGCAGGCAGCGTCGCAAGAAACGCGAGAACCACGGCGCTGACGCCGAGTTTCTCGAAGTCGTCGTCCGCTGGCGGTTGCATGGCGAACGTGGTGAGTGCGGCTGAGAGGAATGCAATTGCCCAAAGAGCGGAGAACCAAGGCTCAAGGCTAGAGAATCCAGGGGAAAGCGATGCGAGGTATCCGGCAAGTGCGGCGCCGCAAAGCGTAAGTCCGAGCCAAGTAAGAAGGATGGCGTTGGGGGAGAATTTGCGATCGTATCGAGGATCCAGGGCTTCCGCTTCGGCTCGAAAGAAGGGTATGGATCTGAGGTCTTTGAAGTCGACGTTGTGATCGCGTCTTCCGGTGGGAGGCAGAAGCAGAGGCGAGCGCCACAGCCGGTGCAATTGGGCGGCGCCGGCGAATCCGACCGCAGCACCGAAGAGTGAGAGCAGCAAGAGCGCGCTCTGTGGCGGATCGTGAGTTTTGAAGCCTTTGAGCGTTGCGCCAATATGGGTTGCTGCTTTTGCGATGGCATCTTCGGTGCGCCCTGCGCGGATTTCCGGGATCACGGTTTGCCTAAGAAGAACCTGCAACCCGGCGTTGGAAAGCACTGCGTCGAGCCCTTTGCCGGTGACGATTTCGACGGCGCGGTCCTCTCTCGAAATCATCAGCAGGATGCCGTTGTTTGCCTGGGCGGTGCCGAGCTTCCAGGTGTTGAAAAGTTCCATTGCCTTTGCGCGCGGAGTGTCTCCTGCCTTGTCGATTGTGGCGACAACGAACTGAGCATCGGTGGATTTATGGATGCGTCTGAGGATGCTACGAATTCGTCCTCGACCGGAGTCGGTGAGGAGAGAGGCGCGATCGGAAATCCAGGAGTTGTCACGTACCGGATGGGAATGCTGTGGCGCGGAGCAACCAACAAGCAAAAGCAAAGATAGAGCGGCGCAGCAAGAGAATCTGATCAAGAATGACCCCTGATAAGGATGCGTCCAAATCTGACTTCCGCGATCAAAAAGAACTGGTCAATTCACAGGGGGCGGACCGAGCCGCCCCGTGCGGGAAGAACTAGAACTTCGCTTTGACTTCCGCGTAAGCCCAATCGAGCCACGGCAGCAAAGCCTTCATGTCCGCAGTTTCCACCGTTGCGCCGCCCCAAATGCGGAACCCGACCGGAGCGTCGCGATACGCGCCAATGTCGAATCCAGCGTTTTCTTTGTCGAGCATCGAGACGATCGACTTTGCGTGCTTCGCCTGATCGTCCTCACTCAACGCCGCGTAGGCGGGATCTACAACCTTGAGGCAGATTGAAGTATTCGAGCGGATGGACCGGTCTTCGGCAAGGAATCCAGCCCAGTCCGAGGTCGCGACCCAGTCTTCAACGGCCTTTAAATTGGCTTCGGAACGCGCGATCAAGCCGGCGAGTCCGCCGACCGATTCGGCCCACTTCAACCCGTCGAGAGCATCCTCAACGCAGAGCATCGACGGCGTGTTGATCGTCTCGCCTTCGAAGATGCCGCCAATGAGTTTGCCCCCCTTGGACATTTGGAAAATCTTGGGCAGCGGACGCCCGGCGGGAGTAAAGGTCTCAAGGCGCTTGATTGCCCGCGGACTGAGCGCGATTATGCCATGGGCGCCTTCGCCGCCCAACACTTTCTGCCATGAGTAAGTCACGACATCGAGCTTGTCCCACGGCATTTCCATGGCGAACACCGCGGACGTCGCGTCGCAGATCGAGAGGCCTTCACGATCGGCCGCGATCCAGTCGCCGTTGGTCACGCGGACGCCTGAAGTCGTCCCGTTCCACGTGAAGACAACGTCACGGTTCCAGTCCACTTGCGTCAGATCGGGAAGCTTACCGTAGTCAGCTTTGAAACTGCGAAGATCGGCGATCTTGAGTTGGTTCTTGGTGTCGGCCACCCAGCCGCTGCCGAAGCTTTCCCAGGCAAGCATGTCGACGCCGCGCTCACCGAGCAGCGACCACATCGCCATTTCGATCGCGCCGGTATCCGAAGCCGGGACGATGCCGAGGAGGTAATCCGCAGGCATGCCCAACAGTCTCTTGCTGCGATCGATCACTTCGGCAAGCTTCGCCTTGCCGATCTTGGCGCGATGCGAACGTCCGAGCGCCGCGTCTTTGAGTCCGTCGAGCGACCAGCCCGGACGCTTCGCGCAGGGGCCTGAAGAAAAGCAGGGATTGTTAGGTTTTAGAGCAGGTTTCATTCGGTTCGGGTTTGACCAGGAGGATAGAAGAGGACACTTTTATTCTACCTTTTGCCGAGGAAGCGGATGACCCTGTCTGAGGCGCGGCGAAGGATCCGGTTCCGAAAGCGATGAAATCCAATCATGTCCTGGTGCAAGCCGTTGTTCGGATCTTGTGCTGTTCAATTTGCAAAGAGCCATGCCGGAGGGGGCGTTGTCGAAAACGCGTCCCCGGCAGATCTCGCCGCGCCGGATTAGGAGCAACGGGAATGGGTTCGTCTTGCGAATATTTTTTTCGACTAGGCGGCTTTCGCGATGATCGGTGCGGACGAGGGGCGGTTTAGGCAGCAGCGCTTGAACTTGATTCCGGAACCGCAGGAACAGGTCTCGTTCCGTCCGAGTTGTGGAGTGACGAGAGTGGGTTCGTTTTGCGAAATAAATCTTTCAACCGTCTTGGGCAGGGCTTTTGCTGAGGTCGGCGGCGGGGTTTCGGCACGGACGGAGACCAAGGCATTGAAGAGGATATCGGCGCGGCGGTTGAGGCGGGCCTCCCCACTGTGGAGGTTCTGCAAGACTTTGCGCTCGACCAAGCGGGTAAAGGCAAGAGCGAGGATTTGAGGTTGGGAGAGCCATCAGTGAGCGGGCGGAGTTGTTCGTCGTGCTGGAGACGGTGAGCTTCGACAGAGAGGATTTGCGCTTCGAAAACGGGGACGCGCTGGAGACGCCAGCGGAGATCGGCGAGTTCGTCGACCATTTCGAGGGATTGCGGGTGCTGGGGCTGGAACGTATCGCGGTAGCTCTGGAGGTGGGCGGCGAAATCGGCGGGGTCCTCGGTCGGGAGGAGGCAGTGGGCGGAGGTGAGCCCGTGGGAAATGGCGTTGCGGGAGGAGATGGCTTTGCCTTGTGGGGAGGTAGGTCCTGTGGAAAGGGTGGCATTTTGGCGGTTGGCTTCGATTTTCACGGGGGACATTGCGGTTTTCCTTTCTGCAATAAAAACAGCGCCCGGCAACGGGGCGCTTTGGAGTGATTCACTCTCTATTGTTACGGTAGCATTGGCGTCCAAGTGTCTTACGGGTGGTGGGTCCGGATGTTGTTGATTGGGTGGGCGATAATTTTGTTGATCCGTGTGAACCAGTGCGCTTGTCAGACGCCATGGTGAGTGGTTCCAATGGTTCGGCGGGGTCGCAAGCTTCTGCTGTGGCCAACAACTCGGGATTTGCCAATGTTGTGACCGTTTCCGGCACGGATGTCCGCGCGCAACACGCGTGAGATGCAGTTCGCGCTCAAGTATTCGATATAGGAATTGAAAGTTTCATTGCTTTCTCATCGAAGTGTCAATCTGGATGACTAAACTAGCAGCCAGAACATGTCAGATGCTTTTTGTTTCCAGCGGGAAACCGATCCAAGTGTAGGCGATGTGCTTCGCGATGTCGTCAGCCGTCCCTACGATCACTTGATCCGCGGCTGGCACTGGAAATCGTCGCTCTTCAGTTCGGTCATTCGGGGTGCAATTTTCTTCGCGGCCAACTACTCCGCAGGACCCGAGGCAGCGTATGGAGCGGCATTCGCTGAGTTCGCCTACCGATCGATCGCGTCGGGATTCTACGGATCGTTAACCCAGGCGCTCGGCCCGGCACGCCCGGTTTGGTTCGCGAACCTCGCAGCCGCGGTGTTGCTGCCGATCCTTCAGCACACGATTGAACTGGCGATCCACTGGGTACGTGGAACGCCGAACCTGAAGTTGTCGATTGGTGCGTCGGTGCTGTTCACGGTCTTTTCGACTCTGTTCAACCTCTATTCCATGCGGCGCGGATGCCTTGTGGTGGGCCAGGGCGGGCAATCCGTTTGGCGGGATGTGCTGAGTTTTCCGACAATGCTGTGGGGATTTTTGGCATCGGGTGCAAAGGAGAGCTGGCGGATCCTCTGGCGATGATCCGCCTCGCAGCCCTCGCGCGATGAAAACCCTCCATCTCATCAACGCTTGGCAGGCAACCGGCGGCGGAGGTATCTCGACCTTCTACCGCTCCCTCATGGATCATGCGCGGAGCAACGGTGCCGAGATGGTGGTGGTAGGACCTGGAGCGACGGACGACTGCACGGTCGACGGGTCGACGAAAGTGTATTCCGTGAAGTCACCGGTGACTTATCTCAATTCCAGCTACCGGATGGTTCTGCCGAATCGCTGGCCTGGCGTCAACCGGCGCGTGCACGAGATCCTTTGCGAAGAGAAACCCGATCTGATCGACATTTGCGACAAGTATTCGTTGCACTATATCGCAGGACTTGTGCGTAAGGGCTGGCTTCAAGGAGTGCGACGGCCTGTTCTCGTCGGCACCAGTTGCGAACGCATGGACGAGAACATGGCGTACTACCTGAGCACGTCCGATCTTGCAAGGCGTTTTTGCCGCCTCTACCTGAAGTGGAACTACTTCGGCTTCTTCGATCACCATATTACGGTTTCTCATCACACGGCGGATGAACTGCGGCAAGCAAGCCGGGGGCACGTGACCAGACGAGGCGTGTGGGTGAAGCCCATGGGGGTTTCCTGCGATCGCTTCGATCCCCAGTTGCGCACTTTCGAATGGCGCCAGGCATCGCTTTGCCGCATCGACGCCAATGAGGGTTCGGTCCTGTTGGTATACGCAGGCCGGCTTGCGCCCGAGAAGAATCTACCGCTGCTCTTCGACGTTTTCGAAACGTTGTTGCGCCGTAACGCCCAGGATTACAGGCTCGTGATCGCAGGTGACGGCATGCTGCGGCAATCTCTAGAGGGGATGTGCCGCAGGCGATTTACCGGTGGATCGGTATCGTTTTTGGGGCAGGTTGCACCACCGGATCTTGCTGTTTTACTCGCGAATTCGGATGCCTTTATCCATCCCAATCCTGCAGAACCATACGGCATCGCGCCGCTTGAAGCGATGGCTTCCGGCTTACCTCTCGTTGCTTGCAATAAAGGAGGAGTGCTTTCTTATGCGAATCCGTCCAACGCCTGGTTATCGGAAGCATCGCCTTTGGCCATGGCGCGCTCCGTGGATTCCGTATTCGAAGTCGATGCCGTTCGAAAAGAGAAAGTGCAGAATGCCCTTGCCGTGGCAAGGTCACTTGACTGGCCCAAGGTGGCGGCAGACTTTCGCAGTCTTTATGCGAGTTTCGTAAGAGGGGCGGCGCTGCCGGCGCCAGCCTTCGAATCGACGTCCGGCAATCGGTTGGGCATCGAAGGTGGTTTGCTGGCCAGGTCGGCGACCCCGTAATCGGTTTCAGCAGGACTCGCGTGCGTTCCCGCGCCTCTCGCGCAGGAATCGATTCAGCACCGGTTCGGGGTACATTTCGAGATTTCGAGGGATTGCGGGTACTGAGTCCGTGGGAAATGGCGTTGCGGGAGGAGGCGGCGTTGCCTTCCTGGGAGGTGGGTCCAGTGGAGAGGGCGGCGTTGGGTTTCCGTCCGCCTTCCCGCTTTGCATCCTTAATGACCCTCGATTCGTCAACGAGGGATCGCTAGGCAGCTCTCCAATTGGCAATTTGACTGGGACGTGTGCCGGCGTTGATTTGAGTGCGGTTCGCGCTGAAGCCGTGGAGTACTCGCCCTATGACGATTCACCCTACGAGCAAGACCCTTCGATCACGAGGACGCAGCGATATGAGAACATCCAGCAAGCACAAACGGTCGCGCATGAAGCTGGTCACAAGTTAGGGCTTCAGCACAACCGTCGAGCTGTTCGTTTTCGAAGTTCAGGAGACAAGAGTTCGATGGGAGACACCGAATTGCGGAATGAAACTCGGCCGCAGGGTGGAAGTTACACGTTTTTCTGGTTGAGGTACTACAACTGGCAAGGGGTGCGTCAGAGTCAGGCCGAGCGGCGCGAGGAGCGTGTGGCGCGATCGGCAGTTTTGACCTGTGCCGAAATGAACCCTTCGCTCTCTGTCGATCCGCTGAGTGATTTCTATTTCGACGTAACGAGCCGACCAGCCAACGTTCTGCTAAGGCTCTACTTTAAGAAATTGGGCCAGGACTTTACATTTGCGCAGTGCGCAGGGCGAGTTAGTGCCTCAGATTTGTGCGATGGTCTAGTCCTGGACTCGCAACTGGACGAAATCATGGATTGGAGATTGTTCCACCGAATGTCTCTCAATCCGGCCGATTGGTTCTTCACGGGAAACAATCTGATTTTCGCCTGCACCAAACCCGATTGTCCTCCTCAATGCGAGGTGTTGCCATGAGACGCTACATTACTTTGATGCTCGGATTCGTGACAGCAGGCGCAGCCCTAAACGGACAAGAAACAACGGCGCGTCAAGCTCTGCCCTTAAAGGATTTCGAGGCACTGTGGGAATCCGCCAAGCTGCTAACGGCCCATCTGGAAATGGCAGGGAGATCTATCTGGCAAACGAATTGATGTTTTTTCATTTGGAGTTAGAGAATAAGACGGCTAGAGTGCTCGAAGTCTTCGAACCTGAGCGTCGTGGATCGCTAGGTGGCCTCAACGTTTATGGGTCCAACCCTGACGGTCTCTGGGGATGCGTCTATACTCACTGCTACCCAACGACATTGCGAGACGTTCTGGACTCTTCGAGAAGCGCGATTCGGAGCGCAAAGACGCGCACGTTGCTTCCGGGGGAGAAGCTTGTCTATCGCAGTCCTTTTTTTGGCGAGGAATGTCGCGAACGAGCGACACAAGGATTGCCAACTCTTTCCGCTTGCTCTCCGTTGACCAAACCAGGGAAATACAGATTCCGCTACGATTCCGCAGTCTCGAGCAACTTTGTCGAATTTACGGTTCGGAGCGCTTCGCTTAGCGCGATCGCTGTGATACCTCGAAAGCGAGATGCGGACAAAGTTGTGAGCTTTAAGACCAGAGTTTTCGGAGATGGTGAAGCCTACGTAGCGCTGCTGTCGTATCTCGAAGGAGGCTGGTAAACCTACCGTACAAAGTTCAGCGTTGCTGGCTACAACCTTTCTTCCATTCGAGCGAGCATCCGATGGCTTGCGGACAACCGCGGCATTGTTCGATTGAACGGTACGCAAATCGCCAGCATCGATCTGCCGGCGAACGATGGACACGTTTTTTGGCGGTCGTTCGTCATCACCGGGCCGGCAAATCTGTCAAACACCCAGGACAACATCCTCGATTTTGAGGTCTACAATGACGGAACCTGGGGCGAAAACCCTACTCGACTCCGGGTCCAGGTGGATTCTCTAGAGGGCAGTAACGGCGGTCCCACGAGGAGCTTCACGCTGACGTCCGCAGTGCCCAAGCGAATGGTGCGGCAGGGCAGCACCGGCATTGTGTCCGTTGCAATCAACAGGGACAACTTTGCGGATGCGATCAACTTCACGGGTCCCAGAGCCGAAATCCGCATGCAGAATCTTCACCGCAACCCGCTGCTGGTAGTCGCCCTCCCGGGAGGCCAGATAAACTTCTCCCATCCCACCGCGGCCGAGCTTGGCACCCAAGCGGTATTGGCCGAGGACGTCGGGAGACGCGAAAGAGGGCCCGGTGTTTTCGTGCCCGGCGATAACGCTGGAAGCAAGCCGTGCAGAAGCGGGCGTTTCCAACGCGCCGGAATCCGGACGCTCATCTTCATCGAGGATGGCTGAGGCGAGTCCGAAAAGCTCCGCGTCGTCGCCGCAGGCGTCTTCGAGAACCCTACGGCGCTCGGTCGGCTCGGCATCGAAAGCCAGCCCCAAAACATGTTTCATTTCGGCCCAGCTTGAAGATTCCGCCGCATCCATCGCGAACCTCCCGAGTTGTCATGCGTTGCCGTCCGACGAACGGCTCCTCTCATAGTAACGGTGAGGCACCCCCTCCAGGTAGTAGCGCAAAGGAGCCCACTTATCGGAGGTAATCGTCTGGGAACGGTGTCGATGGACGAAGTGGGTCAGGCGTCGTCTACGACACGCACTCCAACGATTGCATGGCAGATTCGTGGTTTTTGCCCAGCGCAACGCTCCTCTCGACGATCGTACGGATTGTTTCCAAATGCGGGAAATGAATCCGATATACTGGGGCCGATGCGCGCCCTCTTGCTCCTCCCTCTGCTGGCCTTCGCGGATGACCTGCCCCTGATCGAACGGGTCGAACCTCAACCGCTTCTCGCGCAGGCCGCGCGCCTTGTGCAAGCCCTCGAACTCACCGGCGAACCTCTGATCACCGCCGCGGAAATCAAGGAAATCGAAGCTTTGCCCCTGAATGCCGCATCGGTCAAGCGCCTGCAGCAGATTCTCGATCGCCACTGCCTCGCGGGCATCAACATCAATCCCGAATCGCGCGTGAAAGTACAAGCCGGACCCGCCGCGCCAAACCTCGTCGAGCAAGGCTGGCGGACCTTTCTGGTAAAGGTCCACAACGAAGCAGGCATCACGCCGGCGCTCAATGCGACATCGCCACAAGCGGGCAACGTCTACAACCGTAACGTCAACGCCGCACGCACCTGGACCGATCTCAGCTTCTTCACCAAACAACCGCTGCGTCCGTTTCTCTCGGGACTCGAAGTCGAGTACAAACTGCTGCAGATCTATGCCCGCGAATCCGGCAAGCGCGAAGCGAAGGTCGTCTTCGATGCAGGGCAGGGAACGCAAGACCTCGGCTTTCGCAATGAGATCGACGTGCTCTTCACCGTAGCTCCCGTTGCCAAGCTGAACTTTCGCGTGACCGATGAGAACGGCAAGCCGACGATGGCCGCGTTCCTTGTGAAAGACGCGATGGGGCGCATCTATCCATCGCAATCGAAGCGCATCGCACCGGATTTCTTCTTCCAAAAACAGATCTACCGAGGCGAAGGGGAATCGATCGCACTGCCTTCGGGCACCTACACGATTGAGTGTACCCGAGGACCCGAATACAAGACTCTGACGCGCACGATCCAGATGCATGCCGATCAGAATCAGGACTTCGCCGCCAAACTCGAGCGCTGGATCGATCCTGCAAAAACAGGCTGGATCTCCGGCGATCATCACATCCATGCCGCAGGTTGCGCACACTACGACAAGCCGACAGAGGGCGTTTATCCGAAGGACATGATGCGTCATATTCTGGGGGAAGATGTAAAGATTGGCTCGGTGTTGACGTGGGGTCCGGGATGGTATTTCCAGAAGACGTTCAATGAAGGCAAAGACAATGCGCTTTCGACTGCGGACTACCGCATCCGCTATGACGTTGAGGTTTCGGGACATCCATCGAGCCATACCGGCCATCTGGTGTTGCTCGGCATGAAGGAGACCGACTACCCTGGCAAGTCGCGCATCGAAGACTGGCCGACGTGGGGCATGCCGATTCTGCGCTGGGCGCGCGCACAAGGTGCAGTCACTGGTTACGCGCATTCCGGATGGGGCTTGCAGATCTCCAAAGACGAGACGCTCACCAAGGAACTGCCTCCCTTCGATGGCATCGGGGCCAATGAATACGTGGTCGCGGTGACGCATGGTCTCGTTGATTTCATTTCGACGGTGGATACACCTTGGCCCTGGGAACTCAACGTCTGGTACCACACCCTGAATGCCGGATACACCGCGCGGATCAGTGGCGAGACCGATTTCCCTTGCATTTATGACGAGCGCGTTGGACTCGGACGCAGCTATGTGAAACAGAAGAAGGCCGATTATGCGGACTGGATTCAAGGCGTGAAAGAAGGGCGCAATTACGTGGGCGATGGCCGCAGCCATCTGATGGATTTCGCCGTGAATGGCCGTCAAATGGGCTCCGGCGTCATTTCCGCCGCTGCTGGAGCGGCGCAGCAGATCACTGCGAACGTGGCTGCGATGTTGCCAGTGCAAGAGGATCCCGCGCTGTTGCGGCAGCGTCCCGCAGGGCAGAAGCCGTACTGGCATATCGAACGCGCGCGCGTTGCGGGATCGCGGCGTGTGCCTGTGGAACTGGTTGTGAATGGAGAAGTGGTGGACCGGCAGGAGATCGAAGCCGACGGCACGGTGCGTCCGCTGACGTTCCGCTATGCGCCGGGTGTGAGTTCATGGGTGGCACTGCGGATCCTGGGGAGTTCGCATACGAATCCTATTTGGATCGAAGTGGGCGGCGCACCGGTACGCGTGAAAAGCAGTATCGAGTGGTGTCTGCGCGCGGTGGAAAAGTGCCGCGATCAGAAGCGAGGCCGCGTGAAACTCGAGGAGCAAGGGGACATGCTGTCCGCCTATGAACAGGCCGCGCGTGAGTATCGATCGAGACTGGCGCAATAGCGGGTGCCAGGCGGGGATGCCACAATTGTCTTCATATGAAAGATCGCGCCCTCGAAGCGCTCGACGCCGCACTGCGCACCGGCGTCACCACCTTTGCCGACGTCCGGCTCGTCGAATCCAAAGACCGTAGCCTTTCCACCAAGAACGGACGTGCGGGCAACGCCGCCTCATCCGAAGACCTCGGACTCGGCATCCGCGTGATCGCCGAGGGCTGTTGGGGATTCGCCGCCACCAGCGACCTGAGCAAAGCTGGCATCGAAGC
>CAZCPL010000133.1:0-15235 GCA_964500255.1 uncultured Solibacteraceae bacterium | reverse complement strand
TGAAGCCCCGCCGTACCGGCAGCTGAAGCCGCCCTACCGTTCGGGGACCATGCGCCAAAGGCGGAGGAGGTCCTGGCGGGCGTTGAATTTTTCAGGAGGATTGAGGCCGAGTTGGGCGGAGAGTTGCAAAACGCGCGTGGAGAGGGTTCCGACGGCGGCCCGGAGGATCAGGTTGTTTTGCAGTTCATATGCGAAGAGCTTGTAACCGGAGGTTGCCGAATCTATGCCCCTTTCCGCCTGGGATTTCGCTGCCGTCCAGTCCTTTAGCGCGAGTGCGTTGTCGCACAAACAACACCGGCTCCGCCGAATGTGTTGGACCTAAATCATCCGCTACGAGGCGCTGGTTTTTTGCAGTTCTGACTTAGTTATTTAGCCGCTTACAGCCCGCGTTGGAGTTGTGAGGATCATCACTCGGATCGTTCTCTTCAGATTGAAGCGTCCGAGATTTTTTCCGCCGCGGCCAAGCCGGACAGGAACGCGCTCTCGACGCGCGACGCGCCGAACGCATCGCCAGCAACCGCAAGGGGCGAGGGATGGTTTGTGAACAGGCAACTCGGACGATCCCGGTCCGCTACCGGCTTGCTGTAGCGCCAACGGTGCAACTGCCATCGTTCTTTATCTACGCTCGTGTTTACGCCGACTTTTTCGCCAAACCAAGGCATGGACGCCTCAAGCAGGATTTTCGCGACTTCATCCTGCGGGGATTCCAGATAGCGCCGTGAAAAGTCCGCACGCGCATGGACCGTCAGCGCTGCCCCTGAATGGGCGTTTGCATCCGAGATTCCCTTTCGGGTGTTGTCGGCGATCCATTCCACGGGTCCATCCTCGATGCGGACGTAGCCGGATGCCGGAATGAGGCTGGGACCTGCCAGCGAGACCAGCAAAGCAAAACAGGGCTCAAACTCGATGCTTTGGAGGGCCGCTAGGATGGACGGTGCCAACTCGGCGGCACGCCCCGCCAGCAAGGCCGCCGATTGCGGGGCCGGTGCGGTCAACAGCAGGGCATCGGCATGGATCCGTTCTCCAGCCGCGGTAACCGCAATCCAGCCGTGAGTTCCGGGCTCTACGGTCTTGATGGGAGTGTCAGAGCGAACGTCGAGTGTTTTCGCAAGATGCTTGGCCAGTCCGTTCATGCCGGATACCGCCCGGTAACGGGGGTGCCCGCCTTCGGTGAACCAAGGCTTCACCACGTTGTCACGCTCCCATTGCTCGATTGCGTGCTGAAAGCGGTTGTCGCGTGCGGTGAAGAATTGTGCGCCGTGATCGAAGCTGGTACCGCCGATACGCCGCGTGGCCATGCGACCGCCAACGCCTCGACCCTTGTCGGCTAGAGTTACATTCCATCCATTTTTCTGGAGCGCAATTGCGGCCGTTAAGCCCGACATGCCAGCGCCAACAATGAGGCAGGACTTCATCACGGGTTGAACACTATATTCTAAACCCACCATCGCTCTATAAGGGATGGAACACAGCGTTCCACGGATGTAAAATCGACATGCTGCAGAAAATCCAGCCCGTGCCCGAATTGGCTCATCGTAAGCTTGAATGACTTACGCGAGAGCCCGGTTGTGGCTTGGAATTTCGGGAGTAGGTTGCTTCGTAGTTGTGTCCAGTCTGGCTTTGTGGTTGGGTTTGCCCCACCGCTTGCTCACGGGTCTGTCCAGCGGCGCGGCGATCGCCTCGACTTTGTTCTGTTATGTGCTGTTGAGTCTGCCTTTCGATCTTTTTGGGGGCTACATTCTGCCGCGCCGGTTTGGCCGGTCTTCCGCCGCTTTTTCGAGCTTTGCAGGTGCATGGTTGACGGGTATTTTGAGCCAGGCAATCCTAATGGGCGGGAGCGGACTGGCGATTCTGCAAGCGGCGCGCTGGGGTGTCTTCGCTGGAGTTGCCAGTGTGGCGTTTCTAATGCTGGCACTTCTGCATTGGCAGGGGTTCATTGCGCGAATCAGTGGGGGCTTGCGCAAGACTCAGGTGGACTTCAACCTCCTGGCGGACGCATTGAACCAATGGGGCATTCCAGTGCCCGTTTTGGCGGTCTACGAGTCATCGGACCCCGGTTTTGTAGGCGGTATTGTGGGTTTGCCGGGACGCGAACAAGTCATCATCCCCTCCGCGTGGCTTTCGAAGGCCCAATTTCCAAGCCAGGTGGCCGCGGTGCAGGTAGCACGCCGGGTTGGTGTCTTAGCGACGGGCGCGCGCACGCGGGGTGTTTGCTTAGCGGTGATTTGGAATCTGGCTGGCTTTTTTATCGCCAGCCAAATGCCGGGCTCGGATCTTGCCGGGGCCCCTGGCCTGATCACGGTGGCTCTCTGGTTCACGCTTTGGTCGTTCGTGGGATTGCTGCTGCTGCCGTCGGCGAGCCGTCCCGGTGTGTTCGAGGCCGACCGATTTGTGTTGGATCGCGGGGTATCGAGATCCTCGATCGAGCAAACGATTTCGGTGCTCGACCGGATGCAGGATGACGAGCCAGAGCGCACACGGTGGATCGAGCGAATCTTTCATCCCGTTCCCTCGAACTCGAGCCGCCTCGAGTTCCTGTCTCGCCAACGAGTATCTGCGACTGGCGGCGGCGATCCTGTTACCGGCGCGTGGCAAGGTGCGCGCACGGCACTGTTTCTTTCGTGGGCCTGTTTGGGATTTCTGGGGCGGGCGGTCCACTGCAACTCGGGGAGATCCGAACTCTGGGTGCTCTTTCCTGGCGATTGACCAGAATCCTGCCTCACTGGCGAGGACACTGCAATCACGTGGTGGTCGTCCGCACCGGTGGAATCCCGACCGGCGAGGCGCACCGATTCCTTTTGTCGATATCGCCATCACAGTCCCCTTGCCGGTCACCAACCGCGCTTTGGCCGCGGCATCTCTCACTTCCAACGCGGCAATCGTCAGCAGTTCACAGAGCATCACGACGCTGGGTTGGATTCTGAGCAGAAGTACGGCTTGTTCTCAAGCTCTGGCCTTATTCGCCGTCGAGGCTCTCCGACTTGCTGCGGACGCTCGGCCGACGACTTTACCGTCGACATATTCTTTCTCAGGGTGGCCGACGCTACGATGGGACCATGAAGAAGCTTTTTCTATCTTTGTTATTGCTGGCGTTCGCCGCTACGGCGCAGACATCCACAGATGGCACCAGTAACTCCTTCATTGGCGCGATCGAAGCCGTTGGAACCAGAAACGTCCAAGTGAATCTCACCGCCACATATGCGGCGACGACAATCCCGGAAGACTACGTGGATGTCGCACTTCCGCGCCCCGATACCTCGGCGGTGCTGCAGAGCGTCGTCAACAAGTCCGCTCCGCTGGAAGTATTCGCTGCCGCGGTGGCTCAGGCCATTCTCGATAAGTATCCGCAGATGCAGAGCGTCGGCGTGCAAATTCTGTTCGCTTCGAGTCAGGCGACCCAGCAGACTGTGCAGGCGGTTCGGACGCGGCCGGCAAAAGTTGCAACCGCAGCCACGGCAGCGAAAAGTAGATGAGGCGCCGGGCCTTTCTCGCCGCTTTCGCACAAACAACACCGGCTCCTCCGAATGTGTTGATCTATCTGCCGGCGCAGATGCGCGCTTGCGATTTGGGTTGCTACGGAGGCGGTGTCAATGTTGGGACTCCGAACTTCGATCGTTTGGCGCGAGAGAGCTTGCGGTTTCGACATGCTGTTTCGACGGTGCCGCTGTCGACGCCCTTTCGCGCGATGCTGCAAACAGGCAAGCACGCGCTCAGAACTGGCGCGATCATCAACGGCTTGCAGGTGAAATCCGAAGACGGCAACGCAATGGCGGAAGTCTTCGGGCGTGCGGGATACATGACGAGCTACATCGGCTGTTGGCATCTTGCCGCAGGCCGCTTCGCCAACCCCGTAGTGAAAACCCAGGCGGAATTCGTGCCTCTTGGCGCGGCTCGTATGGGCTATGAAATCTGGCACGCGTTCAACTATCACACTGAGTTCGCGCGACCGTATTTTTATCGCGACGAGCCGCGCCGGTTGTTGATGCCCGGCTTTGAGACCGATGCGGAAACAACCATGGCGCTGGAAGTGATGCAGCAGTGCCGCTTCTCGAACAAGCCATTCTTTCTTATGGTCTCGCCACATCCTCCGCATCCGCCATGGAACGCATCGCACACGCCGCCGGATGCTTTGGAAAAGGTGGCGACGGAGTTGACGTGGCGTCCGAACGTGCAGAACCCCGTGCCGCCGGAAGGTCAGGATCCGCGCTGCTATTACGGGCTGTTGAAGAACGTGGACCAGAACCTGGGCAAGATGCTCGACTACATGGAAAAGAACGATCTCACATCGAACACGATCGTGGTCTGTGCATCCGATCATGGGGAGATGCTGGGCAGTCATGGCCTGTGGGGATGCATGCAGCCTTATGTCGAGGCGTTGCAGATGCCTCTGCTCGTCCGCTGGCCTGCGAAGATCGCAGCGGGTGCTGTGTCGGATGCCTTGGTCACGCCTTTGGATCTGTTTCCATCGCTACTCGCACTCTGTGGCATCGCCGCGCCTGGGGGGCTTGACGGCAAAGCGATGTTTGGAGCGAAGCCCACGGCTCGCGAGCGCGTGGAAATCGCCAATTATAGCGGGAATCCGGAACAGGCGGAAGATGGCAACGAGTGGCGCGGCTGGTACGCGCGGAACCGTCTCGTCGTGGAGTGGCGCAACGGCGAAGCTGCGGAATGGAATCTGGAAAGCGATCCGTATCAGTTGAAGAAGCGTCGATTGCCAATCAAGAAGGGCACCGCAATCGCTGCAGGAAGTTCGTATCGCAACTGGTTCACGCCCGAGCGCAGGATTGTGAAAGAGTAGACTGCCCTTTGGCCAAGACGGCCTTGCGAACCTTCACGAGATCTTTGCGGAAGCGTTCCCAAACCTTCTCACCCAACCGCACTTGCATCTCACCCTGGATCTCCGCCCAGAGCGGCTTCGCTTCTTCCAACAGCTTTGTGCCTTTCGCCGTCAAGCACAGACGTCGCTCGCGTTGATCTTCGGACGCAACGCGGCTCACCAGCCGCTCGGTTTCCAAGCGGCTCATCGTGCGGGTCAACGTGCTTTGCTCGATGTCCAACCTGAATTCGAGATCTTTGAGGCTGGCCTCGCAGAGCCCTTGCAGTGTCATCAAAATCAGAAACTGCGTCGCTCGCAATCCACAGGGGCGCAGCGCATCGTCATAGATCTGCGAGAGCACACGACTCAACTGTCGCACCGACGAACAGAGGCAGGGATGACAGGTTTCATTCTTCATGCATTCTCATGTTACATGTACATACATGTTTCCGCCACTCCTCGTTCTTCTCACCTATCAGCCTCCGGCGAACGCCACACAACAGCCGACACCGGAAAGGCAACGCGAGATGTGGAACGACATCTACGCCAACAACAAAATGAAGTTTCGCGCGGAGGCAAGCAAGTTCGTCGAACGCGTGGCAAAGGGCCGTAAGCCCGGCTGAGCGCTCGATCCCGGCATGGGTACCGGACGCAACACGTTGTTTTTAGCAGCGGAAGGGCGGGCGGTGACCGGCGTCGATATCTCCGATGTGGCGATGCGGAAGGCGGGCGAAGCCGCCAAAGCGGTGGACTTGAAGATTGGGTTGGTCAAGCAGAGCCTCGACGAGTTCGATCGAGGCGACTCGCGTTGGGATCTGATCGTACTGTCGTTCATGCAATTCCGGGTGGCCAATGCCGCGCCGGAAAAGCTGACACGAATCACCCAAGGGCTGGCTCCTGGCGGCATGCTCGTTGTGGAAGGCTTCGCCAAAGAGGACGCGCCCGGAGGCCCGCAAATGGGGTTCGCGACCGAATTCCTCTGGAAGCTAACGCAACCGGGCTTGCGCGTGATCGAGTATTCCGATGCGAAGGAAGAGAGTGACTGGAAGTTGGGAACTCGCAACCGGGTGATGCGCATCGTGCTCGAACGCGAGCCGCAATAAGCTAAAGCGGCGCGTCTGGGATCGCGATGGTTCGCCACATGTGGGCCACGGCGGAGTTGTCGTAGCTGAGCCCTTCCACCGCTTTCCAGTGAGCGCGACAGGATTCCGGGCAAGAAGAAGCAGGGCCAGAACGGTAAGTATGACTCAGCATATCCTAGTAACTTGCGCACTCGTTTGTGGGTTGTTCTTGCAGTTTTGTCGATCCGGTTGCCGTTCCTGAATCAGGCGATTCAGGGCGATGACCTGTATTATCTGGCAGGAGCGCAGCACGCGCAGTTGGATCCGTTGCATCCGAATCACACCAAATACGTCTTCATGGGAAAGATGGTGGACATGCAGGGGCATCCGCATCCGCCATTGAATGCCTGGTATCTTGGCGCGCTATTGGCGCTGACGGGTGACATCGAAGAGATTCCATTTCATGCGGCTTACATTCCGTTTTCGTTGATTGCGGCGCTGAGCATGTTGTCGATCGCGCGGAGGTTCACGGAGAGTCCGTTGCTCGCGACGTTGCTGTTTATTGCTGTGCCGCCGTTCTTTGTGAATGGCAACTCGCTGGAATCCGACTTGCCGTTTCTGGCGTTTTGGATGCTGGCGATGTCCAATTATTTGAACGGGCGCGCGGTGTTGGCGGTGGTGGCGGCTTGCGTTGCGGCGCTCTGCGCGTATCAGGCGATCTTACTCGCGCCGATTTTCTACTTTACGCCTGCCGCGCGCAGAAGGAACTGGTTCGCGATTGCCGCTCCCTTGGCGACAATCGGGGCTTTTCAGCTATTTGAGCGATTCACTTCTGGTGCGCTGCCGGCGGCCGTGCTGGGGGGATACATGCAAAGTTACGGGTGGGCGCAGATCGCGATCAAGCTCAAAAACGCAGCAGCTCTCAGCGGACATCTGGCAGTGACTTTGGTCTCACCCATCGCGTGGTTGGGGATGCGAAAGCAGCCGCATCGCTTTCTGTTGCTTTGGATTGGCATCTTTTTCGCCGGGGCTTTGGCGATTTTCTTTGCGGGATCGGCGCGCTATCTGTTGCCCATTGCCGCGCCGGTTTGCATCGTTGCGGCGAATTCCAGATTCGGTGTTCCGGCTTTGGTTGTGCAGAGCATTCTGAGCATTGCGATGGCGGTGGTGAACTATCAACACTGGGATGGTTACCGTCAGTTCGCTCTTGAGGTTCCGAACGCGCGCCGTGTATTTGTGCACGGCGAATGGGGCTTGCGCTTTTACATGGAACAGCGCGGTGCGATTCCATTGGAAACCGGGCAGAAGTTCCGCGCGGGCGACATCATCGTCTCGTCTGCTTATGCGGAACCGCTATTAGGAAGCCGCGCGCTGCTTGCCGAGCGCGAGATCACCTCACCAATCCCGGTGCGCCTTGTCGGACTCGGATCTCAATCCGCCTACTCGAGCGTCGGCTTTGGATTGCTGCCCTTCGGCATCTCCACGGTGCCGATGGATCGCGTCAGAGCCGAAGCCGTGGTGGACTTCAAGCCCACACTCGAATTCGTCACCATCAACGCGTCGGAAGAAGCGAACCGGCATATCGCGGCGGGTGTGAGTCCGAATGATCGCTGGGCGCTGAAACAGGCGTCGTTGTTGGTGAAACGTCCCGCAACAGCCAGCACATTGAAGGTGAAGTTTTATGTTCCAGCAAACGGTGTTGGCCGGAACCTCGAAGTGCTGCTCGATGGCGTGAAAGTTACCGGCGCGACGTTGGATCACGATGGCATCTATGAACTCACCGCAGCAGTGGCTGCGGGGACACAAACAAGCGCATCGATCACCATTCAAGTGGACAAGGCTCTGAAGGTGGACGGCGATCAGCGCGAACTCGGCGTGATTTTGGTCGAGGCAGGCTTCGTCGATCGTGGTTTCCAGGTGAAATGAGATAGACTGCAAAGTTGCTCTCCCTTGCTTTTCTCTACCTCGCAGCGGTTCCCGCATTTCCGGGTGCGGAAGGATATGGCGCAGCCACTCCCGGGGGCCGCGGCGGCCGGATTCTGTTTGTGGACAACCTCAATGACAGCGGACCTGGCAGCTTTCGCGAGGCCCTTGACACACAGGGGCCACGCATCATCCTCTTTCGCACCGGCGGCCTGATCGCGCTCAAAACGCATCTCAAGATCAGTCAGCCGTTTGTGACCATCGCAGGACAATCCGCGCCGGGCGATGGCATCTGCCTCAAGGGCGGCTCGCTGGTTGTGGCCACGCATGACGTGATCATCCGGCACATACGTTCCCGGTTTGGCAACGAACATGGCGAGGGCGACGCGATTTCAGTGGCAACGCCGAGCCGCCGGGTGATTCTCGATCACGTTTCCGCAAGCTGGTCTGTCGACGAATCGCTTTCGCCCAGCGGCGACATCGCCGATGTCACCGTGCAGTGGTCTTTCATCGCTGAGAGCCTCAACAAGAGCGCGCACAGTAAGGGCTCGCACGGCTACGGGACGCTGGCACGCGCCGTGGGCGGCGTCACCTTCCATCACAATTTGTGGGCCCATCACAGCGGACGCAACCCGCGTTTCGGCGACAACTACGGCAAGGGCGAACCTGCCTTCTACGACTTTCGCAACAACGTTCTCTACAACTGGGGCGGCTATTGCAGCGGACTCACAGACGGCCGGATCCGCGTGAACTATGTCGCGAACTATCTGCGCTACGGAGCTTCGAGTTCAAAGCGGAACCCCATTTACATTGGCGACAACGCGACTGCCGAGACCATGTTCTACGTGCAAGGCAACGTGGTGGATGCGCACCTTGAGTTCACTTCGGATAACGCCAAGATGTTCGATCGCACCGAAACCGCGGCGAAGAAACTGGTCACCATTCAGCCCAAGCCCTTCGATGCACCAGCGGTCAAGACCAGTTCGCCCGCCCAGGCATACGAGGATGTGCTCAAGAGTGCTGGCGCAACGAAACCGAAGCGCGACAGCGTCGACATCCGCGTGGCCAAACATGTCCGCACCAGCACTGGCAAAATCATCGACACCACCGATGAAGTGGGAGGCTGGCCCGAGTATGCCTCTGGCGAACCGCCTGCCGATGAAGACAAAGACGGTATCCCAGACGCGTGGGAACGCCGGCGCAAGCTGAATCCGCGGGATGCCTCCGATGCGGCCAAGCTTTCGCCCAGCGGATACACGTGGATCGAGCAATACCTCAACGAACTAGCGGATTCCCCCCAATGAGCATGTTCCCGAAGTGGGAAACCGATACACTACCCGAACCGCCCGCCGGGCCCTCATGGAGCAAGCTGATCGGCCCGGGATTGCTGATGGCGGGCGCGAACATTGGCGGCGGCGAGTGGCTGTTTGGACCTCTGGTCACCGGCCAGTATGGCGGCCAAGTGCTGTGGTTCGCAACGCTCGCGATTCTGTTTCAATGCGCGTATAACTTGTCGGTGATGCGTTACACGCTCTATACGGGCGAGACGATTTTCGTTGGATTCTTCAGGCTGCCACCGGGGCCCAAGTTTTGGACGCTGTTCTATCTGATGTTCGAGTTCGGCGGCGTTTGGCCCTATCTGTCCTCGAACGCAGCGGTTCCACTGGCATCGGTGATTATGGGGCGTTTACCGACGGCGGGTGACAGTGACTTTGTGAAGATGCTCAGCTACTGCATCTTTCTCACCGCCTTCATCCCCCTCATCTTCGGCGGCAAGATTTACACCATGCTGGAACGGATCATGGTGAGCAAGTTGACGCTGATCATGTTCTACTTGGGCTTCGTCACGATCTTCTTCGTGAGTTGGGATGTCATCTGGGAAATTGTCACGGGCTTCTTTCGCTTCGGATCGCTGCCGCAGGGTGAGTTCAGTTGGGCGACGTTGGCTGCGTTCAGCGCTGTTGCCGGAGCCGGTGGGCTCACCAATTCGGCCTTCTCGAATTACGCGCGCGACAAGGGCTGGGGCATGGGCGCACGCACGGGCGCGATTCCCAGCGCCATTGGCGGACGCACGATCAAGCTTTCGCATACGGGCAAATGCTTTGAAGAAACTGAGGCGAACAAAGCGTTGTGGAAGCGCTGGCTCTCGGTGATTCAGCGCGATCAGTTTCTGTTGTGGGTTCCGGGATGCGTCGCCGGAATGGCCTTGCCCGCAATGTTTTCGTATCAGTTCATTCGCGGCGTGAAGAACGTCGAAGGCAACGCGGTTGCGGCATTGTCGGCCCAAGCGATCGGCAATGCGCATGGCCAGATCTTCTGGTATTTGACGCTGCTCTGCGGATTCCTCATCATGGCACCGACCCAGGTTTCGCAACTCGATCAGATCGCACGCCGTTGGACCGACGTTCTTTGGATCGGTTCCAAGCGCCTGCAGAAGGTGGATACAGGCCGTGTGAAGATGGTCTACTATTCGATTCTGGCGTTCTATATGATCTGGGGATTGATTGCGTTGCGGATCACGCCGAATCCGCTGGTGTTGGCGATTGCGACGGGAGTGATGTGGAACTTCGCACTGGGGTTCTCGAGTCTGCATACACTATGGGTAAACCTGACGCTGCTGCCGAAGGGCTTGCGGCCGGGCTTGTTGCAGTGCGCGGGGTTGGTGGGATGCGCGGTGTTCTACATCGGCGTCTCTTCCATCGCATTGGCAAAGGAATGGCCTAAGGTGCGTGTATGGTTGGGCGTCTAAAAACTCTATTTGGCGGTTCTGTGATCGTTCCTCATTCTTATCTGACAACTGAGCGCAAAGCGCAGGTGCTTGACCGTTATCGAGGCAAGCAGATTGCGACGCCTGGTTACGCGACGGTGGAAGACTTTTGCGATAGCGTCGATCATTTGCCGGAGATCACCGGCCGGCAAGGCGATTTGAAGGACGTGCAAAGGCCTTGGACAGTGAAGGCGCTACTCGGCTTGCTCGAGCCGGGTGCGAGGCTCGCTGAGATTGGCGCGGGCCTTCCCGACGTTGGGCAAGTGCTGACGGAGTGCGGCTATAAAGTGGTGGCCGTGGATCCGTATGAGGGTGCGGGCAATGGTCCGGTGGAATATGAGAAGTACCGGCAGTTGTTCCCGCAAGTGGACATCCGCAAGCAGTACTTCGATGACACTCTGCAGGTGGACCAGAAGGTGGATGCCGTGTATTCGATTTCTACGATCGAACATATCGCCGATCTTGAGCCGGTGTTCCGGGCGATTCATCGTGTTTTGAAGCCGGGGGGCTTGTCACTGCACTGCATCGACGTGGTGACGCGCGGCTTCGATGAGGAGTATCATCTGGCACAGGCCCGTACGCTGTTGCGCTTGCAGGGCGAGCCTGCGGAGGCTTGGGATGGCGTGCTGGCGAAGGCGAACGACGATGTGGAAACGTACTGGCTTGGCCCCAGTGGGCATCAACTGTGGCGAGGGGCGACGCCTTACAAGCAGTATCCGTATCGCAAAGTGATGTCGCTGCAGACTTGGAGGCGGTTCTGATGGATCCCACGTATTATTGCCCGGATTGCGCGGTTCCGGTAGAGAAGCCATTGAAGTGCCGCGACTGCGGATCGATCATCTGCCGGGAATGCGGCTCTCCTTTGGAACTCGTGGATGAGTTGGGAGTAGGCTAGGATCACCGATCGCTTCCACATCCATCGTTCCGAGCTCTGACAACGGTTATGCGGGCGTTGACGTTCGGCTGCCGTCGCACAGGCTGGCGATTGACGAGAGGATGGCTCCGATTCGGCAGGGTTGGTCGATCGGAGAGGAACCAGAAGTCAGCGAGCGCAGCGGAACCCGATGTCCATGCGCTTGGTACGCGCGGGCACAGCGGCAAAGTCCCAGACCAATTCCTCAAAAGTCTGCGCATTCGTATAGTGCATATACGACCCGCCGCGGATCTGGAACGACGGCTCGTTCGGATCCAAGGGTGGCTGGAACAGATGTTTCACCCGATGGAAATCCTCTTTGGTGAGGGGAGCCGGTTGCTCCACCCATTCCCACGCATTGCCGATCATGTTCAGCGCACCATAAGGCGACGCGCCATCTCCGCGCGAGTTCGCGCGCAACAGGTATCCGGTGTTGCCGACATTGGCGCGCTCAAGGATCGGCTCTTCGCCCCAAGGGAATTTGCGTCCATCGGATCCGCGCGCAGCAGCTTCCCACTCAATGGCTGAGGGCAACCGCTTGCCCGCCCACTTCGCGTACTTGCGAGCATCGTCGATCGACACATTGATCACCGGCAGTTCGGGATCCTTGTCGACCGCGCCAAAGGGTATCGCATAGCCGGTATCGTCACAGTATGCCAGGAATTCGCGATTCGAAACCTCCATTCGGTCGATTTCGAAGGCTGAGAGCTGCACAACCGCTTTGTCGCGTCCAATCAGGGCCTGTCCGGCGGGCACACTGGTCATGGATCCTCCGTGCAATGGCCGGGCTTTCGTATGCGCCGACGCGGTGCCACCGGCAGCGCCACCGCGAGGCATCCATTTCCAGGCTGCGAATCCAAGTGCACCGATCAGCACCAACGCCGCGGCCCCGGAACCCACCCAAATCCAAGGAAAGGGCTTCTTTGGCTGCCGTTTCCGTTTCGCAGCCTCAATGGCCCTGGTCGCCTCCACGGCAGCCACGATCCTGGCATTCTCAAAGACCTTCGGACCGACGCCCGGCACCGGTGGCGGCAAGGACATCGCCCTGAGCATCGCCGCCGTATTTGCAATCTGATCCGGCGGGGCGAACTGCCTCAGAAAACTTTCCAACTGATCGAAGCTCTGTGGCCTCTGCGCGGGATCTTTCTGCAAACAGCTCTTGACGACCTCTGCCGCTTGGGGATTTCGCAGTCCGCGTCGATAGAGGGGGTCGAGATAAGGATCGCGGTAGACGATGGCGTTGTAAAGATCTTCTTGACCGGCCATCTTATACGGATACTCGCGCGTCAGCAGGTGGAACAGAACCACGCCAAACGCATAGATATCGCTTTGCTTGGACGCCTCATCTCCACGAACCTGTTCCGGCGCCATATAGAGTGGCGTTTGACCGAGATCGCTTTGGGTCGGCAGCTTCGATTCCGTCAGCCGCGCCAGGCCGAAGTCAAACAGTTTCACCGCACCTTCGTTCGAGACAACGATGTTGTCCGGCTTGAGGTCGCGATGGACGATGCCGAACCGATGCAGAAACGCCATCCCGTGCGCGATCTGCCAGGCGATTCCCAAAGCCTGCAGTTCATCGGTGAACGAACCGCGATCGAGCATGGTGCGCAGTGTTTCACCCTGTGGCGCTTCCATCACCAACGCGTAGTGGCCATCGATTTCGCCAGCCTCATAGGTCTGGATCAGGTTCTGATGCACGCACTGACAGGCGACCCGGGCCTCAATGAGAAACCGTTGCCGGAACATCGCAGGTTGCCCGAAGGGTTCCATAATCTTGACCAAAACGCTTCGGCCATCGCGTACGTCGTTCGCAAAGTACACTTCACCGTAATGGCCGCCGAGCTTCTGCTGGCAGTCGTACTGGCCGAGACGAAATGGAAGAGTGCGCGACAAGTTGGCAGACGAAACCTTCAGTGTAGTTCAGTTCTCATGAGCGAGAGGACTACGGACTTCCCCGGAACCCCGGTTCTGCCTTGGCGGAGTGTGCCCACGAGAATCCAGTCCAATCGATACCCACAACTTTGTGTGAGAATTTTCCCCGCTTTTTCGCACTTATAATCATGAGACCAGTCGCACCCGACGCAATCGGCTCCGAGATTCTCTCGCAACTCAAGTCCAGAGATCCTTACGACCAATGTTTCGCGGTGATGTCGATCTGCGATCTGGAACGCCTCGAACTTCTGCCGGCCGTCGTGCCGTTGCTGGAATCCCAGTGTGCCGACCTGCGCTACGTGGCCATCCAAACGATTGGCGATCACGGCAAATCGAACCGAGGCTACTACGGCCCAATATTGGTGCCGTTTCTCACCAATGGCGATGCGGAGATGCGGCAGTACGCGGCCGAGGCGCTGGCGGCGATTGACTTTCAGGATTCTATCCCGGCGATCGAGAAAATGCTAGACGCGGAAGCCGACGAAGAGACCAGGCAGTTCACTGAGCGTGCCCTGCGCTTCCTGAAGAGACAGAATACACCGGAAGACGACATGCCCGTCTTCCGACTCGTCTCTGTGGGCCTTTCACTCGGGATGGAGGAACGGATTCCAGCTACGGTGCATTGACAGCCAGTCGCTTCTCTGAGGTCAGGCAGCGGCGACCCGTGGGGAACCGCTGCGCTTGGGGGCAATTGTAAATGAATCCGTCGCGGCTATTCGCCGCCCGTCGCCAGCTTGCTGTGGTTCTTGCTGTAGAGGAAGTAGATCACGAAGCCAATCAGCATCCAGGCGGCTGCGGTCAACTGGGTTGTCGTATCCACCGAAATGATCAGGCCGGAACAGATCAGCACCCCCATGATCGGCACCACCGGCACCAGAGGCGTACGGAACGGACGCGCCTGATTGGGATCGGATTTGCGCATAATCAACACACCCGCACTCACAAGCACGAACGCGAAGAGCGTCCCAACGCTGGTCAGGTCACCCGCCAACGAGCCAGGCAGGAATGCCGCAAACAGACCGACGAACACGAACAACACCCAGTTGCTCTTATAGGGTGTGCGGAACTTCGGATGCACTTCGGCGAAGAGCTTCGGCAACAAACCATCTTTGGCCATCGAGTAGAACACTCGGCTTTGACCGAGCAACATCACGAGAATCACCGAGGAGAACCCGGCTAGAATCGCCACCGTCACCATTGTCGCCAGCCATCCGTAGCCGATCATATACTTTTGGATGGCGTAGACCACAGACGCTTCCTTACCGGCGATCTTGAATTCCTGCCAGTTGGCGACGCCCGTCAACACGTGTCCGAACAGGACATAGAGAATCGTGCAAACCACCAGCGAACCAAGGATTCCGATGGGCATATCCTTGCCGGGGTTCTTGGCTTCCTGCGCCGCCGTGGATACCGCATCGAAACCGATGAAGGCGAAGAAAACGATCGAAGCGCCGCGCACCATCCCGCCCCAGCCATGCTGAAAGAATCCTTCGTGGCCCGCAAGGCCGTCCGGAATGAGGTAGGGGGTATGATTCGCCGGATTGATGAACTGCCAGCCAACAGCGATGAACACAATCACGATAGCGACTTTGACAAAGACAATCACCGCATTGACCGACGCCGACTCTTCGGTGCCCTTAATCAAGAGCATCGTCAGCAGGAACAGGATGAAAATCGCCGGCAGGTTGATCATGCCGTGGACGCCGGATTGCGAAACTTCGAGCGGAGAGTGACACCACTCGTAAGGAATTCTCCCTCCCAAGAGGTTGTTGAGATACTCGCTCCAAGCAATGGAAACGGTTGCGGCACCGAGAGCGTATTCG
>CAZCPL010000132.1:4214-15257 GCA_964500255.1 uncultured Solibacteraceae bacterium | reverse complement strand
TCCTTTTCTTCGCCGCTCAGGTTCGTTCTTTCATTTTTTGATGTTTTTCTGAGTTGGAGCAGTGTGTTGATCGCGCTAGGGAATTGGCGGTTGCAGCGTCCGTCGATAGGGTTGTGGAGTTCGATCGAGCGATTACATTTCTGAGGGCCAGCTGCGATATCGATGCCACCCCTGAAGAACTCGCGCAAAACGGGACGGGCGTCGAGAGTTCTAGGACTATTGGCGGATGGCACGGCGGATCCCTTTGCGCTTCCGACGAACTCGTGCAAACGCGATCGGTGTCCGGGCCTTGAACGATGAGGAGACGCTCTGCGGGTCTCGTTGGCGAGGGCGAGGGTTTGGGGCGTCCGGGACGGAGGGCGTTGTGGGCGCTAGCGGCGGAGCGCTGTTTTCTGTTCGTTCGATTTGTTCCATGAGCGTGAAACTCCTTTCCTGCACCCATGATATGGGTAGGTCCAAAACTTCCGAGTAAGTATTGGAAGTCAAGTTATTGATTTGGAGGGAAATAAAAAAGTTGGGTCGGACGTGAACGTCGAGTTTTCTAATCTGCGTTTTGAGCCGAGGGCAATGCAAGCCGGACAGAGCGGCGTCGGCAGATGCGGCAGGGCGCTTCCGGGTTCCTGGCGTGCTCCTTCGTTGGTTGGCATTCAACTCGGTGGTCAACTTCTCGCGAGCGCCGACTCTACTTTCTGCCAGGTTTCATCCATTTTGGCTGAAGCCGCTCCTCCATCTCGTTCCGAAATTACACGATGAGATTCCGCCTCTTCACTTGCGATTCCGCAGGGACTCCGAAGGTCTTGGCGTTGTCCGCCAAACGAAGGACATTGGGTCCACGGGTCACATTTCGAGGACCGCGTGCTACATTGAGTTTGCTGTTCAATAGTTGGTTTTTGCGGGGATTTTTCAAGCAACCAGCCTGAATGACCAGGGTTCATGCAGTGGAGGTAGCAGCTTCTTATGCGAGGTCGCGGAAGAGTTCTTCTGGAAGACGGAAACGAGTTAGAGGTGGACTATAACGTCAACGAGCAGCGTCGGCACCTTCCGACGGGGAGCGGCACTTGGCTTGCGAGCGTTAAGTCTTATGCAGGCACTCTCAAGCCGGTCCCGGCCGCCCGTCCGAAGCCCTACACGTTGCAGTTATCAAACGGGGAATCGATCCGGTTCTACTCGGACGGAAGTGACGTGAGGTTTTCCGGTGAACTGTTTTCGTCCGAAAACGAAGGAAGTCAGTAACTGTCGGCCAACGCGCCCCACTTCAGCGCCCAAGCGCTTTTGAGGATTGTGGATTGTAACCCAAGGGGTCAAGCCCTTTCACCGGACTTGTCAGGTCCTAAAACCTAGCCCAGTCAGCAGTTTATTAGCCTCTCTGCTTACCGGCCCAAAGACCCAGAGAGTTGAGTCCACCAGCATGGGACCGAAGGTGCAACGGCCTGTTGCACAAATTGACCTGGACACCTTCAAAGGCACATGTTTGTTAGCGTGTCATTGTCTGCTTTTAAACCTGTTGGGGGCCCGCCATGATTGACCTACGAGAAGTTTGCCCGGTGACGGAGTTGCAGCGCAACATCAAGGACTGCGTTGGCCGGCTGAAGGAAAACAAGACCCCGTTCGTGCTTTCCGTCTCCACCTGTTGGACGTCAAGCTCCTCGCGCCCCAATCGGTGAACTCCTTCGTGGCTGCGGCGAAGTTCCTCTACACCCATGTACTGGACATGCCGTAGAGCATCGATCACATACCCTACGCCAAAACGCCAGTCAAACTTCCCATTGTGTTGACCACCGAAGAAATCGACACGTTTCTCGGCGCCGTGGGAATCCTCAAGCATCGCGCGGTATGATGCTCTGCTACGGTTCCGGACTTCGCATCGCGGAAGCGGTCTCGCTCAAGGTAAGCGACATCGACGGCAAGTGCCGACTGGTGCGAGTGCAAGCAGGCAAAGGTTGCAACGAACGACCGCTACTACCTGCTGAGCGAGCGCAGCGGGTGTGGCAAGGCCAGCGCAACGCGTGCTGCGTGACATCGCGATCCTGGAGACGTTCTACTTAACCGGAATGCGCCGTCTGGAAGTGGTCACGCTGAAGCTCTGGGACCTCGATCGGGAACGCGGAACGGTGGCGATCAAGCCGTAAGGCCGTCAGTACCGCAGGCGGAACCTTCGCGTTTTCCGACGTGGCCGCGGGCCAATACGAACTGCGTGCGGCGCCGGTTCGATCGTGGACTTCGCCGGTGCGAAGCCGGTGGAGGAAAACAAGACCCCGTTAGTTCTTCGTCACACGCTTCATCACGCGCCGCACAGCCGCAAATACTGTCTCTTCCACATCGTCTGCGAATGGACCGGGCTGGCCGTAGTAGATCATGCTGTCGTTGGCTTCATAGCCGCCTTCGCGCAGGACGCGTAGCGACGGGATGTAGCAGGGCACGTCGTTCGAGTATCCCAGAACCACCAGATTGGCTTTGCCGAATTCGCGTTGTGCGCGAATCGCATAGTCGATGACGACTTCGCCTCCGAGCGCCAACAGGGTCAGCGATTTCCCGAACGAGACGGCCTGCACAGGATACGGCAGTGTTCGCACTGGATGGCCTTCCTCATAGGCTTTCAGCATGAATTCCGCGCGGCGCACGGCAGCGGGGATGGTGCTCTTCAGTTCTTTCTCGAAGGTCTCGCGGGTGTGTGCGTCGAAGTTGAGCTTGGTGAGTTCGAAGGCGACGGTGATCTCTCCGTCGAGCAGTTTCATCAAGCCTTTGGTGTCGAGCACCTGCTGTGTGGCGTCGGCGAGGGTCTTGCCGTGTTGCTTGGCGAGAGCGAGTGAACTGCGGGGATTGGGGTTCTGATCGGCTCCGGTGAGCATGAGGAACATGCCAATCGCACCTGGATTGTTGTTTTCCATCTCGATCTGGGCGTAGCCGGCATAGTCGCCGCTCATCTCGTAGAACTCGCCGGTGAGCGTGGTGTTGTGGCAGGCATATCCGGCAACGATCGCGAGGGGCTTACCGGATCGCTTTGAGGACACCCGTAGAACGGGCACAGTGTGATCGGTCGGACCTTTGGGATTGACGCCGATTTTGAAGCCAGTTGGCCCTGGGACGCGGCGGTTGACGGCGAAGCCCGCTGAGCCGGTTCCGTAGGCGATGTCCACGGCTTCCATGCGGGCGAGGGCCCCGCCGATGGCGTTGTAGAGATGATCGGTAAGGTCGCGGCCATAGTCGTCCACTGTGGTTTGGGCTTCGGGCGTGAACGAAAACATGGTGACGAGGTTGGCGCGGACGTAGGGTCCGGTATGGGTGTGTGAGGAGTTGAAGAGGAGGCTGGCGCGTTTGATGCCGTACTCTTTCTCGACGCGGGCGGAGACGGCATCGGTGATGGTTCGCGGCAGGCCGATGAGGTCTGTGCTGACGACGATGAGGACGTTTTTCCTGGTATCGCGAATGGCGAGGGCTTTGGTCCAGATGGGGTGCAGAACGCCGGTAGAAGACTTGTTGCGATTGCCGTAGCCGGACATCCAAATGGATTTTTTGGGTGTGATATCCACCTTGGCGACACCTGCTTCGTAGCTCCTGGGTGCGGCGGTGAGAATCGTCGAAACGAAGAGTAGAACGGCGAGGGCTTTCATATGGCGAATCCCGATCATACAGCCGGGCAAAGCGGGTTGCAACCGATTGGGATGCAATTGCGTCGAATAGGAAAGCAGGAATCATGCGCGGACTGGTATTTTTGTCTCTTTTGGTGCCTATGGCGACGCTGTGCGGGCCACCGGATCCGCTCGCCGAGGCTGGCTTTCAGCACTTTTATAATCTCGAATACGATCAGGCGATTGAGGTTTTCGGGCGTAAGAATGTGGCGAACGATCGCGATCCAGCGGGGTTCAATCAGTTGGCGCAATCGGTTTTGTTTCAGGCGATGTTCGCCCATGGGGCGTTGGAATCCGATCTGGTGAGCGCCTCCGATCCTTTTGTAAGCCGTCCAAAGTTGCCGGTCACTGAGGCACAGAAGAGCCGGTTCGAAGGCGCGATCGAACGGGCAATTGAGCTCTCGCAACTACGGATCCAGGCAAATGCACGCGATACAAGGGCTCTCTATACGCTGGGTGTTGCTTTGGGGCTGCGTGCCAATTGGAACTATCTGGTGCACAAAGCCTGGCTAGATCCACTGCGCGATGCGACACATGCTCGAAAACTGCACAACCAGATCACCGACATGGATCCGAATTATGCAGACGCGCGGCTTATCCAGGGCATGCACGACTACGTAGTGGGAAGTCTGCCGATCACGATCAAGATGATGGGCGCGATCGCGGGTTTTCGCGGCGATCGCGAAGAGGGGATGCGATCGCTACGCAAAGTCTATGAACAGGGGACGGTCAATCGAATGGATGCCGCCGTACTGTTGGCAGCGATTCTGCGGCGCGAGAAGCGCCAGGCGGAGGCGGTTCCGCTGCTTGAGGAAGTGACCACGCGGTTTCCTCGCAATTACCTCTTTCGCTATGAGTTGGCATTGCTGCATGCCGATCTCGGCAATCGGACGAAAGCGCTGCAGCAGATCGATGTGATCGACAAGATGCGGGTGAAGGTATCGCTTTCGATGGAGCGGGTCGAATCCATGAAGGGTGCTGTGCTCTTGCAGATGCACGACGCCGATGGCGCGATCGTGGCGTTGGCCAAAGCGACGGCGAAGACCGATCATCTCGATGCGAACACGGCCTCGCAGGCATGGTTGCGTTACGGGCAGGCTTTGGATGTGAAGGGCCGCCGCCGAGAGGCGGTGAACGCGTATCGCAGGGCGACGCAAGTGGGTCCGCTGACGGCTTCCGGTAAGGAAGCGAAGGACTACGTCGGGTCGCGATACAAGCCGAAGCATAGTAGCTAATCGGGTCTTTCCTTCGATCTCGAAGCCGGTGGATGGTGCGAACATAGAGGCAGCGCTGCTGCCGCCCACGATCCCATGTCCATTCGCGCGGAAACAAATCAGGCCAAGTGGGAACCAATTCTGTTGTTATGGTTCGCGTACTTTTTGCATCACGCGGACAAGCAGATTTACAGCGTGATCCTGCTGCCGCTACGGCACGATCTGGGGCTTTCGGCTTACGAGGCGGGACTTGCATCGACGCTTTTCACAATCGTAGTTGCGTTGATCTCGCCGATTGCGGGCGCGCTGGGTGACCGGTGGCCGCATCATCGAATCCTCACTTCCGTGGTGCTGCTGTGGAGCCTCGGAACCATGGCCACCGCAAGTGCCTTCAATCTGGGGCTGCTGTTGTTGACGCGATCGGTCGTGACTCCGGCAGCGGAAGCGTTCTATCCTCCGGTTTCGCACGCTTTCCTTGCCAGTATCTACACGCGGACACGAGCGTTTGCGATGTCGATCCATCAGACGGCGCAGTATACCGGTCCGATTGTGAGCGGGTTCCTGTCGGGTTGGATCGCGGAACGCTTTGGCTGGCGATATAGCTTTTTGATTTTCGGCGCGGCGGGCGTGGTGCTGGCGGTAGTGATGTCGTTCCGTTTGAAGCCGGCCGAGGTTGCGGTAGCCGCGCCGAGCAGCGGAGGGCTTTTTGACGGCTTCGCCTTTTGCTTTCGCAGCGCACCAATTCGAGCGATGGGATTCGCATTCGCCGCAGTGCTTTTCGTGTCGGTCGGTTACGGGACGTTCGCGCCGAGCATCTTCGCGCAGCAGTTCGGACTGAGTCTCTCGCAAGCAGGCCTGCATACGACGCTATGGTCGAGTATATCCGCAATGGCAGGCGCATTGGCCGGAGGCTGGATTTCTGACCGCTGGGCCTTGCGGGGCCGCTCGCGCTTCGAACCGCAGGCAGTGGCGTTGTTGTGCGCGGTTCCGTTCCTGTGGATGTTGGGAACAGCGCAAACATTGCCTCTGGCGAACTTCGCGCTCTTTGGCGCAGGCTTTTTTCGGGGGTCCTACGAAGGGACGCTGGCTGTGGCTTTGTACGACCTGGTTGGACCGAAGCAAAGATCCTCGGCCGCGGCAGTCGTGCTGCTGTTGGCGAATCTCTTGTCCGCACCATCCGCCGCGCTGCTCGGCTGGATTGCCGATCACGCGGATCTGAATCGTGCAGTGAGCCTGTTGTCTCTGTGCTTTGTACTGGCGGCTGCGATTTTGGTGTATGCAACTCGACTGCCAGCGCGGACATTTCTTTCCGATGACGTCGATTGCCTCTGAGGTGAGCGCCCGAATTGGCTCAAGCCCCGCTGACTTCGCGGGGCCTTTTCAGAAGACCAAGATCAAAAGGTAATCTTCAGAGCCAACTGCAGGATGCGAGGATCGCCCGCCGCGGTATCGAGCAAATACGATGAATTGGGGCGAAATTCGAAGTTCGTCACATTGGCGTTGTAGCGAACACCGTTCTTGCCTGTGATGTTCGTGCGGTTGGTGAGGTTGAAGGCTTCGCCGATCAACTTCATTTTCACGCGCGAATCGCGCCACAAAGCGATGTCCTTCGAAAGGCGCAGATCCATCGATCCAAATCCCGGAAGCCGCAATCCATTGCGCGGAGAAAACGGCACGCGCTCATTGGCGACGTTGCCATCGTTGTTCACATCGACGTTGATGCGTTCGCTGAAGACGCGCCCAGCTTGCGCCTGCACGATGGAAGACAACTGCCAGCCACCGAGCAAATAACGCGCGCCGACGTTGCTCAGTTTATCGCCGTACTGGAGATCCCAAACGCCGGACATTACCCAGCGATGGGTAACGTCGGAATCGCCGCGGCCGCGGTCGAGGCCGATGTTGAGAGTGTCCCGGAGGATCTTGGCATCGTCGCCGCCGTTGCCTGGAAGCACAGCAGTGCCTTCGGGAGCGTTGTCGAGAACCTTCGAGATCGTGTACGAAGTCTGGATTTGGAAGTTTCTATTGAAGCGCTTGCTGAGTTGAAAGAAGAGTCCGTTGTAGTTCGAGTTGGCGGAGCTTTCGGCGAACGTGATGCGCTGGAATCCCTGCACGGGGCGCGGGGCATTGCGGCGAAAGTAGGGGAAGGCGCCGCTCGATGCGCAGGGCTGTGCCGCGACGGTGGTGGTGCAAAGCGAGCCGGTGAGCAACTGCATCGGCGCAAGGTTGATGTCGCGCGAACGGTTCAGATCGCTTCCGAAGACGCCGAGGTAGCCGGTGGTCAGGTTAAACGAGCCGATGCGCGTTTCGATGTTGAGGCTAGCCTGTTGGGTGCGTGGCTGCTGGAAATTCCTGGCGAATCCAAAGATGTTGACGGGAGTGCGCCCGGCTGCGGGAATCGCGGTGAGAATGTTCGGATACGTTACAGGAACAGCGGTTCCGGCGAAGCTGTAATTCTGCACCTGGACGCCGTTGTTGGTGTGCACGGTTCCGGTGAGGATGCCGGGCGTACGGCCGAAGAAGATACCCCATCCACCGCGCAAAACGAGGCGATCGGAGTCGGTGACGCGATAGGCAAATCCGAGCCGCGGGCCGAAGTTATTGCGGTCGATATCCAGGCGGTTGGTGACCACATCGAGAGCGGCGAGGCGCGGATCGGGATTGAAGAACGGCGGCTTGGCGGGGTTGGTGAGATCGTAGCGGATGCCAAAGTTCAGCGTCAGCTTGTTGCTGGCGCGCCACTGATCTTGCGCGAAGAAGGCGTACTCATCGATGTTCGGCTTCGAGGTCGCACCGTTGGTTCCGGGTCCGGCAAGTGCCTGTTGGAACTGTGTGGGGCGGCGTTGTGCGAAGTCGAGCAGCGAGGTGAAGAGATAGACGCCCGCGAACTGTCCAGGGAAGAAGTTGACGATCCGTTCGAAGTTGATGTCGCCACCGAACTTGATGGTGTGCTTGCCGGTAGTCCACGAAAGGTTTGAAATGATCTGATTGCGCTTCGAATTGGTGAAGCGCGGGCTGAAGTTGTTGCGTCCGAAAACGATGACGTTCTGGCCGCCCTGCTGCACAGTGGTTTCCGGTGCGTCGGAGTTGGCTTCGCCGGGTTGATCGTCGCGTGTATAGCTGTAACGGGCATCGAGAACTTTATTGGTTCCGACGATGCGCGTGTAGGCCCCGATGAAGCTATCGGTAATGACTTTGCTGTTGCCGGTGGCCTCGGAGGCTCGCTGCGCGCCTGCGTTTTCGAAGTTGCGGCCGGTGAAGCGATTTGCATTCCAACGGAAGTTGAAGGTCTGGTTGGCTGTTGCGTTCCAATCGCCTTTCATGAGAAACACGTCGTTGTCGAGTCCGCGAGAGTAGTTCTTGTAGTAGGTCGTCTCGATGGTGCGGTAGGCGGTCTGGGCTTCGGCGGGTAAAGTCCCCAGGCTGCTCAGAAGGCCCGAAGGCGGGAAGAGCACCACTGGTTCGGAGTTGCGCTGGCCATCGTAATTGAAAAAGAAGAACAGCTTGTTCTTGACGATAGGTCCACCGACGTTCGCTCCGAACTGGCGGAACTTTTACGGAGCACGGGCGCGGTTGTTGGCCTTGTTCAGCGAGTTGTTGGCGTTGAGATTGGTATCGCGATAGAAGAAGAAGGCGCCGCCATGCAGGTCGTTGGTCCCAGACTTGGTGATGACGTTGACAACGCCACCTGCGGCGCGTCCGACTTCCGCCGAGTAGCCGCTGGTGTTGACTTGAATTCCTGCACGGCATCCTGGCTGACTGCGTAGGGATTGCGGACGCCTTGACGACCCGTGGATTGGCCGAAGAAGAGATTGTTCGAATCCGCACCATCGATCAGGAAGCTGTTGACAGTACCGCGCTGGCCACCGAACGAGAGGTCGCCACCGCGAGGGTCACGAACGACGCCGGGCGTGAGAGTGGTGAAGTCGAGAAAGTTGCGCCCGTTGATCGGAAGGTCGCGGATCAGCTTTTCGTTGACCACCGTGGAGGTCTGCGACCGCGTCGTTTCGATCGCGCCGGCCTCTTCGCTGACAGTAACGGATTCAGTCACTGCACCGACTTCGAGAGTCGTGTCGAGGGTGACTGGCGATCCAACGCTGACGGTGACATTGGTTCGCTTGGCGGATTTGAAACCGGCTTTCTCGAAAGTGACAGTGTAAGTGCCGGCGGGCAGGCGTACGAGGCTATAGAATCCCGCATCGGTGGTCTGAGCGGTGCGCTCGAGACCGGTGTTCTGATTTAGGGCTTTGACCTTCACGGCAGGCACGGCCAATTTGGAAGGATCGAAAATCGCTCCATTGATTGAGCCGGCGCCGACTTCGGTTTGCGCGAAGCAGGCGGCGGCTGAAAACAGAAGCAGAAATGCAGTTTTCATGACTATCCTTTATTGTCCCTTAGAAGCGTATTGTCCCTTAGAAGCGGGCAGGGGCCGACGCGGCCCTCCAGTCGGGCAGGAACAATCGCGGCGGCCTCCGTTGCCCGCGAGTTCTTCAGAAGCGGGCGGAGGCCGACGCGGCCCTCCAGTCGGGCAGGAACAATCGCGGCGGCCTCCGTTGCCCGCGAGTTCTTCAGAAGGACAATTTGAGAGCTAGCTGTACATTGCGCGGATCGAGCGTTGAGGCAACGCGACCGAAGTTGGCGCTGCTCAAGTCGATATTGGGTGCCGTGAAGTTCGTTTTGTTGAAGAGGTTGTAAAACTCTCCGCGAAACTGCAGTCTCGCGCCCTCTTTGAAGGGCATCGCGAAACTTTTGGCAAGGATGAAATTGGTCTGGTAGAGTGGGAATCCGTTGACGACGTTGCGTCCGAGGGTTCCGAACGGAGCTGTCACCGTAGGGATCGCAACGGCCGCTCGGTTGAAGTAGGCGAGGTGGCGATCTTGCGTGACGCTCGATTTCACATCGCCACCGACATAGTTGGGGCGAAGCGCAACGTTGCCGAGAAAATCCGGCTGGCCGTCGGAAAGGATTCCCGAGGCATCCGGATAGCGAAGGTTCAACGGCTGGCCGCTGAAGAGGCTGACAATGGAAGAGGCTTGCCATCCACCAACGATTGCGTCGAGGGCACCCGGCATATCTTTGCCAAAGCGACGGCCTTTGCCGAAGGGCATTTCATAGACGAACGATGTCGTGTTGTTGTAGCGCTGATCGAAGCTCGAGGGACCGCGGTCGTTCAGCGGATTGCGGATGTCCTGCGGATTGGGCGAGCCGCCGTTGGTGGTTTCGAGCACCTGGCCAACGTTGTCGATCGCTTTCGAATACGTGAACGCATTGATGAGCGTGAGATCGCGCCCGCGATGTTCGAACTTCAACTGCAGCGAATTGTAGTTGGAAAAGCCGGTAGGCAGAACGCCGGTGATGTTGTTGAAGCCCTGGAAGGGGCGGCGGGCCAGCAAGGTTCCGAGCGTCGTCAATCCGCGGCCGATTTCATCTTGGGTGATCGGGCGTGCCTGGTTGAAATCACCGAGAATCGGCAGGCGGCTTCCTTTGTTGCCGACGTAGGCGACATCGAGCACGGTGTCTTTGAAGAGGGTGCGCTGAATGGTGAAGTGCCAGTTCTGGATGTAGCCCCAGGGGGTTTCGCGATCCATGTAGAGAATCACGTTCGAAGGCAGGCTGGCGGGATATCCGGCTTCTCTACTGCGGAAACAGCCGAGATAGTTGCTGCCAGTGCAGGCCGTGCCGAGATTCGCGGGGCTGTTGGTGGTGGAAAAACGGGTGACGAAAGGGGCATTGGTGTTGAGCAGTTCCGCGGACGCCATTCGGTTCCAGAAGTTCCAACCGAAGGCGTAGCCACCGCGGAGAACCGTCTTCGAGTTCAACTGATACGCGGCACCGATGCGCGGAGCGAAGTTGTTCTTAGGTGTGCGCTGTAGTGAGCGATCGTCATCGGAGGCGACAACGAGAGCGTTTTTCGAGGGATCGAAGTTCGCAAGCTTATTGTCAGCATCGTACACCGGAGTCATGACGTCGTAGCGCAGACCCATGTTCAGAGTCAGCTTCGAGGTGGCTTTGAAGTCGTCCTGGACGTAGAAGAAATTGCCGCGCTGACGGACTTTGGCCTGCACTTGGGTCGCGAGCTGGTACGAGCTGCGTGCGCCGAAGAGAAAGTCAGCGAGGTGATACCACGAGTTGTTTGTACCAGTGGGAACGCCGGTGGTTGGACGCGAGAATGCGCCGCCGAATGCGTCAATGCCGTAAAGCGG
>CAZCPL010000132.1:0-4204 GCA_964500255.1 uncultured Solibacteraceae bacterium | reverse complement strand
ACAGTGATGTTCAGGCCCAGCCATTCGTATCCGGTCTTCAGGCTGTGGCGGCCGAGCAACTTCGTGTAATTCAAACGGGAGTTGATCGTTGTGGGAAACTGCGCCTGCGGATTGGTCGATTGGCGTCCGTAGCGGGGAAAACCGACGATATCCTGGGGCGTGATGCCACCGCGGACTCCGTCTCCGGTGGGCAGCCCTGTAATGCCGAAGAGTTCCTGCATCGAAGGTCCGTTGACAGAGGCGGGGCGACGATCCATGCCAAGGCGTGTGACGGAGAAGCGGTATTCGAGGACTTCGCTCGAGGACTTGGACCAGGTAAGGCCCGCAGTTCCACCTTGGTTGTAGGTATCGAGAAAGCCGAGATTGTTGCCGCCGGCGGGTCCGGGGATGAGCGCGGGTCCGAAGATTTGCTGCGCACGCTGTGCGTAGCGGAAGAAGCCCAGTAGCTTCTGCGTGTACTGATGATCGACCTTGATTGCGCCTTTGTTTTCGTCGAGTCGATTGACGTCGAAATTTCCGAAGTTGTTGGCGATGCCGAGATTGTTCACGGCAATGCCCGGAGCCGTGCGGTTGGCCTGCGGCAGGTTATCCATAACGAAGCGTGCGAGCTTCGTCATCGGCACGGGTGATCCAGCGGCAATGACCGTTCCAGCGGCGACGCTGCGTCCCGCTGCATCTGTGAAGGCGATCGGCACGCGGACATCGACAGGCAGCACGCCTTGGCGCATCTGCACGTTCGGAACCGAGCTCAATCCAAATGGATTCAAGCGCCAGCGCGAACCTTCGAAATCGGCGAAGAAGAAGGTGCGCTCCTTGACGATAGGTCCGCCAAAGGTGAAGCCGAACTGATTGCGATTCGTGGGCGGCTTGCGGTTGTCGACTGGCTTGAAAAAGCCGGTGGCATTCATCTTGGTGTTCTGCAGAAAGTTCCAGGCGCTACCGTGAAACTGATTGGTGCCGCTGCGCGAGGCCACGTTCATCACCGCTCCGCCGGAGCGTCCGAACTCGGCGGAATAGGCGTTGACCGTCATGCGGAACTCGGCCACCGAATCGGGCGAAGGCTGGATCGCCTGATTCGAAAAGCCCTGATTGGTGGTGCCATAGAAGTTGTTGTCCACACCGTCAAGAATGAAGTTGTTGAAGACAGATCGCAGCCCATTGACGTTATATGCGCCTTCGCGGCGGAAGGCCACGGAGCCTTGGTTGCCGCTCTGCGACTCACGAACGCCGGGGCTGAGCAGCGCGAAGCTCGAGTAGGTACGTCCCAGAACCGGAAGTTCAGTGAGTTGCTTGGTTTGGATGACCTGACCTTTGGAGCTATTGTCGGTTTCGAGCAGTGGAGTTACTTCTGTGACCTGAATGGTTTCGGCCACCTGGCCGACTTGTAAAGTGAGATCGACACGCTGGCGGGCGTTGACGGTGAGAGTGACATTTTCCGCAACAGCCGTGGAGAATCCCTGCTTTTCTGCGGAGATTCGATAACTTCCGATCTTGAGCGTTGGAAAAACGTAGTCGCCATTGGCATCGGTTTGCGCGATGGCCGCGATGCCCGTGTTGTTGTTGCGAATGGTGATCTTGGTGTCGGCGATTGCGCCGGCTTTGATGTCGCGCACCGAGCCAAGGATCGATCCGGAATCGAATTGTGCGAGCGCGAGCGAGGCGGCGGCGCACAACAGAAGAAGATGTTTTTGCATGACGAGATATCCCTTGGCGTTAAGTTAACAACCCGTAATGACGACCGTATTACAGTCATGTCACGATTGGGTGCGAGGGTCTCCAGAAATGAGTCGGTTGGTTTCGTTCTATTCCGAAGACGGGAACGAAGGATCCTGCGATCCGCGCACTTTCATGATTTCCTGCGCCGCGCGCATGGGGTTGAGTTCGCCACGCAAGACGCGCTGGCGAATCGCCGCCGCGTGGCTCCGCGTCTGTTCATAGAGCATCGTGCGGATCGAGTCATCCATCCACGAAGCTCTTTGTTCCGCACGCTTCTGGTGAAAATAGCCGGATTCATGAGTGATTTGCCTGTAGCGCAGCACTTGGTTCCAAATGAGATCGATGTTCCCGCGCTGCAGTGCCGAACAAGTGACAACTTGGGGCGACCAGCCGCTGCTCAGGTTCGTACGCAAGTAGTGCAACGCGCTTTCGTACTGTTTGCGCGCCAGATTGGCGGCGGCGACATTGTCTCCGTCGGCTTTGTTGATGGCGATGAGATCGCACATTTCGACGATGCCGCGCTTGATACCCTGCAGTTCATCGCCCGCGTTGGCAAGCAGCAGTAGCAGAAAGAAGTCGGTCATCGAAGCGGCAGCGACTTCGGATTGGCCGACGCCAACGGTTTCCACCAGAATCGTATCGAAGCCCGCCGCCTCGCACAAAAGAATGGTTTCGCGGGTCTTTTGCTGCACTCCGCCCATGCTGCCGCCCGATGGCGATGGGCGAATGAACGCTTGAGGATGGGCACTGAGCCTGGCCATCCGCGTCTTATCGCCCATGATGCTTCCGCCCGAAATGGGGCTAGACGGATCGATCGCCAACACCGCAACATTGCTGTTTGCGGCTTCGATAGCGTGCAATCCAAAGGCTTCAATAAAAGTGCTTTTGCCCACCCCTGGAACACCCGTGATTCCAACGCGAATCGAATTGCCGGTCTCCGGCAGAATGCGATCGATGAGATCCATCGCCTGTTCGCGATCCTGCGGGCGCGTGCTTTCGATGAGTGTGATCGCACGGGCCAAGGCCGCGCGGTCGCGTGCGAGCAGGCGTTCGGCGATTTCATCGATCTTCATTTCGATTGCAGTTTGGCCAGAACATCTCGCGCTGCAAGCGGAATCGACGTACCTGGGCCGAAGACGCAGGCAACGCCGTTGGCATGCAGAAAATCGTAATCCTGGCGCGGAATCACTCCTCCGGCGACGACGAGGATATCGTTGCGGCCCTGTGCGGCAAGCTGTGTTACCAGTTCTGGCATGAGCGTCTTGTGCCCTCCTGCGAGGGTTGAGATACCGACGATGTGGACGTCGTTTTCGACGGCATGGCGCGCGACCTCTTCCGGCGTTTGGAACAGCGGACCGATATCGACATCGAAGCCGAGATCGGCAAATGCGGTGGCGATCACTTTTGCGCCGCGGTCGTGACCGTCCTGGCCCATCTTCGCAACGAGGATCCGAGGGCGGCGGCCTTCGGCTTCCGCAAAGGCTTGCGCTGCGAGCCTGGTCTTCTCGAACTCCACATCGGAACCGGATTCCGCACCGTAGACCCCGCTCACCGAGCGCACCGGCGCTTCATAGCGTCCCCATGCCTTTTCGATGGCGGTTGAGATTTCGCCCAGTGTGGCGCGGGCGCGGGCGGCATCCACAGAGAGTGCGAGCAGATTGCCTTCGCTGGTTTTGGCGCATGTGGTGAGAGCATCCAAACATTTTGTTACTTGTTCGTTGTCGCGCGTTTTTCGGACTTGGTCAAGCCTGGCGAGTTGATTGCGCCGTACGGCGGCGTTGTCGATCTCAAGCACCGGGATCTCTGTTTGCTCGGCGCTCTGGTACTTGTTCACACCGACGAGCACTTCGCGCCCGGAATCGATGCGGGCTTGACGGCGCGCTGCGGCCTCTTCGATGCGAAGTTTGGGCAGGCCCGCTTCGATCGCTTTCACCATGCCGCCCATCGCTTCGACTTCTTCGATCAGGTTCCAAGCTTTGGCCGCGATCTCTTGTGTCAGCCGTTCGACGTAGTGAGAACCTCCCCAGGGGTCAACCACGCTCGTGATGCGCGTTTCCTCTTGCAGATAGAGCTGTGTATTGCGCGCGATGCGGGCAGAGAAATCGGTGGGTAACGACATCGCTTCGTCGAGCGCGTTGGTGTGCAGCGATTGCGTTCCGCCCAACACAGCAGCCATCGCTTCGATGCAAGTGCGCATGACGTTGTTGTAAGGATCCTGCGCCGTAAGCGACCAGCCGGATGTCTGGCAGTGCGTTCGCAGCGCCATCGATTTAGGATTCTTTGGATCGAACCGTTTCACGATCTTCGACCACAGCAAGCGTGCCGCTCGAAGCTTGGCGATTTCCAGAAAGTGGTTCATGCCGATGCAGAAAAAGAACGAGATGCGCGGGGCGAAGGCGTCGATGTGGAGGCCGGAGGCGATGCCGCAGCGGAGGTATTCGAGTCCGTCGGCGAGCGTGTAGGCGAGTTCGATTTCGCAGGTCGCACC
>CAZCPL010000131.1:9381-15309 GCA_964500255.1 uncultured Solibacteraceae bacterium | reverse complement strand
CATCAAACAGGTCATGAACAACCTGTTGAGCAACGCGCTGAAGTTCACCGAGAAAGGCCGCATCCTGGTTCTGATTCACCGCGACGGCCAAGCAGTGCGCTTCGCCGTGCGCGACACAGGCATCGGTATTCCCACGCTCGCCCAGCGGCAACTCTTTGAAGATTTCTCGCAGGCCGATCAATCCACCACACGGCGCTTCGGTGGCACCGGACTGGGTCTCGCCATCTGCAAGAAACTCGTAGAGGCCATGGGCGGTGAGGTCGGGGTGGAATCCACTCCAGGCGAGGGATCGCTTTTCTGGTTCAGGCTGCCGCTGGCCGAAGCCGCACCAAGCGCCCACCGCAAAGCCGCCACCCAGGAACGTCCGTTACGCAAGTTGCGGGTTCTGATCGCCGAGGACAATCCCGTCAATCAGCGAGTCATCTTGCATCTTGTCGGAAAGAAGCTGGGACATGAAGCGGTGCTCGTAACCAACGGACTCGAAGCCGTGGAAGCCTTCCGTACGCAAGATTTCGACATCGTCCTGATGGATTGCCAGATGCCGGTGATGGACGGTTTCGAAGCCTCGCGCATGATCCGCGCCAGCGGCGCGCGCGGCGGATTGCCCATCGTCGCCGTCACGGCCAACGCATTCGCCGAAGATCGAGAACGCTGCATTGCCGCTGGCATGACCGATCATTTGCCAAAGCCCGTGCAGACGAAAGAGCTGGAACGGGTGATGAACAAATGGACGGGTATCCTGAAAGAATGTTCTCCCCCCGTTCGTCCAGTTCTTCCAGGCGACAATTCCTCGTTCACGCATCGGCAGGACTTGGCCTCGCTCTCGAAGCGATTGCACCGGCTACAGCAGCACCCTGGGGCCGAAGCGGCAGCAGGCTCGCCGGTATCCGCTTCGAACGCCGCACCAACGGCGGTCGATCCGCAAACTGGCGCTACCTGCTGATTCACGGCGACGAATCCACCGCTCGGCAGGTGTTGAGCGAGCATATGGATTCCAAAGGCCGCGGTTCGGCTCTGCTCGTTCGAAACCTCACCCGCACCGTGGAACTACACGGCGGACGCCTCGATCCCAATCGCATGTTCTCGAACGAAGGCGCAGAGGCGAACCTGAGGCGCTTGAATCCTGATTGGGGCGATTCCCGCATTGTGAATGCCGTCACGTTTCTTGGCTCTCACCGGCATGAACTGGTGAACAAACTGGTGCCACCCGCTGGCGGAATTCTCGTCGCTCTGCACAACAATCAGCGTGGCTACACGATGAAGAACGAGATCGATCTCTCGGAAGAGGTGGCTCTCAACGACCCCGATCATGCGGAGGATTTCGGCCTCTGCGTGGATCCGGCGGACTTCGCCCGGCTGCGCAAGGGTCCTTACAATTTCGTACTGCAGTCGCGACCCAAGGGGCGCGAGGATGGCTCACTTTCGCGGCTCGCCGCCCGCATGGGCATCCGGTATCTCAACCTGGAGGCTGGCTTGGGGAACCTGGAAAAGCAGCGGTCAATGTTGCATTGGGTGGAAGAGGTCCTCGCATAAAAGCTGGAGTTCTGCCCGGGAGTTGCCGATCAATGCTTGCCTTCTGAGAGAGAAGCAAGTACACTGCAATGGCAAAGGCTTTTGTCATCGGATGCTGTTCAACTCTTTTGAGTTTCTGTTTGTCTACTTGCCCATTGTGGCTCTGGGTTACTTCCTGCTTGCGGGCAAACATTCGCACGCGGCGGGGCGGGGCTGGCTTGCTGTCGCGTCCTTCTTCTTTTACGGTTGTTGGGATGCCCGTTATGTCACCTTGCTGGCTGGCTCGGTGGTCTTCAATTTCCTGGTTGCCCGCCAAATCTCCGCCCGGTGGCACGCAAAAGCCTGGTTGATATTCGGCATCGCGGGCAATCTTGCCGCGCTCACCTACTACAAGTACACTGGCTTTTTTGTGAGTTCGCTCAATGCCGCTTCGGGAACCAGTCTTTCCGTTCCCAACATCGTCCTGCCGCTCGGTATCAGCTTTTTCACTTTCACTCAGATCGCCTATCTCGTGGATGCCCATAGCGAGAAGATCCCGAACTATCGTTTCTACGACTATGCCCTGTTTGTGAGCTATTTTCCGCATCTGCTGGCGGGCCCGATTCTGCATCACGCGCAGATGATGCCGCAGTTCAACGATGCCGCCCGTATGCGGTTCGACGCCAACCGCTTTTCCGCAGGTCTAGCACTTTTCATCGGCGGTATCGCCAAAAAAATGCTGATTGCCGATCGGGTGGCGGCGATCGCCAACGAAGGCTTCCGCAATGCGCAGACGCTCACTTTCGGGCCTGCCTGGGCTGCGGCAATTGCTTATTCGATCCAGATCTACTTCGACTTCAGCGGCTATACCGACATGGCCCGCGGCATCTCGAAGATGTTGAACATCGAGCTGCCCGTCAATTTCAATTCGCCCTATCAGGCCCGTAATCTACAGGATTTCTGGCAGCGCTGGCACATCACACTCTCGCGCTTCCTCCGCGACTATGTCTTTTTCACCATAGGTGGTGCGCGCCGCCATCCCATCGCGCCCTATGCGGCGACCATCTTGACCTTCACGATCGCGGGACTCTGGCACGGTGCCAACTGGACCTTCGTGATCTGGGGATTGATGAATGGAATCGGGATCGTACTCGTGCGCCTGACTCCCTGGCAAATGCCGCTGCTTGCTGCGCGCGCGGTGACCTTCACCAGCGCCACCATTCTCTGGGTCTGGTTCCGCGCCGTGAGCGTCCCCGACGCTTGGCGAATGACCGGGACGGCTTCACAGCATTGCTGCCGTTGCCCGAAAAGCCCATGCTGCTCGTGATGACCGGCGCATTGCTGTTCGCCTGGTTGGTACCCAATTCGCAAAAGCTGCTGGAGCGTTCGCTTTGGACTCCACTCTGGCGCGTCGCCCTGGGCGTGCTGCTCGCACTATCGATCGCCTCGTTCGAACATGCCTCAGAATTCCTATACTTCAATTTCTAAGGGACGTGAGGAACGCGTCCCAGCGATCACGTCGCCAGAGCTCGACCGCTCAGTCGAGCGGGATCTTGCGGGACTATCGAGATCCATTGCCGCGAGCGAACCGCAGACCAAACCAGCGGCAACAGCAAAGGCCTCGATCGCTGGAATTTTCGCGGCAGCTGTCGCCACACTGGCACTTCTGGGCGCGGTCAACTACGCGGTGGATCCCTATCAGCAGTATCGCGACGCCACATTCTACCCCGCCCGCTACTGGCGACCTTTCCAGCGTTACATCACGCCCGGTTTGGCCAAACGGCCGGACTATGCAGTCGCCATTGTGGGATCTTCGATGCTGGAAACTCTCAGCAACAAAGAGGCTTCGCTCCTGCTCGGGGGCACAGCCAGGAATCTTTGCCTGAGCGGATCCACGGCCTTCGAGACCGGCCTGGTGCTCGACCTCGCACTGCAGCATGCGCCCATCCGTCGCGCCATGATCGACCTCAACGTCAACAGCTTTGCCGGCGCAATCAACCACCGCGCAGTGCGCGATCCGCTGCCTCAATATCTCTGGGATGACAGCCGACTCAACGATCCGCGCTATCTGCTTCCGTTCGATACGGCCTTGCGTTCGCTCGACATCCTCATCGGACGACGTGGCGGACCCGAGTATTCCACCGACACCGACAGCCCTTGGGCTTGGACCAACCGATCTGCCTTCTCAGGAAAGCACGTGGTCGACGGCCTCGATCCCACCGACATCAACCACAAATTCCGGCAGGGGCCGCGGACGATCGATGAAATGATGGCCAACTTCGATGCGAACCTTTTGACTCGCATCCAGGCGCATCCGAAAGTCCAGTTCGATCTCGTGCATCCGCCTTACTCGATACTGGCTTGGACGGACTTTCAACAGCGAAAGCAAGTGGATGTCACACTCGAGTTCAAGCGCCGTGTCTACCAGCGAGTCAAAAGTCTGCCAAACGTGACGGTGCACGATTTTCAGAGCGCGGCTGTGATCGACGACCTCAATCAATACACGGACATCTACCACTACGGCCGCGGTGTTGGGTCATGGATGCTGAAAGGTATGAGGGATGGCTCGTTCCGAGTCACCGATACGAACTTGGAATCCCTACTTGCAGCGCAGCGTGAGAAAGCCTCGCAGGCAGACCCGCGCAAAATCATCGCAGCCTATCGCTAGAACGGTTTCACCGGTACGACGACATTCGGTGTGCGCCTTGCCGAGCAATGGCGGCAGCCCTGTGAGCGATGCCCGGAATCCCTGCGAAGCAGCAGCATCGGCTTACGTTATCGGGAGCCCCCCATTGCCGGTTGGCGAAGACGCTCTAGTTTGCGGCAGGCGTGGCCGGCGTCGGGGAGACAACGGCCGCGGCAGCGGCGGCTTCGATCAGCGCCGCGCGGACAAGGCGGATGCGAACCCGGTTGCGGGCGAACTTTTTCAAACGGCGGTTGTGCCGGGCGCGATTGCCGGTGCGTATGGACATAACGATTCCTTGGGTGTAGATCTCGAAGATGGGATGAGTCAAGGAATTGTCTTCGGAGCAAGACCTCAAAAAAGAATGGAAGGCGGAGAAGCGAACGATCCTTAGTTATAGGATACCTTGATAGAGGTGCCCTATGGGCAGGTGTCCAAATGACGTGCCGTCGCTGTAAATCCACAATGCAACAACTGGCTCACATCGCTCATGGCAAGCGCAAGTTTCGCTGTCCACAGTGCGGCCGCCACCGCATGCAGGAAGCGAAAGCGAAGAAAGTTCGCAAGAAGGCGAAAGCGGCCACCGAATAGACTAAATCGCTTTGCAGCGCGCCAGGAGCAGCGTGAAGTCGTCCGCCGCCGGAGCTCCATTGGTGAATGCGGTCACGGCGTCGTTGACAATATTGATCAGCGAATCCACCGACGCCTGCCGATTGTCGGCGACAACGACTCCCAGCCTGTCCTCGCCAAATTCCTCATCCACGTCGGGAGCGAACTGTTCGGTCACGCCGTCGGAATAGAGCACGATGGTATCTCCGGGGCCGACATGCGCCTTCGCCTCTTCGAATTTGGACACCGGGAGAATTCCCAACACAATTCCACCCGCTTCGAGCTTTTCCACAGATCCATCGGCGCGTACAATCAACGGCGGGTTATGTCCGGCGTTGCAGTAGGTGAACTCGCCCGTCATCGGATCGAGCACCCCCATAAAGAACGTGATGAACTTGCCCGCGGGACAGTTTCGCGCCACAGCGGAGTTCAGCTTCGTCACTTTCTGCGCAAGGTTGGTTCCATCTTCGAACAGGACATGGACGCGCGCCTGCAGGCTGGTCATCATCAGGGACGCGGGCAAACCTTTTCCCGAAACGTCGGCCACAATGAGCCCGATCGTACCGTCCGGAAACGGCAGAAAATCGTAGTAATCGCCACCCACCGTGCGGCAAGCCGCATTGTATCCGCTCAGTTCGTATCCGGGGACAATCGGCGCACTAGCCGGCAGTAATCCCTGCTGTATTTGCGCTGCCTGCGAAAGCTCTTTGGCGTATAACTTCTCGTTCTGCTCGACTTCGTTCAACCGTGAGGTCTCAATACGGATGGCCGCGACGTTTGCCATCACCGTCAGCAGGTTCAGATCTTCTTTGGTGAACTGCCGGATCATGTTGGGCGAGTCGAGATAGATGAGTCCAATGACCCGATCGTTGGTCTGCAGGGGAACCGCCAGCAGCGAGCGGATCTGCTGGGCCACAATGCTTTTCCGTTCGCGAAACGCCTCTTCTAAAGACGTATCGCGCACGAGAATCGACGCGCGGTCTTTGATCACACGGTCGCGAACCGCCGAACTGATCTTGAATCCCTGTCCCCGAACCGCGCGGACTTCGAGATTGTCGCCCTCAAGCGTCATCAGCACGCCACGGCCGGCGGCAACCGCTTCCATAGAAAGATCCATGATCACTTCGAAGACTTCCGCCAACGTC
>CAZCPL010000131.1:0-9371 GCA_964500255.1 uncultured Solibacteraceae bacterium | reverse complement strand
GGTCAACTCGCGGGCGGCGCGCACCAGCGCACGCACCTGCGGATTGCCCTGCATCACATGGGTCTTCGATGGATCGAATTTTTCTTGCGGCTGGCCCATCAGCCCTTCGAGGCTGGCCTGCACGGTGGTCGCCGCGGTGATCGGTTCGGACCCGCGCTCGACGAACACCACCGTATCGCTCGGAATCGCTGCGACCGCGGCATGGAACTCGATGATGAGATGTCCCGCCGAAATCCTGTCCCCGGACTTCAAAAAGCTCGGTTCGCCGCCCAGCTTGGTACCGTTGACGACGGTGCCATTCTTGCTGCCAAGATCCTTCACCGCCCAGTTGCCGGCGGCCAGTTGGTCGATCGATAAGTGTTGACGCGAAAGTCCCGAATCGTCGGCGTAACAGAGTTCGGTTTGACTCGATCGGCCGAGCGCATAGCTGGGCTTGGTGAGTTCTACAAGAAGGCTCTTTCCATCGGGCGTGCGGATAGTGATGGATGCTTTGGGTCCCTGCTGCTGCATCTTAGCTCTCGATTATCTCACAATGGTATGTGAAGATCTTTCTTTACTTCCACGGCAAGCTGCGGGATGAGCACGCCAACAAGTTCGCTGCGGAGTTCCTGAAGCGCGCCGGCCGCTACATCGCTTGCGAAAGCCGCGAAATTCACCCTGCCCGATTCGACCTGTTCTCGATTCACGCACCTGCCTTCAAAATCATGCTCGACCCCTTTGGCAAGACCTTCGATTCCGAGGTTTTTGCCCGCCAAGTCATTGACAAACAGCGTCAATCCGCTCGCGATATCGTCTTTTTCGTGGGAGGTGCCGATGGATTGCCATCCGAATGGCGCAGCAAGGCCGATCTGCTGCTGTCGCTCTCGCCAATGACTTTTCCTCATGAGCTTGCACGGGCGATTCTTGCCGAGCAGATTTACCGAGCCATGGCGATCTTGAACGGTCACCCGTACGCTCGGCATTGAAAGCCATTTCACGCATCAATAAAATTTATGCGAGAAAGTGTCAGAACAGTGCATCTAAGCTGGACTTGACTTCATCAACTTAACAGTGGTAAGTTAAATCTAGACGACAAGCTCTCCGCTCTGCTGTCGAAACGTACAGGAAACTAACTATGAAAAAGATGACTCTCCTTCTCGCAACACTTGGTCTGGCCGTCGTGGCGAGCGCCACGGAATCCTACCGGGTTACCCTTTACCAGAACACCCAGATCAACGGCAAAACGTTCAAACCGGGCGATATCAAGCTCGACGTTGAGAACGGCAATGTCGTGGTGAAGCAGGGCAAGACCGCAACGGAACTGAAGGCCAAGGTCGAAGAAGGACAGGAAAAGTTCTTGCGAACGAGCGTTGGTGTCGATGGCGATACCAAATCGGTAAAGGAAATCCGGCTCGGCGGCACCGCGAAAACTCTCGTGTTCGCCCCGACAGCTACGGCGTCGGGCAACGAATAGTTCTTCTCCCTCCGAAGGTTTGAAGGGGCGATTCGGCACTGCAACGCCGGTAGCCCTTTTTTGTTTTGCCGACTAATCAACGGTGATCGTAACAGCCATCGCGTAGATGGGATCTCCCCCGGCGGGGCTCGACACGGCGATCACCAAGGGCCGGTTCGGACCCACCTCAACATCCGCAGGGATCTCAATTTCCACAGCATAAACGCCAGCCTGTCCGGACAGGTACTCGGCACGCACCACTCGCGCTCCTTGATCGTTCACGCCAGCGGATACCGTCGCGGTCACTACTTGACCTGCGACGCCGAGAGCTCTGGTGAGAATCGGGGGCTGCGTTTGTCCAAGCCCTGTCGCGAGGATTCGTAGGACAGATCCGCGCTTGACGGATGTGGTTGGGACGGATTCCAACAGGATCGCGGGTTGGTAAACGCTCACTGCGGACGAAACCGTCGTCGCATTGAGCCCCGCGACTTTGATTGCGACCTGGGCGGTTGCAGTGGCAGTTTCGCAGGGCGTTTGGATCACGATCCGTTCTATGCCGGAAGCGTTGGAGACCGAAGCGATTCCGGCTGCGACACCATCCACCGTGACCGACTCGACCGGTCCGAGCGATGTCGGCAGCGCGAGACTGGCAGCGCTGGAAACCATACCGCTGACGCCTGACGCCAAGAAAGATCCATTGATGCTGGCGAGGCCGCAGGGCGAGAGTCCTGTGATTTCGTTGACAAAGGGTGCGCGCGGACGGGTCCTGAGGCTGAAGACCGCGGCGAAGCGATCGATCGAAGCTGTGACCGTGGATAAGCCCGCCGCCGCTCCCGCTGTTGCGGTGACTCGCGCGATTCCGGAGTTGTCTGTGATTGCGCTCGCGGCATTGAGCACCGTCTCGCCTTGTGACACTGTGAACTGGACAGGCACGCCCGGAACAATGGCGCCACCGCTATCGCGAACTTCGACGTCGAGGGGTTCCGCGAACACCGCGTCGGTCATAGCGGACTGCCCGTCGCCGCTCACGATGCGAAGGCCGCCGTAGGTAATTGTCGCGGTTTGAGTGAACGCTGCAGAGACGTCGGAAGCGACCGTCGCGCGGATGGTCACCGGCCCTGGAGTCGCGCCGAGCGTCGCGCGGATCGACGTGTTTCCATTGCTGTCCGTGGTCGAAGTCGCGCTGCTGAGGACGGCGGTTCCGCGAGAGACTGTCCAGCGAACGGGGATATTGTTCAAAACATTTCCGCCAGCGTCTGTCACACGCGCTGTCAGCGGTGTTGGCAACGTTTGATTCACCACAGCAGACTGATTGTTGCCGGTGACGATCGAGACGCTCGCCGGTCCTCCAATGGTGACGATCAACTGCGCGGTCGGCAGATCGCGATACTCGCCCGCGTTGAATTGCAGGGTGCCGAGCCCTGTGCGAGGACCGAGTTTGAGATCGCAATTGAGGAATCCTGTCGCGTCGGAGAGTGACTCGGTGTTGCATTCCGCCGAGATCGGACCTTCGCTGATGGAACCGCGAAGCCCAACGTTGGGAAGCCCCATGCCAACATCGGGTCCGACGGCGTTGGTGACGCGGATGCCAATGGCGTTGCGGACGATGCCGCCTGCAGGTCCTGTGAAACTGCGGGTTTCGTCGAAGTTTGGATAGAGAATCGTGATTACGGGGTCGGGGGCAATGCCGCGGGACGGGATCGATGCGGGTGTGGTGGTAACGAAAAACGTGGCGCGTCCGGTGTTGGAAGCGGCCTCCACAATCGTGGTGGTGTAGCTGGTGCTGGACGTGACGAGATCGCCGTTAAAGAAGGCACGCGCGAAACCATTCGCGTCGGTGGTCGTGGATGCGGAATTGAATCCGCCCAAGCCTTGCTTGACGATCCAGCGGATGGGTTCCCTGGCGACCGGCACGCCATTGAGATCACGAAGTTGAGTGACCATCGGCGTGACGGTGCGAGAGAGTTCACGGACAACTTGACCGTTGCCGGAAGAGACGAAGAGTCCGCTGAGATCGGCACCGTTGGGCGTGTTGGGAACACCGATGGTGAAGGTCAACGGAGGCGCGCCGGGCGTGTTGGCGGTGATTGTGAAGGATCCTGCGAGGTCGGGTGCGGTGACATAGGTTTGCGCGTAACCTTCGACTCCGGCGAGCACGCTGGAACTCTCGATACTGACGCCGGGGGTGCTGGTGGTGAACGTCACAGGGGCGCGAAAGACGCCCTTGCCCTCGGGTTCCACGCAGCGAACGACCAGGGGAAGCGGCGAACGCAAGCCTGCGGGGACAATTTGTGCGGTGTTGATTTGGAGCATCCGCAAGGTGGTTCCGGCAGGGGCGCTGGGCGTGACCAATGCCGCGCGCCAGGGCAGATTGGGCAGCGCGGTGCGCGCGAAGCGTTGATCCAGAAGATCCACAGAAAAGAGCGCCGTTCGATCGCCTTCTGTCTTGATGACCGCAAGTTTGCGAGGGAAGAACTCATTGGAAAATGCCACGCTCGAATAGTTCGGATGCGCAGTGGTTCCTTCGGCGAAGTATGCGTCCGCTGTGGAAGGCGTGACAGACGGCGTCGGATTGCCGAAGCGGATATCGAAGAGGCGGCCGTTGCGGGTGAGTCCGATCATTCCCTCGGCCCCGATGATGTTGCGGCTGGGCTGGATTCGCTCGAAGGGTTCCTGGCCGGGTAGTGCGGCGGCGGGATAGATCGTCTTGTTGCGAGTGTCGAGCTGTAACAGCGGCGTTGCGCCTTGCAGCGGGCGCACGTTGGGGATCATGATGTAGCGCCCATCGGGGCTGGCGGCTGCACCTTTTCCGGGATATCCGGTGGTGAGGATTTCGCCCCTGGGGGTGAGCTGATTCGTTCTGGAATCGATCTCGAAAACGCGGAGATCGGTCGACAGGTACAAGCGTCCGTTGGGTGCCATGAGAAGGCTCGTGGCTGGCGCATTGCGATCGCCGGGAAGCGTGAGCGTATTGACGATGCGTTCGTTTTCGAGCATGGTCAGTTGAATCTTGCCGTCTGAGAGGCTTTGTCCGAGGGCGAAAATGCGGGCGGAATCGTGCGAGGCGGCAAGATCGACGATGGGCGACGGAAGCGTGATGGTATTGGAAAGTTCGTTGGTTGCGGTTTGAAAGGTATTGAGGTTGGTTCCAGCGGCAACAAGCAGGCGCTTTGCGTCGGGAGTGAGTATCGCGGCAGAAGGCGCGACGCCCAAGCGTCCGGCAATCTCTTTGGGATTCGCGTAGTTTTCGTCCAGTGCAATGACTGGCGAATTGGACTTTGAAATGAGAAAGAATTTGGAGCCATCCGGCAGCGGGATGATTTGAAGAATGTCGGCACCGCCGGCATCTGGAATGCGGCTCAGCAACTTCAGGCTCACGACGTCGTAAAAGGCGACTGAGTTTTCAGGGTTGCCAGCCTTGGGAAGAACCGCGATTGAGGGGGGCCCCGCCCAAAGCGGAATTGTCCATAGGCAAAGTAGGAGTTGACGCATACCGTGCCTACATTCTAGCCTAGCCCTCGCAGCTGAGGCCTGTTTTGAGGCCGAGGAACGAGCTAAATCAGCGGCTTCACCGCTGGCATTGCGAAGACCGGCAGATCTACCCTCTTTTCGGAGCGCGACAAATCTGGCATTCTGCAATAGTCAGTATCTCTCCGCAGTACAAATCGCAAGAAGGACGGCAAGGACTATCGCGACTTCAGCCCGATGGAAAACCAGCGTGTCTCCGGCAACCAAACCTTTCAGCGCACGGTGCTGCACTTGGGCGAGATCGGGAATTCGCAACAAGCGGACTGGCGCAAAGGCCGAGTGTGTTCGCCGGCTGGCTCCGCTATCGCCAACGCGCTGAACGCTCCAAGCGTCGCATTTTTTACAGGAACCGCGACTTGCGCGGACGATCTCGCCAATGGTGGGGATCCAGTCGTGCCGGAACCGTCCACTTGGATGATGTACTCGTCCGGTGGGAGACTGGCGTTTTCGCGATCCGCCACCCTGGCCATAGCTACGCCTTCAACCGAATAGATTGGGGAAGCCAGTCCTGCGGGGCTGGCTTTTTCGTTTAGTTAGATGACCATCGCCTTGAGTTTGCCCTTCAACTCGTCCTTACGGCCCGCATCGGGAACATAGAGCGAGGCCGCGGTGGACAACCCCACGATAAGCGCACTCAGATCTGTGGAAGCAAGAGTTTCCGCCACGAGGTTCTTCGCCTTCAATTGCCTATCGAGAATGCCCGTTGCTTTGTCCTTGTCGATGAATCCGGCGATCGCGGTGAGCAACTGATTGTAGGTGAGTGACGCCATGGTTCCTGCCCTTTACGACCGGATCCCGGCGGCGTTGCTCGCCAGTTGGTCCGCTTCCGCGCCACGCACCTGCCGCGCCAGCTCGAGAACTGCCATCCGCATGTCGTCCGCATGGGCGTTCAACTCTCCGCAGATGATGTTCGCCTCTTCTGGGTTCGGAGTTTGCTGCTGCGTCACTTCGGCGATCTTTTCCACGCATCCTGAAAGCAACGTCGCGCCCGGACCGAGCGAGCGAACCAGTTTTTCGAGGGGTTTGGTGATGCTCTGCAGTAGGAAGTACGCCAGGAGGCTCGCGCCAAACACAGCCAACCCGGAAATCAGAACGGCACGAGTGCGCTGGCCCGCGTAGTCGTCAATCCGAGCCTTCAACAGAACGTCGAGTTCCTCACTTGCCTGCACCCAGTGGGCATAACTTGCGCGCCGTGTCTCCAAGGCCAACTTACCGATTGTCTCGCCGTCGCCACCATTCCGCATCGCTTCCAGCAACTGCTTCGACCGGCCGGAAACTACCGCCAAGAACGCTTCCAGCCGCGGAATCAACGTAGAACTCACACCGTAGACGTTCGAGTCTTCATTGATCGCCGTTTTCGTACTGGCAGTCAAGCGGCCGAAATCCGCTTCGTCAAACATCGCAGCCGCGACTGCAAGCTTCAGTCGCGCGGCATCTCCGTTTGCCAACCCGCGACTGATCTGCACAATCGATGCCAGCCGATCCTGCATCTGTGGTGCCGCGATGAGAACCGCATCCATCAGGTAGTAGCTATCCAAATCCGGATCGAGAATCAGGTTCGATGTATCGCCCGCATGGGTCATCATCGTTCGAGTGATTTCCGCGACATCCGCATAGCTTGCAGCGAAATCCGGCTTGGCCGGATCCGCTTGGGCAAGCCGCCCCCACGCCGATCGCAAGCCGGCAGCGTCCCTGCCGTCGCGACCACGCTTGCTCAGCCCGGTCACCGTAAATTGCAAGGGCACGCCATATGCCGTCATTTCCCGATCCAACACTGCCAAAGTGCTTTCGACCATCGCCTTGGCGGTCTCGCGCTTTGCAGCACACTCCGTTCCTGAACATCCAGGCCCGGTTTCCAGGTAGTCATGCACAGCAGACTGAAATCCCATCAGAGGTCTGAGGATCGCGTTTCCGATCAGCTCCTTGTCTGCAAACTCAATGCTTGCACTCATCGCATTCACCATGAGTAGAAGCAATACGACGATCGGCACAAAGAAACTGCCTCCAATCAGGGCGATCTTCGGGCCAATCGGCATTCGATTCTGTTGTTCCATAGGTAACCTTTTCGTTCTGGTTTCGTAGCGGGTCCATCCGCCAAAGCGCCACGTACTATATCCCTTATCGCGACGATCGCGGAGATGTTGAAGAGAAAGTTCATTTCACTTGACAGATGGCGAATAAACAGCGAATATAGGACAGAGTAGTTCTCCCCAAATGCTTTCCAGGAATACGCGAACACCGGATCCGGCGCCGACACTCACCCTTCCCTGTTCGCTTTTCCAGGAGCACGATACGACCAGAAGCACCGGACTCATCGGCATAGCCAAACTGGCTTCCCAAAGCGGGTTGTTGCTGTCGAAGCGCGCGGTGGAGTACCGCAGCCTCCCGGTGCGTAGCTATATCGGGCGCTGTGCAAACCCCGAACTGCCCTTCGAGTGGACGCTGAACCCCTATCGCGGCTGCGAATACGGCTGCAAATACTGCTATGCGCGCTAGTCGCATGAATTCATGGAACTCCGCAATGGCGACGACTTCGAAACCCACATCTTCGCCAAAGAATGGACCCGCACGGCCTTCGCGGGTGAACTCCGCCGAATCCCGCACGGCCATAGCATGGCCATGGGCACGGTCACAGATCCTTATCAGCCTGCCGAACGCCGTTACGGCATCACCCGGCAAATGCTGGAAGTCTTTCTCGAGCATTCCACACATCGCCGCCTCTGGATCACCACCAAGAGCGATCTCGCCACGCGCGACGCCGATCTGCTCGCAGCGATCGCCTCCAAACAAAACGAGGTCAGCGTCAACATCACGATCACGACGCTCGATACCGAACTCGCCCGCGGACTGGAACCCTTCGCCCCGCGTCCCGATCTTCGCCTCGATGCAGTGCGCAGGCTCGCCAAAGCCGGCGTCAGTGTTTGCGTGAATTGCAGTCCGCTGATGCCGCTCATCAACGATAGTGAGGAAAGCATCGACGCCGTCGCCAGAGCCGCGCGGCAGGCGGGCGCGACAGCGTTTTGGGCCAACGTGGTGTTCCTGAAAGACTGCGCGAAGTCGGTATTTTTCCCTTACCTGCAGGAACACCATCCGCATCTGGTGCGGCGCTACCGGCAGCAGTTCGCAGCCAACTCGTATTTGAAAGGTCCGTATGTGGAGACGATGCAAGACCGCGTGAAGCGCATCAAAGAGCGCCACGGGTTTCACACACGCCCGGAACGGCGCAATCCCGCACCAAGCCTGCCGCAGCTCAGTTTTCAGTGGATATGATTGTCAAGCCGGTCAGTCTATCGAGACTGTCACTCGGCCAGATACTCGTCACTGTGACAAACTTTCGATAGTTTTGGGCAAGAGCGAACAATCACTCTGGAATTGACGAGGATGCCCGAAATTCGGTTGAAGGTAGCGGCTCCCGTAAGGTTTACCCGATGATCACCCTCACGCCAACGCTTCATCCGCTGGCAATGAGCTCAACGCTCGACTTGCTTTGGGAGATGATCGAGAACGTTGCGCCTCTTGTCAACCTGGCAGCGCTGAATCCGCAACGGTTCGAGGCTCAGCACACCGCATTGGCCCGAATGGAAACTGCTGGCGAATTGCCGATCTTGCGATGTGGGGATCCAAAACCACCGCGCGGGTCAAAGAGAGGTCCGAAGTCTCCGATGGCGGGCGGGTACTGAAGTCATCGCGGGACAATCTTGACCTCGAAGATCTTGGGCCACAACTTGCCGGTGACGAATAGGCGGTCTCGCTTGGCGTCATAAGCGATGCCGTTCATCACATCGACGTCGGTGGATTCTTTCATAATCCCTGAGAAATCGATCCATCCCAGCACTTGCCCCGTTTGCGGGGAAATCCGCGCGATGCGAAACGTCTGCCAAACGTTGGCCCAGATCTCGCCGTTCACATACTCGAGTTCGTTGAGGTTGGCGATCGGCCTGCGCCCGTCCAGCACCACGATGCGCCCCGTTTCCGCCTGCGTGACAGGATCCAGAAACCGCAGCACGGGCGAGCCATCGCTCATGATCAGCCGTGTGGAATCGTGCGTGATGCCCCAACCTTCGCCGCCGTATTTGAACTGCTTCTTGCGTTGAAACGTCGCGCGATCGTAGACAAAGCCGACGCCGTTCTGCCACGTAATCTGCACCAACTCATTGCCCCAGTCGGTGATGCCTTCGCCGAAATATTGCTCTTCAATCGGTTTCTGCTGCAGCACCTTTCCGGTTTCGAGGTTGACCTTGCGCAAGCCGGATCGGCCGTTGAGTCCGGTGCCTTCGTACAAGAACCCGTCGAGGAAAATCAATCCCTGCGTAAACGCATTGGGATCGTGAGGATATGTCTTGACGACCTTATACGTGTAGACCGGTGTCGACGCTTGCTGTGCGGCGAACGCGCTGCCGAGAAAGAGTAG
>CAZCPL010000130.1:2253-15338 GCA_964500255.1 uncultured Solibacteraceae bacterium | reverse complement strand
TCGAGTAAAATCCAGGACCCCAACCTCCCCATCCGTAGCTCGGACCCCAGAAATAGGGATTGTTGCCCCAGCCACCACCCCAACCGCCGGCGCCCCAGATCGATGGCTGGCGAACCTGCACGCGGGTTTGCAGCGGACGTGATTCATAGTCGTTTTGTTGGACAGTCTGAAAGGCCTGCTGTGCGCGAGCCGTGCTGACCGTGACGGCATCCATCAGGCGGAAGCGCATCACAGATTCCGGCGGGATCTCAGTTACGCGTCCGCGGCTCAGCAGGACGCCGATCGCGGAGGCGCCGGCCCCGGCAATTGCGCCCATGCCTGCGCCGAAACCTCCGCCTGCGGCGGCACCGATAGCGGCACCGGCACCGGTTACGGTTCCGACGGTCGCGGTATCGCTGCCGCGCGAACTACCGGCCGAGAATTCCACCAGTTGGCTGCGGATCGGCACTTGCTGGCCATCGGCGAGGCCGATCTCGGTGAGTTCCACGGCGAGGCGTGAGGTTCCTTTGACGCGTCCGGCTCGGATGGCTTGGGTCACTTGGCCGGTGATCGTCTGGCCTCGGCGGGCAAGCACGACGCCGCCAGCCACGATGGGCTGGGAAAGAGTGGCGGCGAAGACATCGCCGACGCGGTTGTAGTCGCTCGAGAGAAGCTGGTCTGTGCGGATGGTGACCCAGGTTCCAGCGGGGATGACGACTTCTGCTGGCGAAGCCTGAGATTGTTGGGATTGTTGCGGCGCAGGGGCGTCCTCTCGCGCAGGAGTGGCGACTGCTTCTTCCACCTTTCGCCAACCGGAGTTGGCGTTGGCCGATGGGGAAGAAGGCTGCTGCTGCGACTGCTGCTGTGCGAATGTGGCTGCCGAGGCCGCAAGGAAAAGGGCGGAAACAAACCATCGACGTTTCATGCCTCTCTCTATTGCACGCTGTGTGCCAGAGCGTATGTTGTTGATGAAAATAGGTTCAGATTCCCGGGCACTGGTGCAGCGCCACCAACGTGGTGGTTTTCGGCCACCGGCTAGGCTCCGGCCGCTGCCGTCCGTTGTACGGATTTCCAGAAGGCCTGGATGTCGGCTCTGGCCTCTTTGTCGATGGCAGTCTGGTCGCCGGTGGCACCCCCGACGATGCCGGAAAGTCCCCCGCCAAACTCCACTTCCATGTTGGCGGCATTCATGATGACCGGTGCGTGATGATCGTGAAAAGACAGGATGCTGCCCTGCATTATCACGGTGTTGGGGTCGATGGCTGGCCAATTTTCGTTACCGCATCCCGGAACAACTGCGCAACTGCGGCGGTATCGCCAACCAGAATCGTTTGCGCGGCATAGTTGGTGAGACACCCATCCACAATCGCTGCGGCCAATACGTCGGACGTCACACCGATTCGTTTGCGAAAGATGTTTCCGCCAATGAATGGAACCGCCATTCGGGTGAAGCCGTTGGCCGCCAAAAGCTTGAAGCCATTCTCGATCGAGTCTTTGACGGATTGCACCGTGGGATCGTAGATGCCACCGTATTGATTCATCGATCCAGTAGCAGCCTGCAGAGACATGCCGAGCCTCGGGGCAGCATGCCTTGAGGGGAAAGAGAAGCAGCATCGGTGGCGGTGAAAGATCCGGCGAGAACTGTGGAGGTAAAAGCCATCCCCGGAGGGTAGACGAACTTTACAGCGGTCGCTAGGGAGCGAAGTATCCGCTGATATCCAGAAGCAAGTGGACGGCGTCCGATCCATGCACGTTGATCGCACCACCCGGCGTTGAGGCGGGCACGATCGCGGCGTTGGAAGTGAGCGCGCCGTCTAGGGCATTGAGCGTTGAGACTGTCGGTCGCGTGGAGCCTGCTGCCCACAAGGTGAGGAATCCGAACGCTGCGGGCGGCACCACGGTTGCATTCATAGAATACGATTGGGCAGTTGTGGGAACCTGGCACGCGCTCGATGTGATCGGAATGTTGCGAGTGGCGTTGGCGGCAAGGATGGGTCCTCCAAGCGGGCCAGTGGCCAGGCGGGTATCCAGCACACGGCAGGGGGCAAGTGTGCGGAAGGTGAGTGCTCCGGCGCTGCCGGCTGGCGCGAAGTAGCCGTTGATGTCGAGAATCAGATTGGCGTTGTCCGTACCGTAAGCGGAAATCTCGCCCTCGAAACCAGCAGGCACAATCGCAGCGTTGGCGGTGACGGTTCCTGTAAGGGCGTTCAACGTGGACACGGTGGGCCGGGCTTGGCCGGTGGGCCACAGGGTCAGGAATCCAAAGCCTGGGGTCAACGGCACGACCGTGGCGTTCAGGGCATAGGCGCGCGCGGCAGCGGGGATGCCGCAACTCGAACCCAATACGTTGAAGCTACGGGTGCTGTTTCCCGCCAAGGCGGGTGGCGCATTCGTGCGCGTATCGGCAACGCGGCAAGGCTTGACTGGATAGAAGGCGAGTGCGTTCGAAGCTCCGGGTTGGACGAAGTATCCGTTGATGTCAACGATGGCGTGCGCGGCATCGGTGGCGTAGAGGTTGACGCTGCCGCTGGTTCCGGCTGGCACGATGGCGGCATTGGCCTTGATGCGTCCATCGAGAGCATTCAAGGTGGAAACAACGGGCTGGTCCAGTCCGGTGGGCCATACGGTGAGGAATCCGAGCGGACCTTGTGGAACGACGGTGATGTTCAGCGAAAAGGCGGCGGGCGCTGCGGGCGCGACGCAGGAATGGATGGAAAGCGGGAAGGTGCGGAACTGCTTTGCTGGCAAAACGGGCCCACCCAAGGGTCCGTTGGGATTGCGGGTATCCACCAGGCGGCAAGGGGCGATGGCAACAAAGAGCAGGCCAGTGGGTTCACCCACGGTGAACCGCCAGATGGGGGAAGCGGTTGCGCCCGCACTGTTCTTGGCGACGACTTGCCAGAAGTACGTCGCGGCGGAGGTAAGGATCGAGAACGCTCGAGTGGTGCCCGTGAGGTTCGAAGCACTGAGCGGCGGCGGGTTGGCAGGGCCGAAGTAGACATCGTAGCCGGTGGCACCGGACGAGGCCGCCCAGGACAGAGTTCCGGACGAGGCGATGTTCGCCCCAAAGTTCGCGGGATTGGGATTGGCCGACGCGGGCGGTGCTCCTGGCGATGAAGCGAAATTGACCGTAAAGCTGGTGTTGCCGGAAATGGCCTCTCCATAGGAGGCGCTTGAAGCGGCTACCGGAAACTCGCGCGATCCCCCGATGGTTGCAGTGAAGGATGTGTTGGTGACGGCGTTGGAGCCCGGCTGGATTGTGTTGAGCGTCCAGGAATTTGGCCCTGCAGTTCCGATGATGTTGAGAACCACGCCAAAGGCTGGCATGTCTCCGCTGTTGGCAACCGTGCAGGTGCCGTTGATGGGGACATGGACGGTTCCGGACGAGGGCTGCGAACAGGTGATTGTCAGCGTTGGCCCAGTTGCGCGCGAAAACGGTCTGGAAAAGGCGATGCCGTAGTATTCGAACACGGGATCTGTCGGCGCGGATCGCACCTTCAACACCACATCGGTCGACGAATTGAGCGAAATCTTTTCCACGTTCTGCAGCGTCGAGTTGGCTTGGGTGATGGCCTCACCGCTGGCGCGATTGTAGGCGTAAAGATCGAGGTTGTTGAAGCGGATGTCGGTGACCGTCGGCCTTGTGCCGAAGATGTGCCGGTTCCAGGTGAGTGTCGCGGTGAGGTCGCCGGGCGCGCTGAGGCGATAGAAGTTGAAGGCACCGGCGCTGACCGTCCGGCTGTCTCGAAACGCCACTTGCGATTGTGCGGTGGTGAGATTGGCAAAGCCCCAGCCGCGATCGGCTGCCCAAGTGAGGGCGCCTGTGGTGTTGAGGAGAATCGCCTTGGTTTCGAGCGTATCGGCTACGCCAGCATGCCGTAGTAACGCGGCGGCGGCTGCGATGTGTGGCGCAGACATACTTGTGCCGGACTTGGCAACAAAGTCGGGCAGCCCAGTACCGTCCCAATCGTAGGCCACGGAAACGATGTTGTTACCTGGGCCTGCGATGTCGGGTTTGAAGCGGCCTCCGCCGGTGGGTCCGCGGCTGCTGGTGTTCGAGATCGATCCGCGCGTGATCCAATTTCCTACGGAAACGATGTTGAATCCGATTCCAGGTGAACTCACGGTTCCCGCGGTGGGGCCACCATTGCCTGCGGAGACAGCAACGAAGACGTCATGCGTATCCGCAATCTGGTCGAAGGCAATCGACAAAATGTCATCGTCCTCGCCGGCGCTGACGTCGCCACCGAAGCTGCAATTCACGATGGCGATCCCCACACTCTCGGCAGCCCATTGGGCAGCGTCCATGAGGTCGCGATCATCGGCTTCCGCACCGCCGAGGCTGCAAGGGGCTTTAGCTTTGAATCCCGCTTTGACGTTGTAGAGTGTGCCCAGTCCGCGGGCGACGCCGATGTGGTTCGTGAATCCAGCGGAACCTTGGCTCATGAGGATACCCGCGATGTGAGTCCCGTGCCCCTGCTTGTCTTCTGCCGTCGTAGCGTCATCGTCAAAGCAATTGCTGGTTTTTCCGAAATTGAGAAAGATGCGGTTGATGATGGTGCGGCCGGCAAAGGCGGGATGATTGGTCCGTACACCTGAATCCACTAGGGCAATGATTTGTCCGGCGCCGGCAAATCCGGCATTCCAAAACGTCGGCGCACCGAGGGCGGGGACACTGGTATCGAGGTGTGCTTGTCTGGTTTTCGAGAGGAAAACTTTGGCGACATCGGGCGAATTCTCGAGATCTTGGATCGCCCACACGGGGACCTCAGCCGTAACCATATTGACGATGGTGTAGCGGCCGAGTTGGGTTGCGCCTAGTGAGCGCAGGAGGGTTTCGACACGATCCTGCTGGGGTGCGACCTCACGGGCGATTTCCGCGTAGGCTTGCGCGCGCCAGCGGGCTTTCACGGCTTCCGGATCGTTGGTGCGGTTGAGTGTGACTTCTCTGGCGGCGCTTAGCGACGTACGATCAAGCACGGCGCGTTGTGGCTGGGATGTGAGGACAACGAAGACGGGTGCGCGTCCATCGGACTCGATGCGTCCCTTGGCCTCGCGCGTGAACTTCTGCGCGAACGCCAACCCGGCAGCGAGGCAGATCAAAATACAATGGAACGACTTCAGAGCGACCCAACCCTTCTCTCTAGATTATCCTCTGAGAGGCGCGCCCTTTGCTAACGTTTCTTGCGGTTCCCTTCTTGACGTTTGAACATTGGCAGTAACTGCGCCTCGATCCAGGCGAAGGCGGCGACGAGTCCTTCGGTTTCGTAGACGCGTCCGATCTGGGCTTCGACTTCGTCTGGTTGTCCGAGGGAGTTCAGGAACTGATTGGAAGTCATGCGCACCGAGCGTTCACCGTCGATGGCACCGGTTTCGGAAAGGATCCAGTTTCGCGCGAAGAGCGTGAGGACGGCGTCGCCGATCCAGGCTTGGCGCAGGATGCGCGCGCGGCTTTCAGAGTTCACAGACTTTCGTTTCTCGCTGCACTATGGGATTTTCGCACGTTGCGGCTTATCGTAGCGCGGTGCCTCAAGCGATCTCGTCCTACGCCGTTCCCAGTCGGAAAGCGACTGCCCACTGTCGAGGTAACGACAACCACGAGAAACGGGCAGTTCGGAATTCGCTAAGCGGAATCCCGGAAAGACGGCGCGAAACCGTTGCAACCGATGGGTCACCGTCACTCTGTCTTAGCGTAGAATGGCCATACGATGACCCGCCTTCTTGTGATTGCCCTCTCGATGACCGCTGCCCAGGCGCAACTCTTTCACTTTCCTTCGAAGGAGATGATCGAGTACACCGCCAAGAATCCTTATGAGCGCTTCCCCGATGGACGCCCCAAGGTTCCGGACTCGATCCTACAGCGGGCACAAACGCTCTCGGCGGAAGAGGTCTGGGCCGTGCTACCGGGCAAGGGATTCCAGAACCAGTTTGCCGATGGATTTCAGGTCCTGCATCCCGGTAAAAGAATGATTGGGCGCGCGTTTACGGTGCAGTTCATGCCGACGCGTCCCGATGTGGAAGAGAAGATTCAAGCTGACGCCAAGGCAGCGGGGATGAAGCCGCTGAAGAACCAGACAGCGCTCGATATGTTGCAGCCGGGCGATGTTCTGGTTGTCGATCTTTTCGGGAAGAAAGTGGGAGGCACCATCGTCGGCGACAACCTGTTCTATTGGGTGATGAAAGCGACGAACGGTGGAGGGTTGGTGGTGGACGGCAGTATCCGCGACCTGCAAGGCATTGCGGAAATGAGCATGCCTGCGTATTTTCGCCATACGGATCCGACACCGATCGGCAATGTGATGCTGACGGGTATCAACATTCCGGTGCGGATTGGAGGCGTGACGGTGATGCCCGGCGATCTGGTGTTCGGCGACCGCGAGGGTATTTATTTTATTCCTCCGCATCTTGCGGAAGCGGTGATGGACAACGCCGATGTCATCCATATCCACGATGAGTGGACGCGCAAGAAGTTCGATGAAGGGAAGTACAAATCGTCGGAGATCTATGGGAGCCCCTCGGATCCGGCGTTAAAGAACGAGTATCGGGAGTTCCTCAAGCAGAAGCTCGAAGAACTCAAGCGCAGCCGGGGGGCCAAGTGAAAACAGTAGTGGTTACCGGCGCTTCGAGCGGCATCGGTAAGGCGACGGTCCGGGAATTCATGCTTCCGGGCAATGGAATGTCGTGGCGACGATGCGACGTCCAGAGCAGGAAAATGAACTCACCAAGCTCAGCCGTGTGGCCGTTTTGCGACTCGATGTGACCGACGAGGCGAGCATCTTGGAGGCTGTGGCGGAAACGATCCGCAGGTTCGGCGCGATTGAAGCGGTGGTGAACAATGCGGGCTATGGGTTGGTGGGTCCGTTTGAGGCATCGACCCAAGAACAGATTGAGCGGCAGTTTCAGACGAATGTCTTTGGTCCGATGAATGTGGTTCGCGCGGTGCTTCCGCACATGCGCGAGCGGCGAAGTGGCGTGATCGCCAATGTGGCGTCAATGGGCGGACGGATCACGTTTCCGCTTTACAGTGTGTATCACGGTACGAAATGGGCGGTGGAGGGATTCTCGGAATCGCTGAACTATGAGTTAGAACCATTCGGGATCCGGGTGAAGATTATTGAGCCGGGTCCGGTCAAGACGGATTTCTATGACCGTTCGAAGGAACTCATGCGAAAGGTGGGGCTGACGGCTTACGACAGTTTTTCCGAACGCGCGATGCGGGGGATGAATGGCGCTGGCGCGAACGGGGTTCCACCGTCAGCAACAGCGAAGGTAATCTTTGAGGCTGTGACGGATGGGTCGTCGCGGATCCGCTATCAGTCGAATACGATGGGGTTGTTGTTCCTGCGCAGAGTCCTGTCCGATGGTTTATTCATGAAGATGATCAAGCGGGCTGTTTTGAAGTGAGTCTTCAGATGAGCAGCGACGGCGACGGAGCGGAAGATTCTCAACCGCCACGGAATCTATCGAAATCTTTGGAAGCCCAAAGGGAGAGGTGAGGCGCCCCGTTCTGCGCTGTTTCCACAGATGCGCAGAAGGATCGGCTTTGCAATCCGCCAGTGGTCTCTCGACGCCGATCCCGTCGTGGGCGGGTTCCTCAACTGCGCCATACCCGCTGTGGTGGGAACATCGATCGGTGATTGGACAAATTTTCCAAGGCAAAAGCCAAGCCAGCAAGCGGCCCCCGCTGCGGGCCGGCACGCAACTCGAAGGTAAGGGCGGGAGATGGGAATACTGAAGAAGTCTTCAAATCGGCGCTGGAATACCACGGTGATATCGATCGATTCCGCCCAGCGTGGATTGGGCGTGAGCGCATATCGCGGCCTTGCGGATTCAGTTATTCGTCAGCGCGGTTGCAGCCGTCAACACATCCCTGCGCGGCACGTCGAACTGCTTCAACCGCGATAGATTGCGCGGCATGGCCCAGCGGAAACTGTGGTCTCCGGCGCTTTGACGGTACCCAGTGTGTTTCTGCAAAAGTGTGGATCCACCGGCGCGCAGGACGCCGACGCCTTTCTGCGAATGGCCTCGGGCGATGGCCCAGGCCGGAACGATCGGCGCTTGAGAATCGCGTCCCGATCGTTCCCGAGGCCTTTTCGTCTTTTGTAGATGCCATCGTTCATGCGCACACCATTGACCAGGATGAGACTTCGATTTCCCACCATTCCTCGAATGATTGGAGACCCACCGGCATAGTTTGTTTGGCTGGAGAAACACTCCGGTGGCAGCGGACAATGCCTCCGGAACCGCGCGAAAGTTGCGTCGGTGGATCTCTTCGGCGGTAATCACACTCTTTTGCGCGCGGGCTCTGCAGACGATTCTGCGATCGGCGCGACGCCGATACAACAGCAGCCGGTTGCTATGCGAGAGCCAGGCTCTGCATTCCGACCGGCGCCAGAATCGAAAGTCGCCCGTTCGTCACTGTCACCTAACTAGCTCGTCGCATCGGCAGCGCGCGAAAAAGTTAGAGTAAGATCATGCCGCTGCAATGGAACGATGTGATGAGTTTCGCCAAGAATGGTATGCCCGCACCGGACCGCAAGGTCGTCAAGACGGACGCCGAGTGGCGCGCGGAACTCAACGAAGAAGAGTATATGGTGACCCGTCAGGCGGCCACCGAAAGTCCGTTCAGTTCGTCGATGTGTGGTTTGTTCGAGCCGGGTTTGTACGCCTGCCGCTGCTGTGGCACGCTGCTGTTCGACGCGCAGGAAAAGTTCGAATCGGGTACCGGCTGGCCCTCGTTCACGCAGCCGCTTGCGGCGAACGCCATCGCCTACAATGCGGATACCACCCATGGCATGGTTCGTGTCGAGACGGTCTGCAACAGTTGCAATGCGCATTTGGGACACGTGTTTCCAGATGGCCCGAAGCCCGGCGGCTTGCGATATTGCATGAATGCGCTGGCCCTGCGAAAGCAGTCTACTTGAAAGCATTGCGGCGTTCATCGCTTGTAGCCACATCCAACGCTTAACGGTGCAGCGCCGTGCGAGAGGTTGCCCCAGCGTTACTTCCACCGCCTGCGGGCTTCGGGTTTCGTGTCCAGCACAATGTCGCGAATCGCACTGCGCTGGGCGGAGGTGAGAGCCGCGCTCATTCCGGCTGTATCCTTGCCCGCCAGCACCGTGTCGAGCTTGGAATAAAAGCGCGCGCGGATCGTTTCCGGCAGGGCATCGAAAGCTTCCGAGTAGATGAGAAAACTCAGCGGATAACGGAACAAGCGCGTATCGAGATCGAACTCGCGCAGGCTGCGGCCCTTGCGGTCTTTCGCGCCCACCTTGGCGAACTCCGCCGCGTATCCCGAATCGCCGCGGATCGGCGATGGCAGTTTCTTCTCGTCGGTGAAGAGCATGTAACGCAACAGGATCTCCGCCGAACGGTCGAGACGACGCTCAGTCGACTCACTGAACGTATCCACCGGCTCTTTGAGGCTGCGGTTGATGGACGCCTGCATATACATTGCCGTGCGGGCTTCGTAGCTCACTCGCGCGATGTAGTTGTGCCCGGCGGTCTGGTGTGCGAGCACAAGGTGCGCGACGACATCGGAATGGGGCGTCAGCGTCTTCTGCAACTCGTACTTCGACGCGAGCGACGTCCAGTTGCGGTTGTGTTCGTAATCGAGCTTCTCGGGCTGGTCAGGATCGGTGCCGACTGAATTGCCCATATGCTTGATCGAACCGGTGGATCCTGTGACATACCATCCACCGAACCGGAGGTCAAACGGACTGCGGTGATCGGTATTGTAAGAAGGCGCGTTGGTTGCCGGGAAGCCTTCGTGCAGCGGATAGACGGAGCGAACGATATGTCCGGGGACACCCAATGTTCGGGGCGAAGCATGGCATTGCAGGCATTCATCGCGGCGCACAATTTGTGGCTTCTTCGATTCCGTTTGGCTGAGGGAGTAGAAGATACCGCCCTTTTCCGGATCTACGGCGGATAGCTCGACTACATCGCCTCCGGGCACATAGCCGACATACACATCGTCGTTGAAATACAAGGCGCGAGGGTTGTCGGGTGAGATGCGGTGCAACTGGAAGCTGGTTTTGGAAAAGACCAGTATTTGCGAGGCAGTCGAGACACCGAGGGCTTCGAGTATCGGTTTCAGATAGCCGGTTTTGGGATCGCGGGTGAGAGTCCGCCTGCCGGTTGCAAGATCGCGCTGCAATTTCGCGACGGGATCGTTGGCTTGCGCTTCATAGCGGATCACTTCGCCGTCAAGCGGAAACACAAACGATCCGGAGAAGTCTCCGGGTTGCGCCATCCCAATGGCTGCTGCGAAAACGAGGAAGAGCCACGCGGGTCTCATGATTCTATTGTTTCGCATCTTTCGCCGCAGCGCGGTGACTTTGGTCACGTGGCTCAAGCATCGTTCGGTCGATAGCTGCGCAAAAGTGACATCTGCGAAGCAGCGATGGATGCGCGGGTGCCACCAATCATCGATGATGCCCTCCCCTGGGTTTTGCAGTGCGCTTGCCAGAGGATCAAACGGAGGAGGTTGCGGAGCCCAACGTGACGGTGTGGCGCTTCACGCGGAAGGCAATGGCGAACCGAGTGAAGGACGGAACCTCGCAGATCTGCGAATGTGTTTTCGATCCGCTGCCGACAGTTGCAGCGGCTGCTACTTCCCGATGAAGTGGCTAGGAAACGTAGCTATGGGCGCCGTTCAACAGAACGATGTTTGCGTTGGGGACAATCGCGGCGGCCCCGTTGCCTGCGTGTTACTCAAGAACACATGTGGCGAGTGGAGATCCGTTGCGAGGCGGGATATGAAGAGATCGCGTTGGCGCGATTCCTGCCCTATGAACTTGCGGCGGCGGACAGTGAAACTGCAGGCATGGCCAAGGCTTGGTTTGGATCTCACGACGAAGCCCAGCGTTGTGCGCAAGATCTTGACGGCACGATTCACAGAGAACCGGAGTACAACTGGAACGCCGATTGGCAGAATTCCCAGTGGCAGGCGATGGCGATCGGCGAGAAACTGTGGCTTGCGCCACCATGGGATGCGTCGACTGCTCCCGATGGAAGGATCCGCATTGCGATGCACGCGGGAACACTTTTCGGCAACGGCGATCATCCGACGACGCAGCTTTGTCTCGCGGCGCTGGAACGCCGGGTGACGCCCGGCGCGACGGTAGCCGACATTGGTTGTGGATCGGGCCTGCTTTCGCAAGCTGCGCTGCTGCTGGGCGCGGGGCGGGCGATAGGTTGCGACCTGGATCCGATGGCGGCGCGTCGGGCGGGCGGCTATTGTGGGTCGGTGGATAGCCTACGGAGCGGTAGCGTCGACGTGCTCATCGCGAACATTCAGGCAGGGGTGCTGGTGGATCTGCTGCCGGAGATCGCACGTGTGCTCACACCGCTGGGAATCGCGATTGTGAGCGGGGTTCTGGAAGATCAGGTTCCGCTGCTTGGAATGACATCGGAAAGGATGGAAATCAAAGACGGATGGGCATGCATCGAAGTCACTGTCGATAGATTGTACTCCGCTATGATGGATGCGTGATGAAGACAATACCGATCCTTTTGATGACCACAGTGGCTGCGCTGGCCCAGGAACCGCAAGCGGCGAAGGCAGCAGACCGCACCTATGCATTCCGCACAGTCAACGGCTTTTATCTGACGGCCGAAAATGGCGGCGGATCGGTGGTCAACACCGATCGCAAGGAGTTGGGTCCTTGGGAGACGTTCACGCTGGTGCAGACCGCACCCGGTGTATTTGCGTTCCGAACCGAAGACGGACATTTTTTGAGCGATGCCGTGTTCAACCGGCGCGGAGCAATGGTTGGGCGTCCGAATCGTGGCGGTAACCAACCGGTACCCGCGGACATGCCGCAATTAACGGCGCGTGGCGGACTCGTTGCGACCCAGAAAACGACCGATGGAACCGCGCAGTTCAAGATTATGATCGTGAATCCGGAAGGTCCGTTGGTGGCGCTGGTGACGAGCGCGGGTAAGTACGTCACCGCCGAAAACAGCGGTGGGATGAAGGCCCGCAACTCGCGTGCGATGGCGACCGATCGCGGCGAAATCGGCGAATGGGAGCTGTTCATGATGATCGATGTGGAAAAGGCGAAGGCCGGTAAGTAGCGTTGTCGCCTCTGGGAGCGGGATCAGATCAACTGAGAGACGACTCCTGTGCTGAATCTGCCGCGCCGTGAAACCGCGCCCGGCGTTTTCAGCTTCCACCTGAGGCTCGACACGGTGCCAAGCGTTGTCCACTTGCTGACCCGCGTGGCTACGCAAGGCCGTGGCGGAACTCGCTGTAGGAATCTACTCACGCTGACATGCTCTGGTCTAGTGGCGGAAGTGGCGGATGCCGGTCAGCACCATTGCCAGACCTAAACGATTCGCGGCGGCGATCACTTCCTGATCCTTCACCGACCCGCCTGGCTGGACCACAGCGGTAATGCCATGCTTCGCTGCTTCTTCCACACCATCGGGGAAGGGGAAAAACGCATCCGACGCCACGACAGAGCCCTTCAGCGGTAGTACTGCTTTCATCGCGCCGAACTTCACCGAATCGACGCGGCTCATCTGGCCCGCGCCCGCGCTGATCGATTGGCCTGCGCGCGCGTAGACGATCGCATTGCTCTTGACGTGCTTCACAACCTTCCAACCGAACTCGAGCGCGGCCCATTCGTCGCTGGTCGGTTGGCGTTCCGTGACAACGCGTGCCGTTGCTCGGTCGAGCCGAGCACGGTCCGCGGTTTGGATCAGGTAACCGCCACTGATCGACTTCACAACCGGTTCGGAGACATCCGACAAGGTCACGCGCAGCAAGCGTAGATTCTTCTTAGCCTGCAGGATTGCGAGAGCTTCCGAGGAATAATCCGGCGCAGCGATCGCTTCGATGAAGGTCTTCGAAACCTCAGTGGCCGTCTCGGCATCCACTGTGCGATTGAAGGCCAGCACACCGCCGAACGCCGAGATGGGATCGGCTTCGAAGGCCTTGCGATAGCTATCCGCGAGATTCGGTGCTTCGGCGCATCCGCAGGGATTCGTGTGCTTGATGATCGCCGAAGCCGGTGCATCGAATTCCAGAATCAACTGCCAGGCTGCGTCGAGATCGACGAGGTTGTTGTAGCTGAGTTCCTTCCCGTGCAGTCGCTGCG
>CAZCPL010000130.1:0-2243 GCA_964500255.1 uncultured Solibacteraceae bacterium | reverse complement strand
GTACGACCCCGCGTTCACGCCCGAGATCACGATCATCTCCGTCACCAGCTCCGGCCCCGGCCAGCGGCCGGTGGTCGCGTTCGCGGTGACCGTCGGCGGCGCGCCGCGCAACATCCTCGCGTCGCCGCTGCAGTCGCTGCGCGCCCGCGATTCCCAATGTGCCGCTCGCATACAGGGCGGCCGACTGGTGAGGATTCTCACCATAACGCAGACTCAACGAACGCGGCGCGCGGATGTCGAGAAGGCGTGGCGGATTCTCATCGAGTGTTTCCACAATTCCTTGATCGATGAGGATCGTTTCGAGCTTCTTCGAGATCGCGCGGTCATAGGCAGCGGTGGTCGAGAAGGCTTTCTTCGCGAGCTTCCAATGAGTGTCGAGCGAGAGCGCCGGGTTGTTCGATGCACGTAATTCTTCGAGCAAAGACGCATAGTCATCGGGGGAGGTCACAACGGCGACATCCTGATAGTTCTTGGCGGCCGCGCGGATCATGGTGGGTCCGCCGATGTCGATGTTCTCAATCAATCGGTGCAGTGTGGCGTCCGCTTTCGCAGCGATCTTTTCGAACTGATAGAGGTTCACCACCACCATGTCGATACGCGGGATACCGTGTTCTTCGAGGGACTTCATGTGTTCGGCATTGGCGCGGACCGCGAGAACGCCCCCGGCGACGCGTGGGTGGATGGTTTTCAAGCGCCCGTCCATCATTTCGGGGAAGCCGGTGACTTCGGAGACTTCGCGGACGGAAAGTCCGGCGTCAATGAGCGTGCGGTGGGTTCCGCCGGTGGAAATGAGTTCTACGCCGAGTTCTGCGAGGCCGCGGGCGAAGTCCGCGATGCCGGTTTTGTCAGTGACGCTGAGAAGCGCGCGCTGGATGTTTGCCATGAACCTTCCAGTTTCTCATGCGGGGCATCCAGGGGCGGATTGGGAGGTAGAGACCGGCACCACCCTTGCTCGAAGCAAAGGTCGCCACCGGTCTCTTCGGTTCATGGCCCCGGTGCGGCGGCGGGGTTACCGGCCTGCCTTCGAGACCTTCGCCTTTAGCGGCTCGGTTTCCTCTCGATCAGCCGTACCGAACACCTGTGTATAGACGATTCCGGCGATCGCCGCTCCGATGATCGGCGCAATCCAGAAGAGCCACAACTGCTCGATTGCCCAACCACCCACAAACACCGCGGGACCCGTGCTGCGAGCCGGGTTCACCGAAAGATTCGTCACCGGGATACCGATGAGGTGGATCAGCGTCAATCCCAACCCGATGGCGATTGGCGCGAAGCCTTGCGGGGCGCGCTTGTCAGTCGATCCGAGAATGATCATCAGGAACATGAAGGTGAGGACGACTTCAGCCAGCAGCGCCGATTCCATCGTGTAGCCGCCAGGCGAGTGAAGCCCGAAGCCGTTGGAAGCGAGTCCGCCGGAGAGATCGAAGCCCGCCTTGCCGCTTGCGATCCCATAGAGGATTCCAGCACCGGCGATGCCCCCTAACACTTGTGCGATCACGTAGTGAGCTGCTTCCGACATCGGGAAACGCTTGGCCACGATGAGCCCGGCGGTGACGGCCGGATTGAGATGACATCCCGAGATGTGACCGATGGCGTAGGCCATGGTGAGTACAGTCAAGCCGAAGGCGAATGAGACGCCGAGCAGCCCAATGCCGACTTGTGGGAATGCTGCAGCGAGGACGGCGCTGCCGCACCCGCCGAAAACTAACCAGAAAGTGCCGAGAAACTCGGCGAAAGCGCGTTTTCCGATTGGCATATCTTGAATGAAATCTCCTTGATTCCGGGTCCTACTCGCTCTGAGAGTATACCCGTTCTTCAAGGCGATTGTGGGGACGGCTTACGCTACCTAACTGACTGGGAACGCAAAACTGCGAAGCAACTGTTCGAGTTCGGAGGGCTGGAAGGGTTTGGCGAGGTAACCGTCCATCCCTTGTGCGAGCAAGCGCTCGCGTTCGCCGGACATCGCATTGGCGGTGACTGCAATGATCGGGATGCGCTCGCGATGTTCGGAGTCTTCGATGCGGCGGATCTCCGCGGTTGCGCCGGCCCCGCTCAGTAGCGGCATCTGGCTATCCATGAGGATGACATCGTAAGGAAACGACCGGAAGAGTTCGACGGCGATCATGCCGTTGGGGGCAATCTTCACGGAGTGCCCCATGCGTTCGAGTAGACGGGTGGCGACCTTTTGATTGACGGGGTTGTCCTCTGCCAGGAGGATCCGGAGCCGATGTCCGGACTGGGCT
>CAZCPL010000129.1:0-15383 GCA_964500255.1 uncultured Solibacteraceae bacterium | reverse complement strand
GGGTTTCAACTGCCGGTCGCCCAGCGTAGGCGAGGTTAACGCCGAGATTGCCAGAAGGTTGGCCGATGAGCCGGAATTGCATAGCGTGGCGGAACGCAGACCGAAGTATTTGGCGAACTTGTTTTCGAACTGCGTTGCGTAAGGGCCGGCGGTGAGCCAGAAGTCCAACGCGGAATCCACCAGCGTCACCAGTTCATCTTCGTTGAAGACGCGGCCGGCGTAGGGCACTGCGGATGTTCCCGGCCGAAAGGGCTTGGGATGGTGCGCTTCATGATAGAAATCGCGAACCTTGAGCAGAATCTCTTCCCGGAGGCTTAGGCCTGCGGGTGCGGCGACTTCGGGAGAAAAGCTGGTGGGTGTCATTGATTTTGTGTCTCTCGTTTTGCAACCGGTGGGTGATCGACCGCTAGTTCGTTTTTCTCTTTTAGCGATTCGACCGGTGCCGGAGCGGGAATGCTGGCTCTTAGTGCATCGCCCAGTTTGAGCAAGCCTTCGCTCATGCCGAGCATCAGGTTGAGTTGCGAATTGGCTTCGGCTGGCGGGTTGTTGAGCCAACGCAGATCTTTGCCGAGATGCCGCCTTTCCATCAGGTGCGAAAGAAATTTCAATCGCGAATAGCGCCACGTTTGACGTTCGTTGCGGTAGCTGGCCTGCTCAAGGCCCTCGGCGATCCCGTCGATTGCGCCATCGAGCGTCATCCGCGGCTGGTGCACCGGGGCCATTTTGCGGAACTGCGAAAAGTCGACACGATAGCTGCGTTTGTCGGGAGCGGCGTTGGGATTGATCCGAACCGTTGTGCCAGGGAATCTTCTGGCTACCGCATCCGCCAGATCGCGAACCTGCCAAGTCCAGTCGTCACTGCCGGTGTTGATTGCCAGAAAGTCCGGACCGATATCTCGGGACACCGCCCATTCGATCGCGCGCGCCATATCATCCACATGGATCAGCGGTCGCCATGGCGTCCCATCGCTGAGAATCTGAATCGTGCGTTCTTTGTAGGCGAGCGCAGTGAAGTCGTTCAGAACCAGATCGAGCCGCAGGCGCGGCGAGAATCCACACGCGGTCGCGAAGCGGAGACAAGTGACGGTGAAGCCGTCGCCCGCGAGAAGTTTCAGCCGCTCTTCGGCCGCGACTTTCGACTTAGCGTAGGCCGTCAGTGGACCGACTTCGGACATTTCGCTGCGCGGCGCGCCATCTTCCGCGCAACCGTAGACCGAACAGGATGAGGCGAAGACGAACGATTTCGCACCGCTCGCCTTGGCTTGACGGGCGAGTTCGAAAGTCGCATCGGTGTTGACGTCGAAGGTTACCTTTTCGAATTGGTTGCCGATGGGGTCGTTGGAGATCCCCGCCAGGTGTACGATCGCGTCCGCTGCTGTCACCGCTGCCGGCGGTGCGGAACGCATATCGCCGAAATACTGGCGGTCAAGCACAGCTTCCGGCATCAGGTCGCGATTGAGAAGGCACGGCGCAAAGTACGCCGAGTCATATCCAGCCAAGTGCGCCGAGGGAAACGTTCTGCGCAAGTGTTGCATGACTTGCGGCCCCAGATAGCCCATGTTGCCCGTGACGACGATCTTCTTCATAACCGCACCCCTTGCTTCCGCTCTTCGCCCGCTAACTGTTCCGCCAAATTACAAAGGCCTTCACCGCTTTCGGAACCGCGATCCCAGATCTTCCATGGCGCGGTGTCGTTGTTCCACAACTGGTTCAAATACCGGTGTTCGGGAAGCGTGTCCATTGCCTGAAAGAACCCCCGATGACGATAAGCACACAATTCCCCCTGTGAGGCGAGCGCTTCGAGTGGGCGGCGTTCCAGAATAGAAGACGGGCCGTCCAGATACTGAAAAATCCTGCGGTGGAACACGAAAAATCCGGCATTGATCCACTCGCCGCCTTGTGGCTTCTCTTCGAAACCTTCCACCACTCCGTCGCCATCGAGTTTGAGCACTCCATAGCGGGACTGCGGCTGCACCGCAGTGACGGTGGCGGTCTTGCCATGTGCCCGGTGGAACCGAACCACTTCATCGATCGGCACGTCGGCCAAGCCGTCCCCGTACGTCAGCAGGAACGATTCCCCGTCAATGTACTTCTCGACGGCCGCCAGACGCCCGCCAGTCATCGTATTGGCTCCGGTTTCGGCCAGCGTGACGCGGAATTCGGGTTCCTGCGCACCGTGGCTTGCATGCCAGGAAATCTCTCCCGGACCTTGCCCACCCAGGTGAATCGTACAATCCCGCCGCATCGCCTCGTAGTTGAGGAAATACTCGCGGATCACGTCGCCTCGATAGCCGAGACACAGCACGAAATCCCGATAGCCGTAGTGGGCGAAGGATCGCATGATATGCCAGAGAATCGGTTTGCCGCCGATCTCCACCATCGGTTTCGGACGGAGATCGGTGTATTCGCGCAAGCGCGTACCGAGCCCGCCGCACAGAATCACGACTTTCAGATTCCCTCCCTGTTTACCGGGTGCAAGGCCGATGCGGAAAGGTCCGTTGCCCCAGTCGATCCATCGGGAAAATAGAGCCATTCCGCCCGTTGACGCCACTGAGGGACGCGTCTTACGCCCCACTTGTCTCCGATGCCAGATCCGACCCTCGCCAGATGTTCGACATATGCCAGAATCTCTTTCGCGCCAACTGACGATTTTCCAGCGCCCCGGGCATAGAAATTGACGTCCATCGCGCAGACGCGCAGGCCCATTCGCGCCGCTTTGAGCACCATTTCGCATTCAAAGAAGTGATCGTCGCTGACGAGGCGCATTTCCTGCAGCGCCTTGTGATGCAAGATCTTGGGAAGCCCGTTCATATCCTGCGAATCGATGCCGAAGGCAAGGCGCATGAGCGCGCGGTAGATCGTGGAAACCACCGCGCGGTGAGCACCATCGGGGCGTGTCCGCCTCTTGCCATAGGCCATTTCGCTGCCGGTTTCGCGCAGTAGCTGGAACATCGCCGGGATGACCTGCAGGTCAACTTGGCCGTCGCCGGAGACCCCCATGACATAGCGTCCGCGGCAGTCGTACCAGCCTTTGCGCGCACCGTAGCCTGCACCTTTGTTGACAGGGATTACCAGGATGCGCAGTTCCGGTAGTTCGCTTACGAGCCTCGTGAGTATTTGCGGGGTGGAATCGAGGGAGCCATTCTGTATCGCCACCAGTTCGAAGGACTCGCCGGTGCGTTGAAGCACCTCGTGCGCCTCGCGGACGACTGTTTCCACGCAGGCCTCTTCGTTGTAGAAGAGCATGGCCAGCGATAGAGTGACCGGGTAAGGGTTCGAATTGTCGTTCGCCAGGGCAGAGATCGCCATGGCCATCCATCGACGAAATCACGCTGTTACTTTAAGTGGGGTCGATTGATGGTATCCATTTAATACAGAAGGGGATAAGGGCAATAGTACGGTCGGCTAAGGTAAAGGCGGGTAGCCTCCTAGGGTGAGTTGGTCATCCACGAGAGTTCGCGGACACGGTCGGGGTTGGTCTAGGGCAGGGGAAGCTTGCGCGTGAATGGTTCTTCGCACTAGGCCTTTACCAACAACTTGCTGGATAGCGGCAACTATCTGTGGTAGGCGGCTTCGATCTTGGAGTTGGGCTTATGCTTTTCGTCGGCGACAGCGGCTGTTGGCAGGAGGCCCGCGGAAGAGGAGGAGGAGCAAGGCGACGGAAAATCTTAATGCCGTCGGCCTGAAACCCGGCGAAGCGATCGGTGATTCCCAGAAACTTCTCTCGAGCGACGGGCGCTTTGCCGAGGTTTTTCTTGAGACGGACGCTCGTAGACACTTGGCTCAGGAAATCCGAATCCTCGGTGAGCGAAGCGTCTATCGTGTCCGAGGCTTGGTCATCTCAAAACTCAGTTTTTGCCAACGCCTCCATCGCCTCCACCTCACGCAGGACCTCATGCTGCATTGCCTCGGGCGGAACGAACGACGACGAAGATCGCTTCGACAAGAACAGAATGTCCTGCACCGACTCGATATCCAGCAACGGACGATCTTCGTTATATTCCGCCCTCAGCGAAGCCTCCGTCATGATCCGCGTATAGTCCGGATGCGTGATCGGCACGTTCGGAACCAGCGGATTTCGCTTCGATCTCGCTTCCTCATAGGCTTGCTCGTAGGCCCGTTGAAACCCTGGAATCAGGATATGGGTGATGGTATGGCTGACCAGATTCACATTGACCTGCTTGCCTGCCGTCTGCTCGCCTATTGCGAACCGCACGGCCCGCTCCACCGCCTGCAATGCCCCGCTATCCTCGAATAGTTCGTCCGCGTAATTGTACACGCGGGGAAGATAATCGGTGACTGCGTACGGCAGACGCATCCGCCCGCCCAGCGGAGGCGAACGGAACCCTGCGAGTTGCGGCGGGTCCCACAGCCCGATCTTCGGAATGCAAGGAAACCGGTGCGCGCGCGGATACGCGGTGGTGCCGCGTCCATCCTGGTAGATCGCCTTGGACGCCACCACCACTTCGCTCTCTTTGACCCATGAAGATGCGCGCAGGAACGTAACGCCCGTCATGACGCGCGCCGCCGCCGCGATTCGGCCATGGATGTGTTTGTCGAGTTCCCTGAGGTCGATGCCAGGCGGCACGAACGATGGGTTGGCTACGCCTCCCGTGAAAATGCGCTTCGATTTCTCCGGCCCGAACCCAACCCCAGGCGCATCCGCCGGACGCGGCGAGCCGCTGGAGGGAAACTTCGGAACCAGAATCCCGTAGGCGTTCTTGACATACTCCGGCATCGGCTAGGCACTCCTCTCTATATAAGCGAGAATCGCCGACGAACAGGGCCACGTCCTCATACCGCTGGTTCTGGAACAGACGAGGCGCGGATAGGGCATTGTTCGCGCCGCCAGCCTCAACATTCGCCCGGTCGATCGCTCGGATCCGCACCGGCGGTAGTGAGGACGAAATTTCGCCGGATCATTGTGTGTTCTTCGAACTGTATGTTCCTCGAAGAGCGATTCCATCACAACGGCGCAGTATGCAGCAGCGTCCAGCGGTTCCGATTCGAAACGAAAGAGTGAGAGAGGCAATGGGGGCCATCGCAGATATTGACTCGAAAGACTTGGGTGAACATGACCGGCAGGATATAGCGGTCGATACCGGTTTACGCCTCGCCGACCGGAGGCTTGTGGATCTCACCGGTCGTTGAGGTCTGCAATCATCACGACATTGCATGGCCAAGCCTCGCGGGCGGTGCCACATCTGCTCGCGGATTGGTGCGGCCATCTTTTTGAGGGAGGAGCGGAAGCTTGAGCACCAGATGCCATTGATTTCGCTTCCAGTGAAACGAATACCGGAAGCAAGACAACTTCTGGACATCCGCGCAAGCCTTCAGCTTCAATAACTCGCTCATGGCGGTTTGTGGTCTTAAGGTCGACGACGAACATCATTCCGCAGTTCGATCCACAACCGATGGAAACCGCCGAGTAATGTCCCGCGAAGTTCGCACCAAGCGCGGTACCCTCGCGAATCCTCGTGCGGTACAGTCGAGGCTCTGCTTCCACCAAACTCACCAGTGCAGAAGGCGCTTTAAAGACATCCCGCACGGGTAATCCTCAAACCGAGGAACGGTCAGCAACGAGCTCCACCGCGATCAGCGCAAGAGAGTATCGCATCGCAAAGTTTCAGCGAATCGCCGGATCTTGGTCGATTAAAGAACTTGCAGGGGTCACGGCCCTGGTCTGCATTGGCATGTTAGGGCCTTTCAGCCGGGGCGAAATCGCAGTAGTGCTGCTTCGCGATGTCATCCGAACCCTACTTCTTTGCCTTCTTCAGCCGCACTGGGACCCGACGCCTCCGCACAACCGCTGCCGGAGAAAAAGCCTCTTCCAGAACTTCCAACTGTTCCTGCAAGTGCCGCTTTAGCGAACCTGCCGCGGGACTCGCCGATTCCGCCCGCCCCACAAACCGCAGCGTCCGCCGTGTCGGTTCGAGCAACGGCTGAATCTGATCCTGCATGAACGACCACGGCCCATAGTTCTTCGACTCTTCTTGTACCCACAGCACTTCCGCTGTATAAGGATACCGGGACAGGATCGCCGAAAAATCAGCCGAAGCGAAAGGATACAACTGCTCGATGCGCAGAATCGCGACGTTCTCAAGGCCGCGCTTTTCGCGTTCGAGCGCGAGTTCGTAGTAGACCTTGCCCGAGCAGACCAGCACGCGATTCACCCGGCTCGTATCCAGATTCATCGGATCCGATAGGATCTCGTGGAAGGTGCCGCGCATGAATTCCTTCAGCGGCGACACCGCTTTAGGATTGCGCAGAATCGATTTCGGAGTGAAGATGATGAGCGGCTTGCGTGTGCCACGGCGATCTTCACCACCGCGCATCTGGCGTCGCAGAATATGGAAATACTGGGCCGGAGTGGTGCAATTCGCCACCAACATATTGTTTTCCGCGCAGAGTTGCAGAAACCGCTCGATGCGAGCCGACGAATGTTCAGGGCCCTGTCCTTCTTGGCCATGCGGCAACATCAGCACCAAGCCCGAAGGTTGACCCCACTTCGATTCCGCCGTCGAGATGAACTGATCGATCATGATCTGCGCGCCGTTCACGAAGTCGCCGAACTGCGCTTCCCATATCACCAAAGCCAGCGGATCGGCCACCGAATATCCAAATTCGAAGCCCATCACCGCGTACTCCGAGAGCGACGAATCCCAAACTTCGAATCGCGCCTGATCTTTGGCGAGATTCTTCATTGGTACATACTGCATGCCGGTCTCTTTGTCGTAAAATTCCAGATGGCGTTGCGAGAAAGTGCCGCGGCCCGTGTCTTGACCCGACAAACGCACGGGCGTGCCTTCGATGCAAAGCGATCCGAACGCCAGTGCTTCGCCGCCAGCCCAATCCAACGCACCGCCGCCCACTGAAATCTCTTTGACCAGATCCTTGCGCTTATCCACGAAGCCTTGCAGCTTCGGATGCAGTTGGAATTCCTCGGGAAACGTCGTCAGGCCCGTCAACACCTGTTCGATCATCTGCGCGTCGATCGTCGTCTGCGGCCGCAACTTCGGCATGTCCGCCTCGGACAGAGGCGTCACTTCCTGCAGCACATACTCGGTCTTGTTGCGCTGTGCTTCGTCATAAACGAAGTTCAGCTTTTCCATCACGCGCTTCTGAATCGCGTCGAGTTCCACTTGCGTGAACACCTTCTCGCGCACCAGTCGCTGCGTATACTGCAACACCACCGATTCCTGCGCGCGGATCTTCTTGTACATCAACGGCTGCGTGTAAGAAGGATCGTCGGTCTCGTTGTGACCATGCTTGCGATAGCAGATCATGTCGATGACGACATCTTTCTTGAACTGCTGGCGGAAGTCGTAAGCCAACTGCGTCACGCGGAGGCAAGCTTCCGGATCGTCGCCATTCACATGGAAGATCGGGGCCTGCACTGTACGCGCGATGTCCGTGCAATAGGTCGACGAGCGAGACTCGATCGGATTCGTCGTAAAACCAATCTGGTTGTTGATGACGAGGTGGATGGTGCCGCCGGTCGAATAGCCTTCGAGTTGGGACATGTTCAGCGTTTCCACTACCACGCCCTGGCCCGCAAACGCGGCGTCGCCGTGAACCAGAATCGGGATCACGCGTTCGCGCCTGGTATCGCCCAGACGGTCCTGCTTGGGACGCACAATGCCTTCCACCACAGGGCTCACTGCTTCGAGATGCGAAGGATTGAATGCCACAGAAACCGTGATTTCGCGGCCCTGCGCCGTGCGGCGCACACCGGTCGCGCCGAGGTGATACTTCACGTCCCCGGACCCTTGAATCGATTCCGGATCGATATCGCCTTCGAACTCGCTGAACAACTGCTGCATGCTCTTGCCGATGATCTGCGCGAGCACGGTCAGGCGTCCACGATGGGCCATACCGATGACGGCTTCATGCACTTTGGTGTCGCCTGCGCGTTCCAGTAGTTCATCGAGAATCGCGATAGCCGATTCGCTGCCTTCCACCGAGAAGCGCTTCGCGCCTTTGAAGCGATTTTCCAGGAACCGCTCAAACGATTCCGCTTCGATCAACTTCTCGGCAACCCGCCGCTGCGTCTCGGTTTCCAGCTTCCAAAGATTCGCCGATGGTTCCATGCGCTGCTGCAGCCACTGCTTCTCTTCAGGATGCTGAATCATCATGTATTCGCATCCGATGCGGGCGCAATAGGTCTGGCGCAACGTATCGAGAATCTCGCGCAGTGTGAGCACCGGCCCACGGCCTAGCATGCCGCCTGCCCAGAACGGACGGTCCAAATCCCAGATCGAAAGCCCGTAGGTCGATGGATCGAGTTCCGGGTGATAGAGCGGATCGTGCCCCAGCGGATCGGTGTTTGCAATCAGATGTCCGCGCACACGATAGGCATGAATGAGCTGTGAAACAGCGAGTTCCTTTTGGATTTCCGCCGCGCCCGAAGTCGCCACCGGAACCGCCGCCGGAATCAAGGCATGCTGCTGGCGATTCTCTTCCTCGAACTTCACCGGCAAAAACGGAATCTTCAGATGCTGAAAGATGCCCTCATAAAATCCATCGGCACCATCGAGCAGCGCCTGTACCCGCGCGAGAAACATGCCCGATTCCGCGCCCTGGATCACGCGGTGATCGTAGGTGCAGGTCATGCCCATCACTTTTGTGATGCCAAGCATGGCGCGTGTCTGCTCCGTCACGCCGGAGAATTCCGCCGGATAGTCGATCGCGCCCGTTGCGATGATCGCGCCTTGGCCGGGCATCAACCGCGGTACCGACGAGACCGTGCCAACGGTTCCAGGATTGGTGAGCGAGAGCGATGTCCCTTCGAAATCCGGCACCGTCAATTTGCCGGTGCGAGCGCGTACGACGATATCGTCATATGCGGCGAGGAACGCGGCGAAGCTGAGCGTGTCGGCCTTCTTGATGTTCGGAACCATCAGCGAACGGTTGCCGTCTTTTCCGGCGACGTCCACGGCGAGGCCGATGTTGACATGCTGCCGGACGATGCGAAAGCCCTGTCCATCTTTCTCTGTATAAGCGGTGTTGATCGACGGGACCTTCTCGCAGGCCTTGATGATCGCGTAAGCGATGAGATGCGTGTAAGAAACTTTGCTCTTGCCGGCGAGCGAGCGGTGCTGATTGATGAGGCGGCGGTTCTCGTCAATGAGTTTGACGGGAATGATGCGCTGGGATGTCGCCGTCGGAATCGACAGGCTGATTGTCATGTTTTCCGCGAGGCGCGCCGCGGCACCCTTCAGCGGAACGAGGTTTTCCCCGGACTTCGCCACAATGGGAGGCGCCGACAGAACCGGTGCCCTGGGTGCGGAGGTCGCCACTGCAGACGACGCTGGCTGAGTGGGTGAGGGAGTTGGCATCGGAACTGGCGCGGGTGCTGCTGCGGCAGGAGGTTCCTCTTCGGGCGGGGGTGTCGCGGCGGAAGCAGCAGCAACAGGCGCGGCAATGGGACTAGCCATGGGCGTAGCAAGGGGTGCAGCCGCAGCTTTGCCGTTCGCAGACTCAAACTGGGATTTCCAGGCATCGTCGATGCCCGTACGGTCATGTTGATACTGCTGATGCAATTCTTCTTCGTACCAGCTATTGATGTTCGCGACGGAGGCAGCGGAACCCGGCTTAGGTTCTGACGGGGAAGACATATTGTTCGATGGAACTTTCTGGAAGAGGGCGTTCCCCATCATAATAGCGAATGCGGACGACGAATTCCCGGCCCGGTGGACTGTCGAAAAACGCTCGCGCAATTTGCCGGAAGTCTCGATTGTAAGCTTGACCGGAATCTCTTCTCTCGGCATCGTGCGCTAAATTGAGGCTATGTTCTTTGGCAGGCTTGCTTTTCCGCAGGCAGCACCGTCGTTCCAGGGCAGATCCCACCGATTCTTGACCCGTTCCAATGTGGGTTCCGGGCAGCCCCGCCAACGATCATCCGAGCGGAGGGAATCGCCGAGAGAGTAGGCGACATTCTCATCGCCTGCTCAGGCGGAGCTTCAACCCTACCAGGCGCACCAATTCCTGGCGTCAATATTCGGATCTTTTTCAACACCAACATCGGCAGCCGGTTACTCACATCGGCCTCCGCGGGATCTTTTTCAGAAGCCTTGCTCCTCATCGATGAGCCAAATTCGCCGACCAACCCTGAGACGCCCTTGCGCCTTTGCGGAGACACAAACACCAACGAAATCCTAACGAATCCTGGAGTCTGCACGATGTTCGGCTCAGTGGACCCCAATACTTATTCCGGCGCCAACCCGGATTCGGGCATCAGCCCGAACAATCGGCCCAATGTCTTTCAAGCCCGACAGGTCGCCGCAAACGCGGTCGAATTTGCGGGGGTTCCGCTAGATCCGTCAAGGCGGACCTTTCCCTCACCTGCAAGTCCCCTACGAATTCTTCGCATCGTCAACCTGCGAGTCAACCCGGCCGCACTGGGTGGTCCAAACAGCTTCGTCCCCAAGCAAATCACCACTTTTATTTCTCGGCCCGAAACTTCTGCAGTGCGAATCGCTGAACCCAATGCAAACTGCGCTCACGGTCAGCATGACGGAATCCTTCCCCAGTTCTTTCAAACAACTCAATTCCGCGCAAACCGATCCAACGGCTGTTGCCTATCCAGCCACGTTCGCGAACCAGAACATCCCTGGAGCCAGCTACGAAACCGAGGACGGATTCATCAACACCACCTCCGCTTTAGGACGCATCTGGCTTGGCATTCCCCTCTGTTCGCGGCATCCGCAACGCGGGGGCGGCGGATTCCGGCACCCGGCTATCCGTTCAACTCCGCGATGTTCCCAAGGGCGTGCAAATCTGGGTGCCCGGGGTGTTGATGCTTCGCTCGAAACTCAGTGGACTCCCCACAGGCCGAGCAGTACTCACCGCCAACAACGGCGCGTTTTCCCCAACGCCAACCAACGCAGCAGGCTTCGCTCAGATTGGCGGTCTCGCAACTTATGAGGTGCTCTATGCAGATCCCTTCGACTCAGAACTCGTCGATGTACCCGTCTCGGTTGTTTATGAGGCAGGTTCCCCTGAGGCCGGAATTCTGAGCACCGTTACGGCTGGATTGGCCACGCGCGACACAACGCGATCCCAAAGCTTCAACGCGTTTGCGATCGAAAGCTGTGACTGCCATCTGCTCTTTCCCGTCGTGACCAATCGAAACGGCTATGACACTGGAATCGCCATTGGCAACACGGGTCCGGATGAGGGCAAGGTCACCCTGCATTATTTCTGCGGCACAGAAGAGTGCGCGTCGCCTCTGAACCAAACGACTTCAACCGTAATCGAAGCGGGCAAGCAACTCACGTTCACGCTATCCGGCGGTGGCGGAACTGGCGTCGAGCCAGTCCCCGGATTTCAGGGCTACATCGTTGCGCGAGCCCAGTTCCGTTACTGCCACGGCTACGCGTTTCTCAGCGCCTTGAATTCGATCGCGACCGGCAACGGAGCCTCCAGCGGTTACGTCGCGCTGATTCTGGATCGCCCCTCGTTTCGCCCGGACGTGGCTCTAAGCGAGAGGCTTGGACATTAGAGACTCGCCTTTAACCACTTGATCACGGTCTTCTGCGCCGCAGTCGCGCGATGATTCCGCGATTGCGCGTAGCCGATTCGACGATACACACGCTGCCGGAGCGGTGCGGACCGGACGGTCGACCCATGGAACCGCACAGCGGATTCCGGCACCAGACTCGCCCCCGAGCCTGCGGCGACGAGTGCAAAAATACTCGCCAATTGATCGGTCTCGAACACCTGCAAGAATTGGGCCTTCGCACGGCTGCATGCCGTCAGAACGTCGTCCCGCAAGCAGTTGCCCTCGCGTAATAGCAGCAGTTTCTCATCGCCAAGCTTGCGCAGATCCACTTGGTCCAACACTCGTTGCGGGGGAACGATGAACAGGAGTTCCTCACGCCGCAGTTCCGCACATACGATCTCAGGATTCTTAATCGGCAAGGCCAACACCGCAACATCCACATCCGCGGACCGCAGTTTGTCGATCAACACATGTGTCTGCTCTTCCACCAACCGCAGCTCGATTTCCGGATGTTCCTTCGTGAATTTGCCCAACAACGGAGCCACCACAAACGGCAGCAGCGTGGGAATCACGCCTAAAGTGACGCGACCGCATTCGGCGTTGCGGCTCAGTTCCGCCTCGCGCTTGATCATTGCCGACTGGCGCAGCAGATCTTCCGCCCGCGGTTCCAATTGACGTCCAAAAGCTGTGAGCCGAAGCGACCGGCCCAAGCGGTCGAATAGCGGAGTGCCGAGTTCCGTCTCCAGTTTCGCGATCTGTTGCGAGAGTGCAGGCTGCGAGACGCCTTCGTGTTCCGATGCTTTCACAAAGCTGCCCGCCTTGGCGACGGCCAGAAAGTACTTCAGTTGGAGAATTTCCACTTACTTCTATCTGAGCAGTTTTTCAGGCTTCCGGTATCTCACGGGCAGCCATTGCGGAGGCGGAGAAATTTTTTGAGTGATATGCTTATGCTTTCGATGAATCGGCGAACTTTTCTCGCAACCTCACTCGGTGCAGGAACCGCACTTGCGGCGGCATCGACCCAGAAACTAAAGCTATCTGTCTTCACCAAGCACCTGCAGTTTTTGAAAGGCGCGGATCCCCTCGCCGAAGCCATCGCTTCCATTGGCTTCGATGGCGCGGATGTCGCTCTGCGCAAAGGCGGAACCATCGAGCCGGAACGTGCACGCGAAGAGTTCCCCAAGCTGATCAAAGCCCTCGCTTCCCGGGGGGTGTCGACGCCTATGATCACCAGCGGTATTGTCGACGTCGATTCCCCTTTCGCCGAACCCGTTCTTGCGTTGCTCAAAGATCACGGGATTCGCTATTACCGTTGGGGCGGCTTCCGCTATGACTACAAGCAGCCCCTCGCAGGGCAACTCGAAGCCGCCAAACCACGCGTCGCCAAACTCGCAGAACTGAATCGCAAATATGATGTCTGCGCCATTTACCACACCCATTCCGGACTCAACCAAATCGGTGCGTCGATCTGGGATATCCGCGAGATCCTCAAGGATTTTGACCCTGCGCACGTCGCCATCAACTACGACATCGGTCATGCCACGGTAGAAGGCGGCTTCGGCGGCTGGATCAATTCCTTCTACATCTCCGGCAAGCATTTGCGCGGCATCGCGCTCAAAGACTTTGTATGGATCAAAGCCAGGAAACGGCCCGACTGGTGCCCGGTTGGCGAAGGCATGGTCGACTTCCCCGCGTTTTTCGCGATGGTCGCCAAGAACGGATTCGACGGTCCCTTGCAGGTGCACTACGAGTATCCGTTAGGCGGCGCGGAAAGCGGCAAAACAGAGATCGCCATTTCGCCCGAACAGGTTTTCAACGCGATGAAGAAAGACCTCGCCGCTTTGCGCGGTCTTATCAAACAAGCAGGATTTCAATCATGAAGGCTCTACTTCTTACTCAATACAAACAGCTCGAGTATGTCGATTTTCCGGATCCCGAATACGGTGCCGACGATCTGCTGGTCAAGGTCCAGGCATGCGGCATCTGCGGCAGCGATATCCATGGTTTTGACGGCAGTTCCGGACGCCGCGTGCCTCCGCTCATCATGGGCCACGAGGCATCGGGCGACATCGCTGCTGTCGGCGCGAATGTCAAAGACTTCAAAGTCGGCGAACGCGTCACTTTCGACTCGATGATTTCCTGCGGACGCTGCAAGTTCTGCGCGTCCGGCGAAATTAACCTCTGCGACAACCGCCAAGTGATGGGTGTTTCGCCTGGCGACTATCGCCGCCACGGTGCGTTTGCCGAATACGTCGTGGTGCCCCGTCACATCGCCTTCCGCCTTCCCGATGCGATCAGCTACGAACACGCCGCGATGGTGGAACCTGTATCCGTCGTGGTTCACGCCACCAACCTCGCGCCCAGGAAGTTAGGGCAAACCGCGGTTGTAGTGGGCACCGGCATGATCGGACTTCTCGCCGTGCAGGCACTCAAAGCCGCTGGTTACGGACGCGTCTTCGCCATCGATCTTGAAGATCGCAAGCTCGAGATCGCCAAGCAACTCGGTGCGGATGCAGTTGTGAATCCCAGGAGCGCCGATGCTGTGAAAGCGATTCAGGATCTCACTGGCGGCCGCGGCACCGATCTCGCCATGGAATGCGTTGGAGCAACGGTGCCAGTGCAAACCGCCATCGCGTGCGTCCGCAAGGGCGGCTCGGTGACGCTGGTTGGCAACATTACGCCGAAAATCGAGCTGAATCTGCAATCGGTTGTGACCCGCGAAATAACGCTCTATGGATCGTGCGCCTCGGCCGGTGAGTATCCTGAATGTTTGGATCTCATCTCGCGTGGTGTCATCGAAGTAGCACCGATTATCAGCGCACTCGCTCCGTTGAACGAAGGCGCAAGCTGGTTCGATCGCCTCTACGGACACGATCCGGAATTGATGAAAGTGATCCTGAAGCCTGTCTAGCCGCAATGCTCATCGGTTCGCGGTGACCTCACCTTAGTGCACCTCAGGGGATCTGGTACCGTCCCCTTTCGAGTCCTTGGTGAGTGGCGCTGTGAGATCGATTCCCAAATCCTTCCGGGCCCAGGCTGCGATGAGGGCATGCGAGTCCTCGCCCTCGGCTGGCTTTTCGGCGATTGGTCGTCCTGGGGAGCCCGCGGGCGACTGCGGAGACATCGTGTAGGCCTGCACCAGATCGACTGTGGCGGTGAAATTCCATGCACATACTGCCCGCCGACGGGCATCGAGCGGGGATGAAAAACATTCTGCGTGAACGAGAGTTGCACCGCCCCCGGATACTCGAAAACCATGCTGCCGCAATCGAAAATCGTGCGGCCGGGCGGATCGTTCCTGTGCAATTTGATGGCTCCGAAGCCTACGGCACCTCTCGGATGTCCTTGCATCATGCAGTTGCAGAGGTCCAGATTGTTCACGGACTGCTCGATGAGATAGCCGCCGGATTCGGTGGCGTCGAAACACCAGTCGGACGATGAGCCGTCGTAGGCAAGATCTGCCACGGCGTGGCGTTGGGCCTTGAGCATGAGGATGTCACCGATCGCGCCCGAATGGATCTTGCGCATCGAATCGGACATTTGTCGTATGGATCGCAACTGCTGGCCGGAGGTGAACGTTCGCGAGGGATTGCGGCGCACTGCGTCCAGCACGGCTTTCACTTGTTGCGGATTGATGCCGACGGACTTCTCGCAGTAAACGCGTTTGCCGCCGTCGAGCGCGGCGACGGCCATTTCGGCGTGCGGATGCGGCGGCGTGGCGATGAAGACGGCTTCGATATCGTTGCGGTCAATGACGCGCCGCCCGTCGGTGTAGGTTTTGGGGTTGTCGCGCGCGGCGGAGGCGGCCTTGGCGAGACGGTCGGGCTTCAGATCGCAGAGCGCGGCCACTGAAGCGTCCGCTTGCCGCAGGCCGCCGCCC
>CAZCPL010000128.1:11186-15460 GCA_964500255.1 uncultured Solibacteraceae bacterium | reverse complement strand
TGCGCGATCTCAAACCCCCGCCCCTCACCCAGCAACAGATTCGAAGCCGCCACCCGAACGTTTGTGTACGATACCTCAGCATGGCCATGCGGCGCGTGATCGTAGCCATACACCGTTAGCATCCGCTCGATCTTCACGCCTGCCGTCTCGAACGGCACCAGAATCATCGACTGCTGCTTGTGCTTCGCCGCCGTCGGATCGGTCTTGCCCATGAAGATCGCAATCTGGCAGCGCGGATCTCCCGCGCCGGAACTCCACCACTTGCGGCCGTTGATCACATACTCATCGCCATCGCGCACGATGCTCGATTGAATGTTGGTGGCGTCCGAAGAAGCAACCTCCGGTTCGGTCATCGCAAAGCACGAGCGGATCTCACCCGCCAGCAGCGGCTTCAACCAGCGCTCTTTGTGCTCATCGGTGCCGTAGCGCGTCAGCACTTCCATGTTGCCCGTGTCCGGCGCGGAACAATTGAACACCTCCGCCGCAAAGGGCACGCGGCCCATGATCTCGCACAGCGGGGCGTACTCGAGGTTGGTCAACCCCGCACCCATCGAGCTCTCAGGCAAAAACAGATTCCACAATCCCGCCGCACGAGCCTTCGGCTTCAGATCTTCGATGATCTGAATCACCTTCCACCGTTCGCCCTCGTTCAACTGCCGTGTGAACGTCGCTTCGTTGGGGTAAACGTACTCGTCCATGAACGCTTGCAGACGTTGCTGCAGTTCCTGAACCTTCGGTGTATAGTCAAAGTGCATAGTTATTAACTTCCGCTAAACGACGCATCGCGCTTTTCGAGAAAGTGCGCCACGCCTTCCTTAAAATCTTCAGACTGGAACGCTTCCAGCATCTCACTTTCCGACGACTGCATCGCTTCTTCGAGCGTCTGGAAATGAGAGTTGTAAACCTGTCTCTTCACCACAGCCATCGATCGCGGCGACACCTTGGTCGCAAGATCCCGCGCATATCCGCGAACGTCGTCGATGAAAGTCTCTGCGGGAAACACGCCATTCACAAGGCCCATCCGCAACGCCTCGGAAGCCCCGATCATGCGCGCCGACAACATCAGGTCGAGCGCGTTCGCGTTGCCGATGAGCCGCGGCAACATCCACCCTACGCCGTATTCCGCGATCAGCCCCCGCTTCGCGAACGCCGTTCCGAACCGCGCGTTGTCGCTGGCGAAACGCAAATCGCAATAGAGAGGAATGATAAACCCCAACCCAGCCGCCGGACCATTGATCGCCGCAATCACCGGCTTCTTCAGCGAAGCGTAGTAAGAATGTTTGCGCTGGTAAGCTCCGGGCATGTCGTCGCGCAGGGGCGCCTCGCTCTTGTGCAGTGACTCTCTCGCCTGAGCCGTAACGCCCTGCGCCACGATGCCACTCAACAGCGACATATCCGCACCCGCACAAAACCCCTTGCCTGCACCTGTAAGGATGATCACCCGCACCTCGGCGTCGGCCTCTGCGGCCATCATCGCCTGCCGTACTTCGGCTTCCATTGTGGGCGTCCAGGCATTCAACTTCTCCGGACGATGCAACGTCACGGTCGCGATCCGCTCGCGGACCTCGTACAAAATCTCTGTGAAACTCAACATGAGCTTTTGCAGTATATCCCGGCGATTCCGCCGTCATCCCAACCTATGTACACCCGCTCAAAGGATCACGGTCACAATGCTGCCATCTGGTCCGAAACGGCCTTCCACCGTCGCGCCGGATCCTCCATGCAATTCCACCCTGCGCCGGACATTCGACAACCCAATCTCCTCGCCTCTTGTTGAACCCGTCGGCACGCCGGCCGAACCGCTATCAACGACCTCGACACGAAGCCGGTCCCGGGCATCGCGAGCCACCCGAATCCCAACCGTGCCGCCCTTGGGATTGACGGCAATCGCATGCTTGATGGCATTTTCCACGAGCGGCTGAATCGTCAACACGGGGATTCGCCTTTGCAACAAATCCGCAGGCGCTTCCACTTCCACTTGCAACCGGCTACCGAATCGAAGCTGTTCAATTTCCAGGTAAGCCTGCACGATCTCAAGTTCCCGCTCAATCGTGACCGTGCTTCCCCCGGCCTGCAATGTGTAACGGAAAATGTCTGACAAGTTGCGGACCATCTTCCGCGCATCTTGCGATTCCCTTGGGATCGTGCCGTAAATCGTATTCAGAGCGTTGAAGAGGAAGTGCGGATTGATCTGCGACTGCAACGCCTTCAGTTCGGCCTCCGAAACGAGCCTCTCCATCTCGCGCGAATGGAACTCGCTCAAGCGTTCGCTAATGAGGCCCGCCATCTTCCCAAGAAATGCGTAGTCCTCACTCAGGTATCTGCGGCCTCCGCGCCGGCGTCCAAAAAGCAACAACCGCTTCGAACCCGGAGGGCCATTCAGCGGAGCCATCGCTTCCACCCAGTCCGGCGTCTCGTGGTGCCGGTCTGGCGACGCGTGATGAAGGTGATCTGCAGCAGGATGGGGTGAATTGTTTCCGCACGAATCCAGGGAATCCACGGCATCGACTTGTTCGGCATTGAGGAAGCTCGAAAGTTGTTGAGCAGCCCATTTCAGATAATCATCCGCGCCGCCTTGCGGTCCTTCGAGGCGAAGTTTCCTGGCAGCGTCATCGGCATTGGGCCGTCGAAAAACGGCACGCGTCAGCCACTCCTGAATCACACCGTGCAGCCCTGCGAACACCAGCATCGCAATGCAAAACACGGCAAACGTCAGACTCTGGCGAAGCGCGGCGTTTGACGCCTGCGGCATCGGAAAGCGCAAAGCCAAAGCAACTACAGATCCCGCGAGAACGGTGGACGCGACGAATCGAAGGAAGGCGTCCACCAACAGGAAACGGTAGTCCTGCAGTAAGACAAACACCGCGAGTGGCAGGCCCGCGTGATGAAAGAAAAGCTCGTTCGACCAGGCGTTTTCGTCGTGCGATCCGAAATGCGCGAACGACATCGCGAACAAAGCCAAGGACATTGACCCGAGCAGCCGAGATCCTGGAGCGGTCTTGCCCCGGAAAACAGCAATCGCCGCGGAGGCAACCGTGAGGATCCCAAATCCCACCGTGATGACAAACAATGCGACTCTATGCCGCTCTTCCGAGTGGCTCCAATGCTCACTCAAGTGCAGCACCACCGCTGCCCCACTGAGCACATAGGCCGCAATCCGGATCGGACGCATTGTCTGACGCAGCGAGATATGCAGTAAGACAGCAGGCAGCAAACTGAGTGCTGCGAAACTGAGGGTCGCGAGGAAGGACGGTTCCTGCTGCGGACTCGCCAGCAAAGCCGCCAGCGAGCCAGCATTCCAGACGAGTGCCAGCGCCGCGGCGCTCACCGTCAATTTACTGCCGCGCAACCGGGAGCCAACCCGGTCACGCAGAAACAGCGCGAGAAAAATCGCGAAGATCACCGTCCCCGCGGCGTGCCCCACGAGGTTGATGAGTAGCGCTTTTTCGTACGCGGGCATAGTCCTTCTACTTCGTATTCTCTCACCCCGCCCTTGTTGGGTGCCAATTTCGCTGATGGGGGAAAATTGCAGTTTTCTCTGTTTTTTCGCCTGCTTTTGGTCGATGATGAAGGGCAGGAGGCAGCAGAGACCCCACATGAGATTTCCCTTCCCCGATGTCAACGAGTCCACCGCCGTTGTGGATCTGAGCCGTTTTGACGATGATTATCGTCGCGCGCAGGTTGAACAGGATTCAGCGCCGGTCTATATCTCGGTCCCTGACGGAAAGTATCGGGTTCTGGTAGAGAGCGTCGAACTCACCACCGCCAAGGCTTCCGGCAATCCAATGTTGAAATGGCGCCTTCGAATCACAGGTGAAGACCAGAAGCATCGTGGTCTATTCAAGAACCGCGCAATCACCGGGACCACCATCGACTGGGTGAAGAAAGAGATGAACGTTCTCGGCGTGGAACTTGAGCCCTTCTCTTCGCTTCCTCAGAAGCTGGGCGAGTTGGTCAACGTCGAACTCATGATCTCGAAGGTTACCAAGGGCGAGTACGAGAACATTTACTTCAACAAACGTCTTTCGCCACACACCGAAGACCGCCTCGCCGAACTGAGCGACGACTTGCCGTTCTGAGCCGGTTGGAAGCGGGCAAGGGCCCAGTCTTACCGAGGCAGATAGCAACGATCCCTCGTCTGAACAACACTCAGGCAGGGGCCGACGCGTCCACTCAAGCGAGATTGCAATGATCGCGACGGCCTCCGTTGCCCGCGCACTATTCAGAAGCGGGCAGGGGCCGACGCGTCCACTCAAGCGAGATAGCAACGATCG
>CAZCPL010000128.1:8884-11086 GCA_964500255.1 uncultured Solibacteraceae bacterium | reverse complement strand
TCGCGACGGCCTCCGTTGCCCGCGCACTATTCAGAAGCGGGCAGGGGCCGACGCGCCCACTCAAGCGAGATTGCAACGGTCGCGACGGCCTCCGTTGCCCGCGCAGTATTCAGAAGCGGGCAGGGGCCGACGCGTCCACTCAAGCGAGATAGCAACGATCGCGACGGCCTCCGTTGCCCGCGCACTATTCAGAAGCGGGCAGGGGCCGACGCGCCCACTCAAGCGAGATTGCAACGGTCGCGACGGCCTCCGTTGCCCGCGCAGTATTCAGAAGCGGGCAGGGGCCGACGCGTCCCTTCTTGCGAGATTGCAATGATCGCGACGGCCTCCGTTGCCCGCGCAGTATTCAGAAGCGGTTTGACCAAACGCTGACGCCCATCGTAGGGTAGAGGCTGGTGACCATTGCGGAATCGTACCGGTTCTGTGAGCAGGTGGCTCGCAGCCGCGCGAAGAATTTCTACTATTCGTTCGTCCTTTTGGATCGTGATCGCAGACTCGCCATGTGCGCCGTCTACGCGTTTATGCGCTATTGCGACGATCTCAGCGACGACATATCCATCGGCAACCGCCGCGAGGCGATCGCCGACTGGCGGCGCGATCTCGAAAAAGCTCTCGCGGGCGTCGATCCCGGCGGTCACCAAGTCTGGCTCGCTTTTGTCGACACCGTCCAGAAGTTCAAAATTCCGCACGAGTACTTCTTTGAAATGATAGATGGTGTCTCGTCCGACCTGGAACCGCGCAGCGTCGAAACTTTCGACGAGTTGTATCGCTATTGCTACCAGGTGGCCTCTGTCGTTGGACTCACGGTCATCCACATCTTTGGCTTCAAAGATTCCCGAGCCCTCGAACTTGCCGAAAAGTGCGGGATCGCGTTCCAATTGACCAACATCATCCGCGATGTCAAAGAGGACGTGGGTTTGGATCGCGTCTACCTACCCGCGGAAGAACTCCGAAAGTTCAGGGTGGGAAAGTTCGAATACTCGCCACAGTTCTTCGAGTTCATGCGGTTTCAGACGGAGCGGGCAGCAAGGTATTACGAGGAATCGAGACCATTGATCGGGATGGTCAGCCAGGAAAGTCAGGCGAGCATGTGGGCGTTGATTGAAATCTACCGTAGACTGCTCGTCAAGATTGAGAACAGTGGGCATCGGGTGTTGGATCGGCGCGTGCGGCTGACGATACTCGAAAAGCTTACCGTCGCCGCACGTGCGTTCATGCCCGGAACAAAAGCATAGAAAACCAACCCAACATCGCACGGCGAGGTGCGTTTGGGGGGATGACCGGAAAGGCTTACTTTTTCACAAGTTCGAGATCGAGCGTAATCTCCACTTCTTCGCCGATCACCGCGCCGCCACCTTCCATGAGTGCGCCATAGGTCAATCCATAGTCTTTCCGATTGATCTTTGTAGAACCTTGGCCGCCAATCCGCATCTCGCCACGCTGTCCTTTGATCTCGGGCGATACGTCGACCAAGTCGACGATGACCTCTTTCGTCACGCCGTGCATCGTCAGATCGCCGGTCACTTTATACTTGCCCGCGCCCGCCGCGGCGAACTTCCTGGACTTGAACGTAATCGAGGGAAACTTGGCCACATCGAAGAAATCAGGACTCTTCAAATGCTTGTCACGCGCTTCCACCCGGGTGTCGATCGTGCCGACGTCAACCGTCGCCTCGACCTTAGAAGCCGCAGGATTCTTCGCATCGAATTCCGCCATACCGCTCACCTTTGTGAACTGTCCACGGACATTCGAAATCATCAGGTGGCGTACCTTGAATCCGGCCGACGAGTGCGACGAGTCGATCTCATACGTCGCCGCTTGCACTGTCCCGGCAGCCACCAAGGCCGCGATCATCACTGTCGTTTTCATGTGTCTCCTAAAAATGTCGCTAACGCGCTTCTTCCAGCAATTCGATGAACAGCCGCAATCGATCCGGACCCAATCGCCCCAACATACTCTCCAACATCACTCGAATCGGTTCATCCAGCCTAGCCAGAAGTTCCAACCCGGACTCCGTGATGTTGGACGTCACGACTCGCCGGTCCGTGACGCTCCGCTGGCGTTCGATCCAGCCCTGTTTTTCCAATCGATCGAGAAGCCTTGTCGTGTCCGGATCCCTCGTCACCATCCGTTCAGCGATCTCACTGCACTTCAATCCGCCAGAATCCGCACCCCGGAGTATCCGAAGTACGTTGTATTGCG
>CAZCPL010000128.1:0-8874 GCA_964500255.1 uncultured Solibacteraceae bacterium | reverse complement strand
ACGTATGCACAGAGCGCAACGCCTGCGCGGCTCCTTGCTGCAGCACATCCGCAGTCTTGATGAGATTGAGATACGCCTCCATCTCCACCGAGGCGAACGGTTTGGTTTGCCTAAGTTCTGTCAGGAGTTTTCCGGCCACAATTCCATATTAGATCTTATAACGACTATCGTCAAGAGGATTAACGTGCACGCCCTTCATACCTCAGAGGTTTTATCCTAAAATGAAGATTGTGTGTAGCTGCTTAAGTATTGTATTTTCTGTTACTTTGCTTGCCGCAACGGCAGCTCAAACCACCGCCGATGTCGATCGCATTCCCGTTCCCAATGGTGGCGAACTCGTTACAATCTTCCAATCCTCAAACGGCAAACGCATCCCTATCGTCTCCTATCTAAAGGACACCCTCGGCGACGAAGACCCTACGAATGACCGCCTTCGCCAAGTCTGGATCCTCACTCACAAGCGCCAATCTCTTGCGCGCCACGCCTTGGCTGCCATCCCTTTTCTCTACACTCGGCTTCCTTCGAGTCTTCCCCCGCCGGGCCGCGTTCCCCGCCCAGTCCTCGATCTCGGCAAACCTTACGAGTCCACCGTCGGTGGAGCCCTGCAGCAAATCCTGCAAGTCATCGCACTCGACCCCATGGGTACTCCATACCGAGCCGCGACTCGCAGCTATCGATTGAACCTTGCGCAACAGCGCGAACTGCGCGTGATCGAAGCGGTAGCCGCCCTCGAACCACAAACCGCCGACAGCGAGATCCGCGCGGTTCGCTCACGCCTACTTCTCTCCTCTCGCCTCCTCGGCGGACTCGTCTCCGACGCCAACCTCGATCTTGTCCACCAGAAGGAGGCCGTCCGCAGCGAAGAGATGCGAGGGCGCAACTGGGAACTCCTCCGTCAGCAAGCCGAACGTAACAACCTTATCTTCGAACCTCTCCGCATCGGCGGCGGACTCGTATCCCATGCCCTGCTTTCCGTACCCAAGCGCGGCGATCCGCCCAAAGAATTCCACGGAAGGTTCCTCAAGATCGCTAATCCCTGGAACAATCCCGCTTTTTTGAAGACGAAGCCCGAAAGCGACAACATCCCGCTGGCCCTTTATTCCTTGGAACATCCAAAGGTTCCCTACCTTCTCGCGGATATGCGCCACAACTCTGCGCCGCGCCGCCGGGAAGTCGCTCGCCGCGCCATTCAGGACACCGCCATCGGCATCCTTGGGTTCTCCCGCTTCGCTAGCCTCGAATATTTCGCTGCCTCCTGGTTCTGGGATTTCGTGAGCAACCGTCGCGGTGCAACGAACAACCGCTCCTGGCGCCTCCGTTCTTACGCGGAGCTCCGCCATAAACTGACCATTGACACCACCCTGGACCCCACATTGCGCGCGGAACTCGTCCAACGTACCGCATCGCTCGCCATCAACCCCTTGGAAGACCGAATCGGTATCGACGCCGAAATCGCACGGGTGCAGTACGAGGCGCTAAGGCAGCGGGCTGAGCATCCAAAAGGTCTTTCCATGCTCCTGGAACGCAATCGCCAAGACGAAGCCGCCCTGATCGCCCGAGGCTTCCGTCGGCGGACAACCACCGAAGCCCTGAGAATTCTTTCCTTCGGTCTCTACAAAACGCACTCCAAAACCAACTCAGCGATGCTCGCAGCGATTGATAGGCATCGGCGGATCCAATCCCACACCCGCCACCTCGAAGAACGGCTGGCAGCGGGACCGATGACCGACGTCACCGGCGACCTCGCCGAGATCCGTCATTCCGCGCGCGAACTCGGGCGTCTCGCAAACCCTTCGGATACAGCGACGCGCAAGCTACTCGTTCGCGTCGCCCTACAAACCAACGACTCGACCACCAAAACAGATCTGCTCCAAACCATAACCGATTCCCGGCTGACAATCGCAAACACAGAACCGAATCATAACCAAAAATAACGCGTGCGACTTCTCTCCATTTTCCTGACGCTCGTCGCGAGCCTATCGGCCCAACCCAAGCGAGTCGTCATCCTCAAGTTCGATGGACTTCCCGGCTGGTACGTCGAAAAAGCGCTCGCAGATCGCAATCCCGCAAATGGCAAAAGTAGAGCTCCTTGGATCGAGCATGTTTTTGCGCGCAATGGCGTGCGCCTCCAGAATTTCTACACACGAGGCATCAGCCTTTCCGTCCCCGCCTGGCAGATTCTCGACACCGGCCAGCACGCCCAGATCCATGGCAACGCCGAGTACGACCGCTACACAGCGCGCGTGTACGACTACCTAAACTTCTTCCCTTTCTACTACGGCTATTCCAGAAACAAAATAGCCGACATGCCCAGCGTCGAAGTGCTCGATGACATGGGGATACCGTTGCTGTTGGATCGTTTTCGCTACGAACAGCGCTACCAGAGCTTCCAGTTGAACCAGCGGGGCCTCCGCCTCAGGACACTCCCCAAACTCATCACCTCTCGCATCGCTTCCACAAAAGCCAAACGCCTAATGGACGAATGGCAGGCGGGCTTCAGCTTCGGCCAAGGTGTCTACGAAGCGATGGAACAAGAGCTGATCGCGAAGCTGCAGGATCCTGAAGTCCACTATCTTGACTACTTCTCCGGTGAATTCGATCATCAGGCGCATCTCACCAACGATGCGTTCAGTCACGCCGCAGTCTTCGAAAAAGGAGACCGCCTCATTGGACGGATCTTTGGTGCAATCGAGAAAAGCCCACAAGCCGCCGACACCATTTTCGTCGTTGTTTCCGACCACGGCATGAACTCGGTCGAAGGGATTTACAGCCAGGGCTTCAGCTTGGTCAACTTCTTCACCAGCCAAGAAGGCGGAGGCCATCACACAATCACCAATCGTCACATCCTGCAGGAGTACAAAGTGATGGGGCTCGATCCCTTCGTCAATCGGGTCGTTTCCAGCAGCGATCACTCACCCTATCTCAGTGGCCAGCATAAGCAGTATCCCACCGTGCTGCTCGATTTGGACGGCAACGAACGAGCTTCCGTGCACCTGCGAAACAACCATCTCAACCGGCTCCATATGGTTCTATTGCAGCTTCCCTCGAACGTCAACCAACTCGCCCCGCTCGCAATGGAAATCATCGATTCTCAGCGCGAAAAATGGACGGCCGCACTGAGCGAACTTCGCGTCGAAATCAACCGCATCGCTCATCTGGCAGCTTTCACGCCAGCGCCTGAGCGATCCAGGATCAAGGAATTCAATGTCGAAGAACTCCGCACCGGCGAGCAACTGGACGCCAAGCGATCGAGCGCGCAGCTCACCAACTGGAAAGAGTCTCTGAAAAGATATAGCGCCTATGCCGACTCGCTGGAGCGACTGCTAAAACTCAATGGAACCCAGTTGAAAAAGGGCGCCTTCAAGATCGAAGAACTGATCGTGCCAGGGGCCATGGGCGAACCCAATACTCCCTCTGATCTTCAGTCCTACGCCGTCGAACTCATGGCCAACGGCACCTTCCGCACCATCGACTACCTCGAGTTGCTTACTTCGATCAAGACCCGCAACACTCCGCAGAAAGAAGTCTCACCCAATCCCGTCGATTTCATCGCCACGCGCGACGGCGAGGGTATCCTGCTCTATTCCGGCAAGACTAGGCGGGCGCGCATCGAGACCAAAAGTGGAAAAACGAACTACCTTCCAATCGACGGCTGGAAACCCGATCTGCCGCTCCGTATCCTTGAGGATCCCGCGCTCCGAATCCCCAATCCCGCTTGGCTCGACGCAGCCCATACCGACCGCGAATGGCTCAACGCACTCCACAAAACCAAGTATTCCAACGGACTCATCGGACTCACCGAACAGTTCGTTACGCCCGCCTCAAAACAGCGCACGCTGGTCCAGGCGGACATGCTGATCCTCGCCAACGACCACTGGAACTTCAACGTCCGCAGCTTCAACCCAGGCGGAAATCACGGCAGTTTCTTCCGCATTTCCACTCACGCTACTTTGATGATCTGGGGTGGATCCAATACCGGCGTCCCAAAGGGCGTCACCATCCAAGAGCCTTATGACTCGCTCTCGTTCGTGCCGACAATTCTCGATCTAATGGGCACACCTGACGACAAACTACCCGGCCACGCAATCCCTCTACGACAACCGAACCGCTAGCAATCGCTCTCACTGAGCGAACTGAATCCCGGCAATCACAAGATTCGGCATCTGCTGGTTCCAAGCCTCAGCCACAGTATCGAAGGCAAGCCGGAACGGCTTCTCTTCCCCGGGCTTCAACCCGCCCATCTTCTCGCGCACGATCGAGACGCGCTCCTTCACCACCAACTGGCCATACGCATCGTAGAAGCTACAAAAGATATCGACCGTGTTCAATGCCTGCGGTCCATCGTTCTTGATCTTCCCGGTGATCTCAACGATCGACTGTTTCATGTAGCTTTCGTGTGCGTTCATTTCCGGCTCGCTGATTTTCAAATTGCGCACGTAGGCCTTCGCCTCGGGCGTCAAACTAACCGGATCTTTACTCGCAGCCGCCGAACTATAGCGCGCCAGCAGAAACACAACCGTACCCGATACCGCAATCGTCACGATAGCGATCAGCCAAGCATTCGAGGAAGAAGATTTACTGGCCACTGACAGTCATCTCTCCAATCAACAGAGTAGGCGAAGCGATCGAACCGCGGAACTCCAGATCGGAACCAATCGCGTCAATCTTCATGAGCATATCGCGAAGATTGCCCGCAATGGTAACCTCCGAAACCGGGTACACCAACTCGCCGTTCTCGATCCACTGCCCCGCAGCCCCGCGCGAATAGTCACCCGTCACCACACTCACACCGGAACCGATCAGTTCAGTGACATAGAACCCGCTCTTCACGCTGCGAATGATCTCGTCATCGGAAACCGAACCCTTCTCGATATAAAAATTCCCGATTCCCACGCCAGCGTTGCCGCTCAAGCCACGCGACGCATTGCCGGTCGTTTCCAACCCAAGTTTGCGCGCGCTGTACGTATTCAAAAGATATGACCGCAGAACGCCGTTCTCAATCACCACCTTGCGCCGCCCAGGAACGCCCTCATCGTCGAACGGATAGCTGCCGAACAACCCGGGAATCGTCGGATCGTCGATCAGTGTCAGACCGTCCACCGCGATCTTCTCACCCAGTTTTCCAGCCAAGAACGAGCTCTTGCGATAAATCGAACTGCCATTGAGCGCCTCGAACAGATGCGATGCGAATCCGCGCGCCATCCGCCGGTCCAATACAATCGGACACTTCTGCGTCGCCACTTTCCGTGGATGCAAACGCCGCAGGACGCGGGCCGCCGCCTTCTTTCCAACCTCTTCCGGACTTTCCAACTTCGCGAAACTCCGTGCCGAACTCGACCACGAATCGCGCTCCATCGAATCGCCATCTTTCGCCACCGGGACGGTGTGCAACGAGCAACTCGAATACCGGTACGATCCAACGAAACCGCGCGAATTCGCAAACACGCGCCTCCCCTCGCCCGATCCGAACGAAGCGCCCTCTGAGTTCGTAATCCGCGGATCCGCAGCCAGCGCCGTGCTTTCGGCCAACCTCGCCATCTCGATCTTCGCTTCCGTCGTCACGCTCTCAACATCGTCGTGAAAGAGCTGCAGATCGACGTCGATCTTGCCCAGCAGACCCCTATCCGGCAGGCCTGCGAACGGATCTTCGCTCGTCACCTCGGCGATCTCCATCGCCGACGTCACCATCGTCACGATGCCCTCCGGCGTGAGGTCAGACGTGTAGGCCGAACCCGCCCGCTGCCCCCGCAGCACTCGAATCCCCACCCCGCGCGATCCCGCTTGCTTCAATGTCTCGATCTCGCCCTTTCGCAACGAGACTTCGAATTCGCTGCCTTCGGCAATCGTGCATTCAGCGTCGGTCGCACCCGCGTCCATCGCCAACTGCACGGCCGAACTTGCGATCTGTTCCAATTCAACACTCATGCGCCCGTGCCGCCTACGGTGATCTTGTCGATCTTGATCGTCGGAATGCCAACGCCAACCGGAACATATTGCCCATCTTTGCCGCACACACCTACGCCCTGATCCAGCTTCAGGTCATGGCCAACCATGCTCACCCACTTCAACGCCTCTGGACCATTGCCAATCAACGTGGCACCGCGCACCGGTCGTGTCACCTTTCCGTCTTCAATGAGATACGTCTCGGTAGCATCGAACACAAAGTTGCCACTGGTCATGTCCACCTGACCGCCGGCGAAGTTCGCACAATACAGCCCCTTCTGCACCGATTGAATGATCTCTTGCGGATCGCTCTCGCCCGCCAGCATGAACGTATTTGTCATACGCGGCATGGGGATGTGTTGGTAGCTCTCGCGCCGTCCACTTCCGGTGGATTGAATGCCAGTGATCCGCTGCGACAACTTATCGGTCAGATACCCCCGCAGAATCCCATTTTCAATCAGGACATTCTGTTGGGACATCACACCTTCGTCGTCAACGTTCAACGAGCCTCGGCGGCTGTCCATTGTTCCGTCGTCGACCACAGTGCACAGCGGACTAGCCACCTGCTGGCCTACACGTCCGGAGAACGCAGAAACCCCTTTGCGATTGAAATCCGACTCCAGCCCATGGCCCACGGCCTCGTGCAAAAGGATCCCCGGCCAACCTGGTCCTAACACAACCGTCATCTCGCCCGCCGGTGCTTCCACCGCATCGAGTAGGACGATCGCCTGGCGTACAGCTTCTTCGGAAATGCTCTCGGGAGTAGTCTTTTCGAAATACTCCAGCCCAACCCGTCCACCGGCTCCCGAGTAGCCCTGCTGCGGAACGCCATCGCCGATCTTCGCCAGAGCGGAAACGTTCATGCGTGTCATCGGCTGCCGATCGAAACTGAGCGCGCCGTCAGACGTCGCGACGAGGACATGCTTGAGCGCATCCGCGTAAACGGCCGTCACTTGAAAGACCCGCGCGTCCGCAGCTCTCGCCGCTTGCTCTGCCCGCTTCACCAACGCAACACGTTCGGCGAGGCTGGTATCGCTCGACGATGTCAGAACTGGATACAGATTGCGACGAGGTGCTTCATCGAGGCCCGTCTTTTCGATCTTGGAAGGTCCGCTGGCGATCCGGGACGCCACTTTGGCCGCCTGCAGAATTCGCTCCGGGCTCAAATCATCCGAATAGGCGTAGCCGGTCTTCTCGCCTGAGATCACACGCACGCCGACCCCCATGGTCACGCCTTGCGTGGCGCTTTTCACAATCGATTCATCGATCGTGATGTTGGTGGTGGAAAGGTATTCGAAATAAACATCGGCGTAATCGCCGCCCGATGCAAGCGCCGCCGTGAGGTATCGTTCGAGGTCGTGCTCGCTCAACCCGAAGCGGACGGCAAAGAACGATTCGCGAAATGCCATATGTCCTTAGGATAGCGTCCGGGCTTCCCAACGATTCAACAAATCCGATAATTCTGCCACCAACTTTGGCTCGGCGGCGGAACGGTCGGTTGTCTCGCCGAGGTCGCCAACCAGGTCGAATAGTTGGACTTTGACTAAAGGAGACTTTGCGTCCGCACGCTCGGCCTTGAGCTTCCAGCGCCCCTTATGCACAACTGCGCGGTGGTTTAGGTAGTTCCAGAAGATGTTTTCGTGCGGATTGGGTCCACCCTTGAGAACCGCCGGCCCCAAATCCACGCCATCGATTTGCCCTGGCATGCCAGTCGCCGAACCAGCGAGCTTTAACATCGTTGGTGCGATGTCCATGGCCGCCGCCGGTTGCGCGTACTTTCGGCCCGCCGGGATCCCACAACCAGGACCCCACAAAATAGCTGGCACCCGGATTCCGCCCTCGAACAACGTCTGCTTGTAGCCACGCAACGGCGCGTTGCTGCCGCCGCGGTACGGACGCCCGGAATGATCCGCGCGGCTCTCTTCCGTTGCCCCGTTGTCCGACTGGAAGTAGAGGATCGTATTGTTGTCGAAGCCCCGTCTCCGGAGCAATCCCATCAGCTCGCCAACCGCGTCATCAATGGCGGCGATCATCGCGCAATGAACTCTCCGGTCGCGATCCATCGTGGCTGGGAAACGGTCCACATAATGCGCTGGAGCCATCATTGGGTAATGGGGTGCGCCGAAAGCGAGATACAGGAAGAACGGCTTGCCGGTGGCCTGCCGGTTAACGAAGGCTCTGGCTTCCCGCGAAAGCACATCGGTTTGGTAGGCAGTTTCTTCAAAGACTTCCGTATCGTTCCGCCAAAGGTCGTGCAGAATCTCCGACTGCCCTCTGCCTAATGTGTAATAGCGATGGGAGTAGTAATCCGTCCAACCCGAAAAAAATCCGAAGAACTCGCCAAAGCCTTGCTCTTGCGGTCGGCTATGGGTGGCGGAACCCAGGTGCCATTTGCCGACGGCTGCTGTATTGTAGCCCAGTTTTTTCAACTCTTTAGGCAGTGTAATCTCACCCAACTTTAAACCCGGAACGTTGAACTGCGCGGTCGACGCCAAGACATCGGTGATCCCGTGCCGCTGGGGATACTTCCCGGTCAGCAGGCTGGCCCGCGAAGGCGAACAGACAGGACAGTTGCTATAAAATTGTGAAAAACGAACTCCCTCACGGGCTAGTTTGTCGATGTTGGGAGACTGAATGTCCGTAGCCCCATAACAGCCAAGATCGCCGTATCCCTGATCGTCGGTATAGATCACAATGATGTTCGGCTGCTTGGTTGTGTGAGCCGAAGCAGCCACTGCAGCGGTGGAACTGAGCAGAAAGTCCCGGCGTTTCATTAGAACAACCGCTCCTGTTTCCGAAGTGTCCCGAATGAACCGATGTTTGCAATGGCAAACGCAAGGCGAAACTGATTCTCCTGGCGAGTACCGAAGTTGAACCTCCGGTATTGGACCGAGAGTCCGCAACAATCCCAGTTGCGAGTCACCTCTGAAC
>CAZCPL010000127.1:0-15608 GCA_964500255.1 uncultured Solibacteraceae bacterium | reverse complement strand
ATGTCGCACTGTCGTTACTACAATAGCTCGGCGTGGATGCCGCGTCGCCCGAGATGCTCGCCCAGGCAATCGCCGCCAGGCGGGCGCGCAAGCTGGTGCCGGAAACCTCGGTGCTCACGTTCGCAAGCCCGCTCGACATCCAACCGGCGCAGCCTCATCTGCCGGTGGAAATCGTCTATCGCTGGGAAAGCGGCACTACGCTCATCCGCCGCGGGTCGCTCGACGCGATGCGTTGCCTTCCGCAAAAAGCGCCGCTTGGATACCACCGCATCGATGTCCGCTGCGGTGCGGAGCAAGCCAGCGCATATCTCACGATCACGCCCGATCATGCCATCCTGCCTTCATGCCGCATGAACGGCCTCGCGGTTTCGTTGTATTCGCTCCGCAGCGCTCGCAATCAAGGTTGCGGCGACTTCACCGATCTCAAAGCCCTCTGCAGTTGGGCTCGCGAGTATCTGCACTCCGACTTCATCGCGCTCAATCCGCTGCACGCCATTCCTAACCGGCAACCTTACAATACGAGCCCGTATCTGCCGACCACGACGCTCTATCGCAACTTTCTGTATCTCGATCTCGAAGCCGTCGATGGATGCCCGGCACTGCCGTCTTTTGCCGCGTTGCGCGAGGCCGAGTGCGTGGAATACGAGAAGGTGGCGAGGCTCAAGCTAACGCTGCTGCGGCTCTGCTTCCGTAAGTTTCTTCGCCAAGGCGAATCCCCTTCGTTCGACGTTTACCGCGCGAAACAAGGCCCGTCGCTGCGGCTCTTCGCCATTTATCAGGCCTTGGATGCCGCCATCCACAAAGCCAAGCCCGACGTCTGGCTCTGGCAGGATTGGCCCGCTGAATACCAACATCCGCAATCGCCCGCAATTGAGGATTTCGCAGCCAAACATCCGAGAACTGTTCTGTTTTACCAGTACGTCCAGTGGCAGATCGATCTTCAGCTCGCCGCCGCACAGAAACATGCCGTGGAATCCTGCGGCATGAAAATCGGACTCTATCACGATCTCGCGCTCGCCACCGATCGGAGCGGCTTTGACGCATGGGCTTTTCGCGATTTCTACGCCAAGGGTTGCCGCGTTGGCTCGCCGCCCGATGACTTCGCGCCCGAGGGGCAAGACTGGTCGTTTCCGCCACCCAACGTCGAGCGCCATCGCCTCGATGGATACCGGCTCTTCGCTCACGCCATCCGCAACAACTGCGCGCATGGGGGCGCGCTGCGGCTCGATCATGTGATGCGACTGTTCCGCCTCTTCTGGGTCCCCGATGGAGTGAAGGCCGCCGACGGAGCCTACGTCCGCGACAACGCGAGTGACCTGCTGCGGATCCTGGCGTTGGAAAGCGTCCGCAACAATGTATTGATCATTGGCGAGGATCTCGGCACGATCACCGACGAAATGCGCGCCGGTCTGCACGATGCCGGCATCCTGAGCTATCGCCTGCTCTACTTCGAACGTTATGGGGACGGACGCTTCAAGCATCCGCACGAGTATCCGCAACAGGCGCTCGTCTGCACTACCACTCACGATCTGCCGACGTTGGCGGGCTTTTGGACGTCGCACGATATCGAAGTGCGCAAGTCCGTGGGTCTGATTCTGGACGATGCTGGATACGAGCAACAGAAAAAGCAGCGCCGTGTGGATAAAGAGCGGCTGCTGCAGGCGCTCGCCGAAACCAACACACTAATGGGGCCGGTGGATATCGACGCCACCGCACTACCGGACGTGGTTCGGGATGCGGTTATGCGTTTTCTGCAACTCACCCCGAGTTGGATGTTTGCGGTGACGCAAGACGATCTCACCGGCTTCCGCGATCAGCAGAACATGCCGGGCACGACTTGGCAGCATCCCAACTGGCGCCACAAGATGCCGGTCGCTATCGAGGATCTCGTCGTGACTATTTTACCCAGGTAATATTGACAACGCGATTTTATCCGGGTAATATTAGACATATGGTCACCGCCTTCGAAGGCATGCGACGCATTGCATCCGGCCCGCTGCCGGATGTCGTCCGTTGCGCGAAGCCCATTGCCGATCGTGCGAAGAAGCCGATCCTAATCTTTGACGACAGAACCAGCCAGCCAGTGGAGGTCGACTTTCGCGGGTCCGTCGATGAGGCTGTCGCCCGCGTCACGCCGCAAGAATCTGCTGCGCCGGGCCCTGGACGCCCCAAACTCGGCGTCGTCGGGCGCGAAGTGACACTGCTTCCGCGTCATTGGGAATGGCTCAACAGCCAATCCGGAGGCGCATCCGTCGCACTGCGCAAACTCGTGGACGAAGCACGCAAGACCAGCGAAGAGAACGATCGCGCTCGCGTTTCGCGCGATGCCGCATATCGATTTCTCTCGGCAATCGCGGGCAACCTGCCTGGATTCGAAGAGGCCACGCGAGCGCTTTTCGCCGCCAACCGAGGGAAGTTCAAACGTGAGATGGCGGAATGGCCCGAGGACATCCGCGATCACGCTTTGAAGGTCGCCACCGAAAGCTTCCTTAAATGATGATCACTCCAATCCAAGAGCCCGCCGCGCTCTCGCGGATCCTCGAACGGACCGCAGCGCTGGGCTTTAAAATGGCTTCTGAACCGCTCACCGGCGCGTTGCTGAAAACCCTCGCCGCGTCGAAGCCTTGCGGACGTCTGCTCGAACTCGGAACCGGCACAGGCATTTCCGCGGCGTGGTTGCTGGACGGGATGGATTCGGCGTCGACGCTCGTGACGATCGACGTGGATTCAGCCGCACAACAGATCGCCCGCGAGATTCTTGGCGATGACAAGCGTCTTGAGATACGCACGCAAGACGCACTTGCCTACCTAAAGAGCAACTCCGCGCCGCGCTTCGATCTCGTCTTCGCCGATGCGATGCCCGGCAAATACGAGGGTCTGGAACACGCTCTCGCGGTCGTTAGACCTGGAGGCTTCTTCGTCATCGACGACCTGCTGCCACAAGCCAACTGGCCCGATGGGCACGCGGCTAAGGTCCCGGTGCTCATCGAAACACTGGCCGCGAACCCAGCGTTTCACATGGTTCCGCTCGCTTGGGCAAGCGGGATTGTGGTTGCAGTGAAAAGTTAGGTCAAAGTGCGGCATCATCCTTAAAATGTCGCCTAGCTTCCCCAACACCACCAACCCTCCCGCCGACCGCGTCAGAAACCGGACCTCGGCGTCGTGCTGCACCAACGCAATGTTCTTATTCCCCGATCCGCCCTTTTGCAGCCTCGAAAACGACGGGTCGAAAGGTATCTTTCCAACATGGCTCATGGATCAGTCATCGGCCTCTGCGTTGAGCACCGGGAACATCGCGTGCATAATGAGAAATGGCCAAGCTCAAGCCGATCTTACTTCTCGCCGCATCGCTCACCGCCGCTGAATTCTCCGGACTCGAGTGGCGTCTCATCGGACCCTTCCGCGCAGGACGCACCGTTGCGGCCGCAGGCGTCGCTGGCGATCCCACTACGTTCTACTTCGGCGCAGTCGGAGGTGGCGTCTGGAAATCCAATGACGCCGCCAACACCTGGAAACCGGTCTTCGATGGACAGCCTGTCTCTTCCATCGGCGCACTCGCGATCGCGCCTTCGAATCCCAACATCCTCTATGCCGGAACCGGCGAATCGGACTGGCGATCGGATCTTTCCTCCGGCGCGGGCATCTACAAGTCGATCGACGCCGGCAAAACCTGGACGGTCAGTGGACTCGAAGAGACGCGCCACATCGGTCGCATCGTTGTCCATCCCAAAGATCCCAACATCGTCTATGTCGCCGCCATGGGTCACGCCTACGGGCCCAACGAACAGCGCGGCGTCTTCGTCTCGCGCGATGGCGGCGCGACTTGGAATCGCACGCTGTATAAGGGTCCGGATCTCTGCGCCATCGATCTCGCGATGCCCAGCGCGGATCCCGACACGATCTACGCGACCCTTTGGCGCGCACGCCGTTCCACCTGGAGCCAATACCCGCCCGTCGAAGGCCCTGGCGGTGGACTCTTCAAATCCACCGACGCTGGCATGACGTGGACGCCCGTCACGGCAGGTCTGCCCACAGGCCAATGGGGCCGTGCGGGCATCTCTGTTTCGAACGACGGACGGCGCGTGTATACGCTCGTCGACAGCCCCAAAGAAGGCGGCTTGTACCGTTCCGACGACTCAGGCGCCACGTTCACGCAAGTCTCGAAGGACGTGCGCATCTTCAGCCGGGGTTGGTATTTCGGACGCATCGCCATCGACCCCAACAACCCCGAGATCGTTTACTCGCCGAACGTTGCGCTCTACAAATCCACCGATGGCGGACGCAACTTCGCGATCCTACGGGGCGCTCCGGGCGGCGACGACTATCATTTTCTCTGGATCGATCCCACCGATTCGCGGCGCATGATCTGCGCCACCGATCAGGGCGCGACGCTCACGCTCAACGGCGGCGAGACTTGGACGGGTTGGTACAACCAGCCGACGGCGCAGATGTACCACGTGACCACCGACGACGCGAAGCCCTATTACAACGTCTACGGTTCACAGCAGGACAGCGGCACTGCTGCGATCCCGAGCCGAACCGATCGCGGCACCATCACCGATGGCGATCGCGTCTCGGTGGGTGGAGGCGAAAGTGGCTACATCGCCGTGGATCCGCGCGATCCGAACATCGTTTACGTCAACAACACCAACGGCAGCCTCGCGCGCATGGATCGGCGCACCGGCCAGAGCCAAAACATTACGCCTGTTCCGCGTCCGGGCTTTGGGGTGCCGATCAATGAGCGCAAGTACCGGCATCCTTGGACATCGCCGTTGGTGTTTTCGCCGACCGATCCCACGGCGCTCTACTATGGCTCGCAGTATGTGATGAAGTCCGTGGATGGTGGCCTGACATGGAAGGAAATCAGCCCGGATCTCACTGGCGATCGGCAAGTGAAGTCGAGTGAACCGCCATCAACAGCCAATGCCAAGGCGCGCGGCTTCGGAACGGTCTACACCATCGCTCCGTCGCCCGTGCAGGTGGGTGTCATCTGGGCAGGATCGGACACCGGACTCATCCACTTCACGAAAGACGCTGGCGAGTCGTGGGCAAACATTACGCCTCCAGCGCTTTCGGATTGGAGCAAGATCACCCACATCGAAGCCTCGCATTTCGAGGGCGGATCCGCCTACGCTGCCGTGGATCGCCATCGGCTCGATGACTACAATCCGCAACTTTACCGCACACGCGACTTTGGCAAAACCTGGGTTCGCATCGACAAAGGCATCGCGCCATCGCATTCACTCAACGCCGTGCGTGAAGATCCTCGCCAGCGGGGACTGCTCTTCGCCGCAACGGAGTTTGGCATTTATGTTTCGTTCAACGATGGCGATGCGTGGCAGCCACTGCAACTGAATCTGCCGGTGACATCGGTGCGAGACGTCGTCATCAAAGACCGAGATCTCGTCGTCGCCACGCATGGACGCTCGTTCTGGATCCTCGACGATATCACGCCGTTACGGCAGTATTCTTCAACGCTGCCGGCAGTTCATTTGTTCCAGCCCGAGACCGCGCTGCGTATCTTTTTTGACGATTTTATGGGAACGCCGCTGCCACCCGAAATCCCGCAGGCCAAAGTTCCAGCGCCGGGCGCTGTGATCGACTATATGACCGACGGACGCAGCCCGGTGAAGCTCGAAATCCTCGATGCTTCCGGATCGGTAATTCGGACGTATTCCTCTGCCGAGACGCCTATCGAATCGCGGAGGCGTTCCGCGATCGCGGATATCTGGCTCATGCCGTCGGCGAAACTGAAAGCCAATGCTGGGCACAATCGCTTCACTTGGGATTTCCGCTATCAGCCCTTGAGCGCAGAAACCGAGGGTCCGCGAGTGGTTCCGGGATCTTACAAAGTCAGGCTGACGGTCGCGGGCCAAGAGTTTACACAGCCACTCACGGTGGTGAACGATCCTCGATCGAAGGCGACGGCAACCGATCTCGCCAGGCAGGCATCGCTTGGGCGCGAAATCTACGCGGAAATGAAAAAGGCTTCCGCAAACAAGGCTGCGATGGCCGATCTGGCAATCGCACTCAGCGTGGTCGAGAGTGCGGATCGCGAGCCGCCTGCATCGGCGTATGCAATGCTCGAGGACGCACGAAAGAAGCTTCGGTAGCTGCTAGAGAACCACGTACAAATAGTGCTGCTCGCCGTGCCAGTAGTATTGTTCCATGCGCCCGACAATCTTCCCGTCGGGCGCAAGCCAATCCCGATAGGATTCCAGCAAGTCGCCAGCGAGCGGATCGTAGATGCCGTAGCGCGTCCAGTCGGGATTCGCCACGGCGCCGAGTTCCTGCATGGTGTGCAGGAACTCCCCTTCTATGACTCCGCGCCCACCGAACTTGCCGCCTCGCAGCATGTCCCCTCCTGTAGTGTCGCCCTTGCGGATATCCTAGAACAAAGAATGCTTGCCGCTCCGATCCTGCTGCTGTTTCTCGCTCAGACTGCACCAAGCCTCGACGATACCTTCGACTGGCACGACAACTACGCCGATGCAATCAAAGAAGCCAAGGCCACAGGCAAGCCGATTTTTCTCGAATACCGCTGCGAGCCTTGAATCGCAGGACGCACGTTCGACGCACAGGTTGTGCTGTCACCGAAATCCTCACCTCGCGGCAAATTCCTCGAGCAATACGTACGTGTCCGCATCATCCGAATGGACAATGTGGACATCGGGCTATTCGAGCATGACCGTCACAACACGCTCTACTACTACATCCTCAACGCCGATGAGCAGATTTACATGCGCTACGGCGGGCGCGATTCGGCAGAGCCGGACACCTATCTGAGTCTTGAAAGCCTCGAGATCGCTCTGCAAAAGGGCCTGGAACTTCACGCCAAGCGTACAACTTTGCCGAAGCAGTCGCGCCCCTCGCCGGATTTTGCGAAGAACTATCCGCTTTTGGTGGAGCGAACGTTCGCCCGAGGCCAATGCGTCGAATGCCATCTGATCGGAGACTTTCAGAACCTGCGCCGAGAGCGCGACAAGAGCATCGACAACATGACGCATCTCTACCGCTCGCCCGATATCAGGACCATCGGCATCCACCTCGACATCCCCAAAGGGCTGGTCGTCGCGAAAGCCGAAGGTGCCGCTGCGACAGCGGGTATACAGCCAGGGGATCGTATCGTCGGGATCAATGGCACGCCGGTCTACACCTTTGCAGATCTGCAACATGCCTACGACAAGACCGACCGCCGTGCGGCCAAGCAGATCCAGTTGACGGTGGATCGTCCCGGCGACAGTGCGGCTGCGCGCGAGTTCGTCGTGAATCTGCCGCCGCGTTGGTGGCTTTACGACGTCACCTACCGGCAATCGAGCGTGGAACCTCGCCTCTACTTTGGATGCCAGCCGATGACTGCCGCCGATAAGAAGAAGCATGAACTCAAGCCGGAAGGCTTTGCCTGCACCGTGAACCGCGTCGACTCGTTCGCGCTCTCGGTGAAGAGCCATTCGCTGCAAGTGGGCGACATCGTTTACGGCGTCAACGGCGTGCAGCGCGATGACTTCGCGCACACAGCCGAACTCTACATGAAGCTCTACATGACGCCGGGCGATTCCGCCAAACTGGATGTGATCCGCAATGGCGCGCGCCTCGAATCCTCACTTTTGAGCTATCGTTTAAGTTTCCGCAAATGACTGTCTTTCTGTTTATCCTGCTAGCGGCAGCAACCGACGAAGCCTGGGGACCCGCGGCTTTCGTCATGCACGATGACAAGTCTTGCGTCGCCTATCGCGCCCAGTTTTCCGGTGGCCATCTGGCGATCTCCGTGAAGCTCGAACCAGGCTGGCACACCTTCACGATAGACAACGACAAGAGGGCTTCGACAAAACTGAACGGCAAGAAGGCTCTCAGTTCCGATAAGCCGACATCGATGCGGAGTGAGAGCCTTACTGTGACGGGCGCGTGGATGCAGCCCGAGCCCAAAGACTTCTCGCAACCGGAACTCCGCATCTTCAGTTGGGGATACGAGGACAGCGCCCTGTTCGTCGCCCCGGCAACGGCGGAAAGCAGTGGTCCCCACAAGGTCCGCATCAGAGCCCAAGCCTGCACCAAAACAGTCTGCAAGAATGTCGATGTCCTGGCTGAAGTGGCGCAACCCAAATCCGGCGCGACTCCATCCACCGCGGGTTTGATCGCCGCGCAGTAGGCGCTACTGTTTGAGAAACGCTTCGAGCCAAGCGTCTACCTGCGTGTTCTGTTCCGGGATATTGTTGTGTCCTGTTTCAAGTGCCAACAACAACTTCTTCTGTGCCGTAATCAAGTTGTAGGCCGAGTACATCGAAGTTGGGGGACAGGTCTCATCGTTGAAGCCCCAGGTGTAAAAGCCCGGCACTTTGATTCGACGCGCAAAGTTCACCACATCGTAGTAGCGCGTGGTCTCGATTTTGTCCGGCGACCGGTGCGACAACCGGCTATCGGATACGGGAGCACGAAACATATGCGGCCAGCCACCGGCGCGATTCCGCAGGTATCCGGTGACATCGGAAAGCGCCGGATAGTATGCGGCTAAGCCTTTCACCCGCGGATCCAACGCCGCAGTCACAATCGAGAGTGCTCCGCCCTGGCTACCGCCGGTAACCGCAAGATGCGCACCATCCCATTTCGGATGGCTCACGAGAAAATCGTTCGCGCGAATGCAGCCGAGATAGACTCGCCGGTAATAGTAGCGGTCTTTGTTGTCGAGTCCAAAGGTGTTGTAATTCGCTAGAGCGCCAGTGCCGAGCGAGTCGTAAACCAACTGGTCCATCGTGACCGGAATGCCGTGGATGCCGACCTGCAATGTGATCATGCCGCGTGCGGCCATCGCAGCCAAACCGCGATACGGCCGGACGCCCGCACCGGGAACGCTCAACAAGGCCGGATACTTGCCCGGAGCTTTCGGCTCACAGAGGATGCCATAAAAGCGTGAAACACCTGCGCCAGTGCCTCCGACGTTCTGCAGGTTGACGTGATAGCAATCCACAGTGGAGTTGCCGTATTCGGGCAAAAGCGAGACCTTGGCATCGATGGGCAGTTTTGCGAGTGCGGCTTTGCCCGAAGCCCAGAACTGGTCAAAATCCGTGGGATCCACTTGGGTCGCTTGAATCGCTTCCGGCCGGAACGCCGCAGTGGCGAGTCCGCGATAGGTCTTGCCATTCTGCTCGACGGTCACGATGCAACGCAGAAAACCAGGGCCTTCGAGAGTGCCGCCGTCCACGGTGAGACCTTCCGCGCTGGACACTGTCGCGGCCTTGTCGATCTTCGGAGGCATCATTTCCGGACCGATCTTATAGGTCACCTGTGCTCCCAGTAACGGGTGTCCGTCCTGTATGACTGCGATGTGGAAGCGTACCGGCTGCCCGGGTTCATAGCGCCAATCCGCATGGTCGGTGGCAACGCGGACCTGGATCGTACCCACACGTTCCTGCGAGAACAGTGTGGTGGACGCAAGACAGAAGAGAGCAGCAAATTGACAATTCATAGATGGGCCTAGAGACACCTTATCGCTTTCGATGTCGTTCGCGTTGCCGAAAGGACAAATCCCGCCGGACACTCGCGTACTGCGAGCGACCGGCGGGTTCCAAAGAAGTGTCTGCTTTGGTATGAGAGGGGGGTTACCGTTCGAGGAATCCCTTAAGCGGTGTGCCGCCACTGCGTCCCACGGCGGGAATTTCCAGAATTTCGTCCTTCACGCCATCGAGATCGGGAACCGGGAATCCGGCAATCGTCTTATGGCCATTGGGAACGAACAGTTGCGGGTGATCGAAGGGAGCGCTGCGGCGAACGACTCGCTGATCGGTGAGCCCTTTCAAGAAGGCCACCAGGTCATCGATCTGTGGTTCGGTGAGGTTCAACTTGCCGATTTCGAAGTCGATGAACGCGGAATTCCGCTCGCGGAAATCTCCGCCGCGATTGTAGAATTCCACCGCCTGACGCAAAGTCGCCTGCCCGCCATTGTGGAAATACGGAGCAGTCAATTCGATATTGCGCAGGCTTGGCACCTTGAACGCGCCTTGCGTAGAGGTGCGTTCGCCGATCGCGAATGGCGGGTTGGCGATATTGCCGGCCTGCAGCGTGAACAGTTCCTGGCTTGGAATCTGGTTGCGTGGCTTGGTGAGGATGTCGATCATCGCCAGCGGGTTTCCGAACGGATCGTTCGCGCCGTGCCCGAGATCTTCAGCGGTCGGGCGCACACCGATGTTGTAGAAGCTCTGATCGTAGGCGATGACTTCGCAGTTGCCGTTGAACATGCGTTCCATAATTTCGGTGGGCTGACGCACGCCGTTGACAACCGTTCCAAGAAGGATGCGGTTGGAGTTGTTGGTGGTTTCCGCACCGGAATGGCAGGCAGCGCAGGCCGCGCCACCGGTGAAGAGTGCGAGTCCGCGGATCTGCTGGGCGGTGAGCGCGTTGGACATACCTTCGTAGAAACGATCCACCGGGGAATCGTCAGAGACGAGAGTCATCGCATAGAGCTGCATGGAGAGGCCGAAGAAGAGCGCGAAGTTGTATTCGCTCATCGTGTATTCATTGGCCAGCAGGGGACGGTTCGGGCGCGCAACGAAGCTGATCGCACCATTCGTCGCTTTGCGCACGATCTGGTTCGACTGCCACCATTGCGGCTGAAACGCCGCTTCGATCATCTCGCGGTAGGTGGTGTCGAGGCCTTTGTCGCCACGATCCACATAAGTGGCGAGAACGCTGTCATCGTTGGCGACGCGCTGGTTCTTGAGCGGTTTGGCGGAAACCAAACGTTTGCCGATGTCGTAGAAATCGCGTCCGATAAAGCTCATTTCATTGGTGCTCAGCGGCGGCCCAACGGCGAGTGAAGAAAATGCCGCGTTGTCGATGCGAACCTTGACGGCCTGCAATTGGTTGAGCCCCGTAGCTTGCAGGATCTTGGCGTTGACGTCGCGAACACCGTGCTCGTTCAAGCCATTGAAAATGGTTTGCGCCCGGCCATCCCAGAACAGGTTGCGGTTGAACCCGGTGTTGATCACCGTCGGGGTATTGCGGGGTTCGTTGCGGCGGGCGTTGAATCCGTGAATGTTGAATACCGGATCGTATTGCGGTACGCCAAAGTCACGCTCAAAGCCAGGAATGACCGAGAGAAAGCGTGCAGTCTTGACGCCCTGCGAAGAGATGACATCGTCGTTATCGCGAAGAAGTTGCGAGTTGCGATTGGTGGGATCGGCAACCTTGTGAAGCGGGAAGTCCGCTGCAGTGAGTTGATGATTGATGCCAACGTTGATGGTGGTGTTGGCATTGTTGGCACCACCGGGGTTGGCCTGGTTGATGGATCGCGGATCGGCACCCGCGCGGAAGTGGCAGGACGCACAGGCTTGGATGCCGTCGCTGCCAACCTGCATATCCCAGAAGAGCGCCTTGCCCATGGCAATGGCCGCTTGCCGATTGCGCACATAGGTATTGAGCGCGGGGATTTCCAGGGGACGAAGGGACTTCAAGGATCCGGGACCCGGATTGTTGTCCGGAAACCGTTCCTGGGCATTGGCGCATTCACCTTCGCGCAGGGTGTCCTGGGCGAGGGCCGTGGCGGGCATGCCGACGACGCTGAGAGCGATCGCCAGCGTGCTTGCCGTCATTCGGCGCAACACATCGGATTTCATTGTATTGGTTCTCTCCTCTTGCATAGCAGAGCGACTGCATGCGGATCTCTTGAAAACAAGTCCGCTTGTCGAGGATAGATGGTGAAAATGAATTCTTCATTTCTGCTGAACGACGATTGAAAGAATCATTTCCGCGAGATTCATTGCTGCGGCGAGTTGAGTTCCAACGCTGTACGATCGTCTCCGCGCCGAGCGATGGTTTTCGATCGTTACCAAGGCATGAGGCCTAGGAGTTTTTGCCCGGGTTCCGTGTGGTATCAGTGTGACGAACCTCGCGATTCCGGGCCGGTTCGACCAGTTGGCGACCACATGATGATATCGCCCGCATTGGCTGTCACCTCCACTGTCTCGCATAGTTTCAACCTCAACCCAGGTTCCGTAAATCGGAAGCGGCTATTATTTCGATGCTGACGGATATCCCAGAGAGACTGCACGTGATGCATCGGCACCACGCCATCGATTATGGCCGGACCTTTGTACCAGGTGCGGCTATCGGCAAGATCCGCTCCAACAAACGCGGCGATGTCGCGCACGGCGTTGGAGACGAGGGTTTCCCTTCGGTTTCGAAATGCTGGTGGTCCCTAGGCTGGATCCAGACGGGCATGTTTAGGGAGGAGTGATTTTCACTTGCTCTTCGACATCGCGTTTCTCTTCATCCAGTTTACGGCGAATTTCCTGATATTTGATGACGGCCGCTTTGGCTTTTTCTGTTTCGCCTGTGGCTTGATAGGCGCGCGAGAGTTGATAGAGGGCGCTGCCGTCCTGATCCATGGGTTGGGCGGCTTCGAGATGCGGAATCGCTTCTTTTTGTTTGCCGGTGCGTGCGAGCGCCAGGCCGAGCGATGCGCGTGCCGGCAAAAGCTTCGCGTCATAGGCAACCGCCGCGGCCAAGTAGGTGATCGCCTCTTCTGGCTTTTCCTGTTTCAGATAACAGTCGCCGAGCAAGAAATAGATTTCCGCATTGCGCGGATCGCGGTTCATCTCTTTTTCGAGCAGCGGGATCGCGGCGGCGTAGTCTTTCGCCAGATAGAGCGACGTGGCGTATTCGCGTTCGAGTCCTCGGTCACCGGGCGCGAGCTTCAGGGCGGCTTCGAATTCTTTCGCGGCTTCGAGATGCTGATTGCGATCGGAGGCGATCTCGGCCCGCAACAGGTGCAGATCGACAGAGGGAGGCAGCTTTCCCAACTGCCCGAACGCTCGGATGGCAAGTTCGTTGTAGGCGCGCGTGCGCCAGTAGAGGTTCTTGCCAGCGGCGGCATCCACGATGCGTCCGGCGGCGAAGTCGCAAGCTTGTTTTTCGGTGACGCAGTTGGGCTTGGGCTCTTTGGCTTCCTCGGTGAGGGCCCAGGCCGGGTCGGATCCGCTCAAGCGATATACTTTCGCGATGGAGGCATGAACTCCGCGCAAGCCCGGGTTCTTTTCGAGCGCTTGCTTATAGAAATAAAAGGCTGCGCGATATTGCCTGGACGCGATGCGCGTTTCCGCAACAATGGCGAGCCACTCGGCCGTCGCCTTTTCCATCGATTCGAAGGATTCGGCGGCGAGGATTTCGTAGCACTTGCCGAGTCCGCTCCAAACCTTGGCGTCTTTGGGTGCGAGTTCGGTCAACTTCCGGTAATGGGGCGCGGCCTCGGCGGCGCGATTGATGGTCATCAAGGCTCCGGCGAGCATCCCGCGGGCGTCGATGTTGGCTGGCTGCAATGTCACCGCCTTGGAGAGCGGCGCCACGGCCTCGGCTGGCTGATTCATCTGCAATCGCGATAGTCCGAGGGAAATGAGGGCTGGAAGAGACGCTGGCTGCGATTTGAGGACGGTCTCAAACTGCGGGATGGCGTCTGCATGGTTGCCGGCCATGTGGAGGGCGAGGCCGAGGTTGAGGATGAGTCCAGGGTTGCCGGGCAGCGCTTTGGTGAGGTCGCGATAGATCACCGCGGCCTCGCCGAAGCGTCCCTGGCCCATCAAATTGTTGGCCTGCGCGGCTTTCGTCGCGAGTTGATCCTGCTGCGTTTGCGCGAAAGCTCCAAAAACGATAAGAAAAAAGGCGACCCCTTGTGAGGGCCGCCCTTTCGTTTGGATCATACTAAGCAAGCGATTAGAAACCGAAGCGCAGAGACAGGCGGAACTGACGTTCGTCAAAGGCGCCCAGGACCCGAAGGAAGTTCGGGTTCGTCACGTCGTTGCTGGCGAAGTTAGTGGACAAGCGGCTGTTCATCGCATTGAACGCTTCCGCACGGAAGCGCATGTTAAAGCGCTCCGTGAAGGTGAACGTCCGATCGAGCGTCATGTCTACGCGGGTGATGCCGGGGTTGCGCAGGCTGTTGCGGCCCATGGTGCCGAAACGGCCAGCCTGGCCAGCGGCCAGAACCGGTGCGGCGAACGCGCTCGCATCGTAGAAACGACCTTGCGGTCCGATGACTTCGAGGCGCTTCACGTCGACATTGACCTGATCGGCGGTTTGAGCGTTGCCCGGCATGTTCAAGGTGCCGCCCGGAGCGGACGGAGTGAACGGGGTTCCAGTGTAGGCGGCGAAAATACCGTTGATGCTCCAGCCGCCCACAATCTGTGAGACAACCGAGTTGGACGGGTTCATGCCTTTGCCCTTGCCGAATGGAAGCTGATAAACCCAGCCCATCTGCATCACGTGGCGACGGTCATATGAAGCGGCGGCGCGATTGCGGCCGCGGGCGAAAGGCGCGTTGAACGAAAGACCGGCCCAACCTTCATCGTCGAACATGTTGATCGCCTTCGACCAGGTATAGGCGCCCTGCAGCATTAAGCCCTTCGCGAACGAACGGCGCACCGAAGTCTGCAACGCGTGGTAGTTCGAACTGGCGAAGCCGTCCCACAGGTTGGTGGCTATGGTGCGGCCGAAGCGCGCCGCAAACGGACGGCTGCTGGCTCCACCGCCAAAGGTGCTCGACGCATTGATGTCCTGGTCGCCCAACTGATTGGTGGTTTGAGTGCCGACATAACCGATGCTGGTTACGACGTTACCCGGGAGATTGCGCTCGAAGGTGAAGTTCCAGCTCTGCACATAACCACGGGTGATGCGGCCCTTGGGGGGCGTGCGGATGTCGCCAGGCGCGGGTACGAATACGGTGCCGGTGCTGAGGTCAGGACCGACAACCGGAGGAATGCCTTCCGAGAGGTTGCGAACGGCGAGCGCGTCCAACTGCGACACGAACGAGAAGCTCACCACCAGCGGATACTGGCCGCGCAACGGGCGGGACCAGGGCAGCGGGCTGTTGGTCAGGCCGTAGCCGGCGCGGATGACGGTCTTGTCGTCCAAGCGGTAGGCGAGACCGATGCGGGGTCCGAACATGACCGGAGCAACGGTGAAGCCGTTGTCCTGGGGCACGTTGCCACGGCCACCGAGGTAGATCAGGTTGGTTTCGGCATCGTAGCGCTCGAGGCCCTTGCCGTGCGAACGGGTCATGAGCGGATACATTTCGGCACGCAGACCGAGGGACATAGTCAGCTTGCGGGTGACCTGCCAGCGATCCTGTGCGTAGAATCCGAACTGATACTCACGAGTGGTGTTGAGGATGTTCTGCAAGCTCTTCTGCATCGTGTTGGGCAGGCCGAGCAGCAACGATGCGACGCCGTTGAAGTTGTTCGCGCTGGTTCCGCCCTGAGCGGTGGTGCCGCCTGAGAAGTTGATCGCGCCGCGAGCGCCTGCACCGAGTTCAGGCTGCCAATGCGCAAGGCGATGGTGAATTCCATCGAAACCGAAACGCATGGTGTGAGCTCCCTTCAACCAAGTCAGGTTGTGACTCATGTTGTAGCTTTCTTCCACCCGGGTCACCGGCATCCATCCGGGAACGCCCGTCCCGTTGTAGCCATTGAATGTGATGTTCGGGAAGCCCTTTTCGCGGGGATCGGCACCGCCGATGCCGGGAATGCCGAGCGTGGTGGCGAAGTCCTTGCCGAAGTCCTGGCCCCTGACTTCCTGATCCATACGCTGGAAACCGATCACACCGTCGATGATGAGATTAGGTG
>CAZCPL010000126.1:12600-15632 GCA_964500255.1 uncultured Solibacteraceae bacterium | reverse complement strand
TCCTTCGCAGCCGCCACCGCAACGACTGGCGGAGGCAATGGTGGCGCGGTGGCCAAAAGCTTCGCTTCCGCAGTGGGAGTCCAGCGCCAGGCGAAGTCGGCCATTGCCGATCCGCTGATTCCGTTGGTGCGAACCAGAGCCCAACCAAAACATCCCAGCAGGATCAATGTGGCCATCGTCCATCGCCTCGCGGAATCGCCGAATCCGCGAGTGAAGGCAGCCCCCGCCACTAGTGCGAGAGAGAGCACAGGAAGCGAAAAGATTGGCAACATCAAGCCCATCATGCCCTTGGAAATCGATGGATCGACGACGCGGAAGGCAAGCGAGAGTCCGCCCAAAATCAAGGCGAACAGACCCCAGCGTTCCAGCTTTGGCGCTTTGCTGAAGAACAGCCACCAGCCCATGACCACCAGACTCAAGGCGATGCCAGCGAGAACTGATACTTCCAAAGCATCGGGAAACACCAGCGGAACCGCAAATCGAGTGAACCACTGCAAGGCCACGGCGACAACGCCGGGCCACAACCGGAGACGATCTTGAGTTTCGGTCACTCTAACACTACGTTGGCCAGTCGCATCTTTGTTCCTTTTAGTTTCCGGACACAGACGGAGAAGACTCGTCTTTCTTCTTGTACTTCTCGAACCACGCCATCAGATACAACTGCTGTAACAGCTTGTGCGTCGGGCGACGCCAACCATGGAACTCGTCCGGCATCCGCACCAATAGCGTCTCTTTCTTGAGCATCTTGAGCGCTCGATAGTACTCTTCGCTCTGTGTCATCGGGGTGCGCAAGTCCGCTTCACCGGTCATCACCATCGTCGGCGTCGTAACGTTCGCGACGTAGTGCAACGGCGAGCGCAGCGCGTATTCCATCGGATCTTCCCACGGAAACTTCTGAAACTGGTTGTACCAACTTGCGCCATCCGTGGTGCCCACAAACGAATGCCAATCGATCACAGGACGCATCGACACCGCAGCCGTAAATCGCTTGGTATGCCCGACAATCCAAGCCGTCAGCACACCGCCGCCACTGCCGCCGCAGACAAACAGATTGCGTTCGTCAGTGAATCCCTTGGCGATTGCGCCGTCGACACCGGCCATGAGATCGTCGTAGTCTTTGCCCGGATACGAGTATTGAATGCCGTTGACGAACTCTTGTCCGTAGCCTGTCGAGCCTCGCGGATTCATATACAACACCGCGTATCCATTGGCGGCAAAGTTCTGCCATCCCCAGTTGAAACCGACGTTGTACATCGACCAGGGTCCGCCGTGAATGTAAAGAAGCAAAGGATACTTCTTGCCAGCTTCGAAGTTCGCCGGCTTCATGAGCCAGCCTTGCACTTTCAGTCCGTCTTTCGAGGTGACCCACATTTCCTCAACATCGGCGAGTTTGCGACCGAGAAGGATATCTTCGTTGACGTCCACCAGCTTGCGCATCCTCGAAGGATTCCTGCTATCGAATGTCACCAGCGAACCGGGCTCGTGAACGCTCATGCGCACGGCCGCCGCTTGTCCATTGCGGGCCAACGAGACGCCCGCCAAAACATGCGCTCCATCCGTTACCTTGCGCACGGGGTGATCGATGGGCGCAAAGTAGAGGTTCGTGGTGCCGCGCTCTTCCATCGAGTAGAAGACGCCAGTGGAATCCTCCGTCCAGATCACATTCGTTGGCGTTGAAGGAAGGTTGGCTACCCACGTGCGCTTGCCGTCACCCGCCGCATTCATCAGATAGAGGGAGCCAATGTGACTGGTAAACTTTTTGTCGTCGTAACCGATATACGCCACGTAGTGGCCATTGGGCGAAGGATTCGGAGCCATGTCCGGACCTTTACGATCGGTGAGTGTCTTGATCTCTCCAGAAGCGATGTCGATCGCGTAGATCTCGCTGTCGTTGCGCAGATACTCGGCTTCCGGCTTGCGGATGCCGCTGACGAAAACCGTTTTGCCATCGCCGGAAAAGTGCGCGCCATTGTGGCTGTAGTTGCCCGTGGTCAGTTGGCGCGGTGTACCGCCGAGCGTCGCATCCACGAGGAACACGTGCGTGTAGCCCTTAGTTGTGGGACCAATGCCGTCTGAACCCCAACTCAGACGGTCGACAATCACGGCGCCCTTGGCGGGAGTCGCGCCCTTGGGTAGCTTCGGCAGTTGCACGGGCAGCACCGGTGTCTCATCGGGCAGAAACGCCGTGTACAGGATCCACTTGCCATCGGGCGACCACTCGAAGTTGCTGGGCGTGCGTTCGACGCGGGTCAACTGCAGCGTTTCGCGCGTATCCGCCCACATCGCGTGGACCTGCGTCGATCCATCGCGGTCGGAAAGAAACGCGATGCGTTTGCCATCCGGAGACCACTCGGGTGCGGAATCGCGCCACGGCCCCGTGCTCAACTCGCGCAGCTTGGTGCCTGCCGAATCGATCACCCAGAGCGATGAACGATCGAGATCTTTCATCTTGTCTACGTAGCCGCGACTGAAGACGATGGTCGATCCATCGGGCGAGATCTGCGCACCGGAAATCGTTTCCATATCGAAGAAGGTTTCCTTGTCAAGAACCTTCCCAGGCTTCGCAGCCTGCGAGAAGATCAGCGTGCCGCTGAGAAACGCCATGGAAACAAGAGCTTTCATAGGTGGAAGGATAGCAGCTTAGTACACTGAAAGCTTGCATGCCTGAGATCAAGTGCGAAGCCGTGTTGTTCGATATGGATGGAACGATTCTGGACTCTTCCATTCCTGTCCAGAGACAGTGGCGATTGTGGGCCGAGAGCGTTGGGATTCCATTCGAGCAAGTGCTCGCCGTGATGCACGGCCGGCGCGCCATTGAGACAATGCAGATCGTGGCACCGCATCTACCGCAACCCCGGAACGTCAATGACTTTCTGTTGGTGGAAGCGAAAGACACCGAAGGAATTGTGGAAATGCCCGGCGCGCGCGCGATGCTCGAAGCGTTGCCTCACAATCGCTGGGCAGTGGTGACCTCGGCTACCTACGACATGGCGCGCTCGCGCATGAGAGCCGCGGGATTGCCGCATGTGGAC
>CAZCPL010000126.1:0-12590 GCA_964500255.1 uncultured Solibacteraceae bacterium | reverse complement strand
GGCAAGCCGCATCCCGAAGGATTCCTCGCTGCCGCCGCCGCGCTCAACGTCGCGCCAGAAAACTGTCTGGTGGTCGAGGATTCGCCGGCGGGCATCCAAGCAGGACTCACCGCCGGGATGCAGGTGCTAGGCGTGACGAGCCACTACAATTGCGAAGAGCTTGGCGCAGCCCTAGGCGTGCGGGACTTTACCGGAACCTTCCGCCTGATCCACGAAAAGAACTCGATTTCGCTGCGTTTCTGAAGGCGCGGAATAGAGCGGCAGCGTCACCGTGAACTTGGTTCCTTTGCCTGGCTCGCTTTCGACGGCGATGGATCCTTCATGTGCTTTGACGATCCAGGCCACGAAGCTCAGACCCAAACCGAGACCTTGCGTTGGTTGTGTGTGCGCGGGGCGAACACGATAAAAGCGGTCGAAGATATGCGGCAAATTCTCTGCGGGAATGCCAACGCCCGTGTCTTCGACGGAAAGAACAACGATGTCATCCGCGGTATCGAGAATGACATCTATGTGGCCCCCGCCGGGCGAATATTTGATGGCGTTCGAAAGCAGGTTCGTAACCAGTCGCCCGATCTGGGTGCGGTCGGCTCGAATCGTTGCGTCGGGCGCGCGCAGATTCGTGGTGAGGGTGATCTTCTCTTCTTCCGCGAGAATCTGGAATTGGTCAACGATATCGTCCACTATTTCTGCAATCTCCAAAGGAACCAGGTTCAGGGCCAATTGTCCCGATTCGGCCTGCGACAGCAAGAGCAGAGCACGGACGATGTTCGAAAGCTGCTCCACATCTTGCAGAGCGTTGACCATCGCGTCCTTGTACTCTTCGGTAGTGGTCGCGGTAAAGAGCGCCACCTCGAGTTGTCCGCGAATGGCCGTGAGAGGGGTTCGCAGTTCATGAGAGACGTCCGTCGAAAACTGTCGGATCTGTTCGAAGGATTGATGCAGGCGTTGCGACATCGAATTGAACGAGTCGATCACTTGATCCAGTTCATCGTCTGCTCCACGCCGCTCAATCTGGGCGCTGAGATTCGAACTCGTCATCTTCTGCGTCGCTTGCGAAACATGATTGAGCGGAAGCAATGCACGGCTGGCCACGAGCCACCCGAGCAAACCACTTAGCACCAGCCCAATGGGAATTGACAGCGCATAGTAGCGGAAAAAGTTGTTGATCGTGTTCTGGTACTCGAAAACTGGCTTACCCACAACCAGATAGTAGGGTTGCCGCTTCTTGTCGAAGACCACTCCAGCGCGGAGCTTGTATGGAAAGCCGTAATCATCGAGGCGATCTATCCAGATCGCCTGCCCGCGTGCAATCGCCGCCTCTACATCCTTCGGTTTCTCAGGAGAGAGCGTCTTGTAGGTCTCCGAGATTTCAAGAACCTCACCGTTCCGTGCGGCAACCATATAAGCGCCTTTGCGGATGCGGTCGACGATCTCTTTTTCTTCCGGATCGTAATCCTCGAAAGACCAGCTCGGCTTCTGATCTTCGATGCGCATGAAGCCCTTCACAGAGCCCCATTCTTCCTCAAGTACGCCGCGGATCTCGCGATTGATTACCGACGTGAGAATGCCCTTAGTCACAAATCCTACGCCGATCAAAAATACGGCGAAGAACAGAACATAGCTCAACGCCAACCGGAACCGGAGCGCCCTGAAGAGTCGCGAAAACCGTTGTACCGGTGATTTCACTACACGCGTTCCGGCGAACTCTCGGGGATATCGAGCATGTATCCGATGCCGCGGACGGTGTGGATCATCTTGCCCGCAAAGCGATCGTCGATTTTGCTGCGAAGGTGCCGGATGTAGACGTCGACAATATTGGTAAGCCCGTCATAATCCATGTCCCAAACATGTTCCACGATCATGGTACGGCTCAGCGGACGCCCACGATTGCGCATCATGTACTCGAGGATGCTGAATTCCTTGGGCGCGAGTTCGATCGCTTCGCCCGCCCGGCTGACACGCCGACGGATGCAATCGAGGCTGAGGTCGCCCACCTGCAGACGTTCAGGCGTCGGTTGGCCGCGGCGCAGCAGTGCCCTGGCTCTCGCCAGCAGTTCCACGAAGGCAAAGGGCTTGACCATGTAGTCATCCGCGCCGCCCTCGAGGCCCTTTACCCGGTCGTCCACCTGGTCGCGCGCACTCAGAATCAATATCGGAGGACTGGTCTTGCGATTGCGGATCTTGTTCAGCAGTTGCAAGCCGTCCATATCGGGCAACCCAAGATCAAGGATGATCAGATCGTATTCGGCAGCGTGAACCTGTTCGAGCGCCGCGCCGCCGTCGCCGACGATATCGACGGCATATCCCGCGCTTTCGAGTCCGCGCTGCAGAAAGTCCGCAATACGCCTCTCGTCTTCCACTACAAGGATTCGCATCTCTACTCAATGTACAGCAGTAAGCCGCCAGGTTAGGGAAGGACTTCCAGCAGAACCCGCCCGCGATAGCCTTGGACAGGTCCTGAGGTGGTCAGGTAGGCCTCCAGGATGTAGTTGCCCGCCTTCAGCGGTTGAGGCACAGCGAAGTCCACTACCCAGTTTTTCTCACGATCGACGGAGACGATCTCTGCGCGTTGAATGAACGATTTGTCGGATGCCCAGTTGTAGACCATGCGTCCGGTTGCCGCTTCCGTCAATTCCAAATTGAACTTCTGGCCCGATGCGAACGATAACTTGAGCGGCGTAGGCGCGCCGTTGCGGACCGTGAGCCTCGCGAAGATCCGCGAACCTTCCTGGACGGGCGACGGCGTCGCTAGAGCGAACGATGTCTCTGGCTGCGCTAGCGTAGTGAATCCGTTGACCCGCGCATAAGCAAGTTCGTAAACCAAAGGGCCGGCGAACGTCGTTTCCACGCGTTTCACCAAACCAACATCGGGAAGAAAGTAGTCTGTATCGAGTCCCGCATCGGCACAGGTTGAGTCGGAATACTTCACCACAGTGGCATTCGTAAAGTCACCTGCGGCAGCGAGCGAGAGCTTTGCTTCGCGTGTCATCACCGTGGCCGAGCGGTTGCAATCATCCACATTCGCATCGAAGCGCTCGCCCACTGGCATCCCCAACGTAAGAAACGGACGCGACTTCTTCTGGTCTTCGACGTATTCGACGATAGCTCCATCTTCGGTTTGGCTCAGCCAGCGAACCGCGCCAGGATGCGAAAATCCAGTCACTCCAAAGTGCTCGACGCCGCCGAAAACCCGGGCACTGCCCACTTCTACGCTCAGTGTCTGTCCGAAGCGATTGGCTCGAAAGATCCACTGGTTGCCCGTGGCGAGAGGAAAATAGTTTTGCGCGAAGGAACAAGCCGCAAACAAGGCCAGCAGCGCGATGCGATAGAAACCCATATCCCTCTAGACGGATTGCAGAGCGTTCTGACGACAGCTATTTCTGCTTTTGTTGCAGCATCTGAAGCAGGCCATTGTTGACCAGGCTATCGAACACTTCTTCGCTTAAGTTCGCCGACACCCGAACTTTCTGTTGATCTTGTTTCACATCGATGGCATCAATCGCCTTAAGCACTTCGGGTTGGTCGCTTGAGGTACTGAGGCGCGCGAAACCGAGCAATCCTCGCGCCGCACCGTTCAATCCTTCTGCCAGCTTTGCGTCTTTGCAGTTGGCGACGATCGTTGTATTCAAGCCACGGCTCAAGTTCACAGCCATCCACCCGGATTCCACCGAATTAGCGACGCGCGCCAGGTTGGCCATGTTCGGATCGTTCATTTCCGGCAACTTCATCGGCAGGCCATCGAAGACCACAAAGAACTGGGTACCGTCAGGTATCGCCTCAATCAACGGCTGCAATGCCGGAGGAATCGAGGGATTGTTGTGCCGATCCACGATCTCTTTGAGCCATTCTGTATCGCCCACAATCGCGGTGGAAACATTGATAAAGACTCCGGCGTTGCGTTCGTCGCCGAAGAAGTTGTGGTTCTTATAGCGGAATCTTTCCGCGCCTTCGCGTTCCAACCGGGGTTCAAGATCGGCGATCGCGAACTTGCCGCGGCCCATCATCACATTGCGCTTGCCGTCGGAACAGATCACTAGCTGCCACAAGTCCTTCCTCGGATCCATGCCCGTGTTTCGGGCGAACTCGTCGAATTGTTCGGAAAAGCGTTGCTTGAAGTGACGTTCGTAAGTGGCGCTATCGCGCAGCTTGTCGAGCTTGGCCACCATCAGATACTTGGTTCCGTTGGGAATCAAAGCCGCAAGGGCCGGATCGATGCGCACCGCAACGGAAGGGGACTTACTGCAACCGCTAATGCAAGCCAGCAGCAGTGCAAGGGCAAACGAGGGACGAAGCAAGTGAATCTGCATTTCCTATAGAGAGGACGGCTCGCCGTCCTCTCTTATTACAGCGCAATACTAGGCAGCGGACTTGCGGGCCTTGGTGCCGCTTTTGCCTTGGCGATTGCGACCGGACTTGCGCAGTTCGGAAAGATCCTTGCGCAGTAGTTCACGATCCTCGGCCTGAAATGCCTCGGAATTGGCCAGACTTTGCAAAGTCTTCAGTGCCTCGCGGGCGGTGCCTCGATTCGCGGTGGTAGTTTCCGCCCCGGCATTCTTGCGGCGCCCTTGTTGCTGCTGGTCACGCAGCACCTGCCTCGCGGAATCGAACTGCTTGCGTTGCTCATCGCTGAACTTCGCTCGCGAGGACGCCCCATCCAAGTCTGTCTGCAACTTCCTGAGCATCGTGCGGCGGGCTTCGCCCTGCTTGAGTCCTTGCTGGCCTTGTTGGGCTGGCTGATCCTGCGGGGCTTGGGTCTTTGGCTGCGGTTGTTCTTGCGCAAAGGCAACCGCGCTGAACAATAGGGTCACGATCAAGGTCTTCATTGTTGTTTACTGCTCCTCTTGACCTTACTAACGCAGCGGCCTGCTCAATGTTGCATGCTCGACGTCAAGTTTTACGTTCCGTTAACCGAACGAATCGTGGCGACGGCCCGAATATCGAAATAGCGTGATAGAGTTCGGGGGTGCGAATCGCGGTGATCTCAGGGGAAAAGGAATTCACGAACCAGCTTCGCGAGGTTCTTGCGGCGCAGGGGTTTTGTGTCGACGTGATCTCCGATGCGAAGCGGGCCTTGGCTTCTATCGAGTCGGAACCCACCGCACTGGTCTTGCTGGATGAGACTTCGCCGGCGGGGGGTGGGTATGAGATTCTGCGGCGGCTGCGAATGAAGAGTGCTATACCCGTATTCATGCTGCTCCGGTGGGATAAGCCAGAAGACCGCATCGCCAGTCTGGAAGCTGGCGCGGACGACTGCCTCGGCCGTCCCTTCCATCCCGTCGAACTCACTGCGCGCGTGCGGTCGATTCTTCGACGCAGCGTTTCGTCGACGGATTCGGCGGTGATCGAGGCCAGCGATGTCCGTGTGGATACCAAATCGCGTGAGGTGTTCTTCGAAGGCAAGCCCGTCTCCGTCACCACCATCGAGTTTGACGTGCTTGTGGTGCTCATTCGCTCCGCAGGACGGCCCGTGTCGCGAGACGAGATGATGGATCAGCTTTACCATCGCAAAGCCAATCCATTCGACCGCTCAATCGATATGCACGTCAGCCACCTGCGCCGAAAGTTCGTATCGAAGCCCGATCTGATCAAGACAGTCCGTGGTGAGGGATACCAGTTCTGCTTGCCGGGTCAATCGGAAGTGGCGCTGGCTAAGGGTTCAGGTGTAACCGGTTAGCGGCATCCTCTCGGCGCCGCTCGATTCGTTCGGCACGGATCGGCGGGATTTTGCAAGCCACTAAAACCACAGTTGGTTGGATGCCTCAGTCAAACGCCGGTCGCTACCGGAAGGCAAATCGGTGAGAGCCCGGACCCTCTAGCCGGTTCCGTTCAGTTTCTTGATATCCGCCGGCAGCGAGAAAATCGCATCGTTGAGGTTGAGATTTACCGTGACTTTCTCTGAAAAGATCTCGTAGATCTTCTCACCATCGCGCTCGCGGCGAATCGCCATCGGCCATTTCACGCCACCCCCCACGTCACGATATTTCGAGAATAGAGTCACTTCTTCAAACCGTTCTTTGGTCAGCGGATCGCGGCGGTAAAACTTCTGGCGGATCGGCAACTTCGTCGAGTAGTGAAAGTAGACCGTCACAGTGCGATTGTCTTTGTCGGTGAAATCGACCAGATTGACCGGCTCGTTCACCAGCACTTCCGTACCCGCGGCTTCGATGACCATGCCGGGTTCCTGCAAGCGATGCCGGATGAGATAGAGGATGTTCCGCGGTGTCGATTCCAGATATCGCTGCATCGTCTCGGCGGGCATTGGCCGGGCACCCCGAAACGTGATGTCCCAACCTTCGCCCTTTTCGTCGAAGAGCACAGCCGTGTCTTCATCTTTGCCGAACGCTTGGCGTTCGCGCACAGCGAGGCCTTTGTCTGAAGGCTTGTCGAGGTACTGTGTGTAGATTTTGGCCCTGGACAATCCTGAAAGCTGTTCGCGATAGAACGAGTAAACGCGGCCTTCTTCCAGCCGGTCTTTCACTTTGAGAAAAGCGTCGCCGCCCAGAGCCGCAACGGCTTCCGCAACGATCTGCTTGCCTTTTTCAATGGCTGGATCCGCGGCCGCGGCAGCCACGCCGACGCACGATAGAAATGTTCTGCGAGTGATGATGCTCATTGCGGTTTCTTCGAAAGATCTTCTGGACTTGCGCCAGTGTTCAACCGATACGCTCCGACCTTCGCCTCAGCGTACTTTTTGCCACCCTGCTCGATCAGCACCTTGAACGGCAACCTGATTCCGGAAACTTCGCGCCAATCCGAATAGATCTCTGTCACTTCAGACGCGCCGCCGGTGATCGCGGTTGTCATGTACGTCAATTTTTGTGGAAGCCCTTCTGCGCTGAGGGTCAGTTTAGCGGTGTTGCCTGCGCTGTCTGCGATCTCTACCGTATCGGCGGAAACGGCGTTGAACTTCTTGCCGGGCAACGGCGTTAACAGCAGGAACGGCGAACGTAACAACTCGCCCTTGACCTGCTCAATCACCGCAGCCTGCATCGGCATCGGGCCCTGCGGACCAATCATCCAGCCAGTTTTCGTATCCGAATAGACGACAATCTTGCCAAACGGAAGCTTCTGATCTTGCCGCAAATGATTCGGGTAAACCATGCGCATAGTTTGCGCGACCTTCATCACCGCCGCGCCATTCTGCAGTTCCATATCGCGATCGACATCGTACGATTTCACGTTCGCTACAGCAGTTCCACCCATTGCCTGGATCGCCTTGTCGACAAGTTCCTTGCCTTTGGCCAAAGACTCTCCCGATGCGGCAGTTGCAGCGGCGGCCTTCTTGGCAGGCTCTGGAATGGTCAGGTCGATCTTTTGTACCGGCAGCTTCAGATCTTCAAGTGGCTTGCCGAATTCCTTGGGATTTCCGACAGCCACAATCGTGAAGTTCTCAGGCTGAAAGTGCGTCTTCGACACCCGAAGCACGTCGGCCTTGGTTACCTTCGCTACCGCTTGCTGGTACTGAAACATGAAGTCTTTCGGATAGCCGAAGTATTCGTAGGTCACCAGGCGGCTCAGCGTCTTGCTGGGGCGGTCGAAGTTGAAGACGAAGCTGTTGCGCGTCGATTCCTTCGCCGTTTGCAACTCTTCATCGGTCACCGGTTGACTGCGCAGCTTCTCGACTTCTTCGCGAACGACTCGGATGGTATCGACAGTCGTTGAAGACTTCGTACTGCCTGAAATCTGAAACACGCCGGGGCTATCGAAGCCCGCACCCCAGCCTCCGCCAATACTGTATGCATAGCCGAGCTTGGTGCGCACAGTCGTCATCAGGCGGCTGCTGAATCCCGATCCCAAAATCGTACCGGCCACCTGTAGCGCCGCGTAATCGTTGTCTTTGAGCAGTCCGCCAATGTGTCCGATCTCGAAGAAGGTTTGGGTCACATCGTCGCGCTCGGCAAAGAAGACACCTTTGGGAGTCTGTTTCTTGTAGGCCGGAAACGCGGGAACGGGCGGTTGCTTCACCGTCCAATCCGCAAAGAGTTGCTCAAGCTGCGTGCGCATTTCGGCTGCGTTGAAGTCGCCGTAAACCGAGAGCTTAATGTTCGCTGGAAAGAAATACCGATTGTAGAAAGCCTGCAGGTCGGCGCGCGTCACGCGATCGATGTGTTCGTATTCGATGCTCCACCCGTACGGCGTATCTTTTCCAAAAACCGTGTTCGCGAACTCGCGCTGCGCAATCCCACCCGGATCATCGTTGCGGCGGCTGATGTTGCTTCGCTGTTGCTGAACCGCGAAGTCGAGCTTATCCTGACGAAATTCCGGCGACGTCAGGACGTCCTTAAAGATTGCCAGGACTTTGCCGGAATTCTCTTTCAGGCAGGAAAAGCTGACACCGCCGCTCGATTCCCCGATCTGCGATTCCACCGATGCCGCCATGTTTTCCAGTTCCGTGTCGATCTCATCGCCGGTCTTCTTCGCGGTGCCGCCCGAACGCATGATTCGGCCCGTAAAATCGGCTAGCCCGCGCTTGTCGTTTGGATCGAAGAGGTTTCCGGTGCGCACCAGCGCGCTACCGCTGACCAGCGGCAGTTCATGATTCTCGAGCAGAAAGACTTTCATGCCATTCGGAAGCGTGAACGTCACCGGTTCCGGAACCTGCACCTGCTTCAACGGCGGAAACTTCAGTTGCTTATACGAAGGGATCGGAGCCGCGGGCTGCGTCTGCGCAAACAATGCGGTTAAGGCCACAAAGATGAGCTTCATCTACTTTTCTCCCTTGGGCTGAAACGTCCAGGCCACCGTGCGATTCTCAGGCTTCAGATACTCTTTCGCCACGCGCATCAGATCTTCCGCCGTGATCCTGTCGATCTCTTGGATCTCGCGGAACATGTTGCGCCAATCGCCCGTGCTCATGTGATACGAAGTTAATTCGCCGGCCAAGCCGGAATTGCTGTCCAGCTTGCGGATGAGATCCGCACGTACTTTTGTCTTGGTGCGGGTCAGAGCCTCAGGGTCAACCTTCTCTTTTTTCATCCGCTCGATAATCTCGTAGCAGACCTTTTCGTTCTCTTCCACACTCTTACTCATGTTCGGAACCACGAAGAAGATGAACAGGTTCGGATACTTGTCCCCTGGAAACGTCGATTGTGCGAACGACCCCAAAGCGATCTGTTTGTCGCGAACCATCTCCTTGTAGAGGATGCTGGTGCGGCCGTTGGCGAGGATGTCGCTCAACACGTCCAGGGTCTTGGCGTCCTTGTGCGTCCGAGCGGGGCGTTTGTAGGCAATGAGCAGCAGGGGCTGCTCTTTGTTTTCGAACCCCATGCGGCGCTCGCCCAATTGCTGCGGCTCGACAGTGCGCACCGGCGCAGGCACGGGGCCGACAGGCAAGCGTCCGAAGTAACGTTCCGCGAGGCGTTTCACTTCCTTCGGATCCACATCGCCCGCAATGCCGATCGCCATATTCGACGGCACGTAGTGCTTCTTGAAGAAAGCCCAGGCTTCAGGCATGCGGAAATTTTCGATGTCGCTCGCCCATCCGCCCGGCATGTTGCGATAGGGATGCGCGGCAAACGCCATCGTCAACATGTTCTCAAGCAGAAGCCCCTGCGAACTCGATTCCACACGCATGCGACGCTCTTCGCGAACCACGTCGCGTTCCTTATAGAATTCGCGGAACACAGGACGGACAAACCGCTCGCTTTCCAGCAAAAACCAGAGTTCCAGCCGGTTTGCCGGGAAGTTCAGATAGTAGTTGGTCGTGTCCATCGCCGTGCCGGCGTTCAGTCCAACGCCGCCGTTCTCTTCGATCAGGCGGTCGTATTCATTCGGATTCACCAGGCTATCGGCGCGTGCCATCGCGCCTTTGAGATCCGCTTCCAACGATTTCACTTTCTCGGGATTGGTCTTCGCACCCTTGTAACGTTCCTGCTCGAGTAGATCGTAGACCTTTTCGATATTCGCCAACGCGACCTTTTCCTGCGCGTAGTTTTTGGATCCGATCGTCTCAGTACCCTTGAACGCCATGTGTTCCATCATGTGAGCAATGCCCGTTTGGCCGTTCGGATCGTCCACCGATCCGGCGTTCACGTAGGTATGAAACGACACCACCGGTGCGCCATGGCGTTCGACGACGATAAAGTGCAAACCGTTGGCGAGAGTGAATTCCGTGACTTTCTTTTCGAATTCGGCGAGTGACTGTGCGAAGCCGAGAGCCGCCACCCCCAGCAAGACTACAAACCTGCGAAGCATGACTCTAGGCTACCAACGATTGTAAGTTCGTGATAACTTGAGAGTCATGAAAGCTTGGATTCTGCTCGTTTGCTCGGCTGCTCTCTTATCTGCCGCCGGACTGCCCAAGAATTCGGTCCGCGGCGAGTATATCGAAGCCCGGACTGCGGATGTTTACACCGGTCCTTGTTTCGCTATGTCCGAAGTCAATCTCACGGGCGATCTCGCCGTGATGGGCTGGCATATCGATCAGGGTTCTTTCGATGGCGTGAAGCTGGACGGCCTTTCGGTTATGAGCGTCATTCATGCCAGCGCCACACTCGGCGATGTGATGACCTCATCGTATCCGGTGAAGTCGGTACTTATCGTTGACGAGAAGGCCTCCCCCGAACAACAGATCGCCCTCAAGCGCTTTGCACAGCGTATGGCTGGGGACCTTTTGCAGGATATCGTCCGCATGGAAGTTTCACCGATCAGCTTCGATGTGAAGAACAACAACATCCATAGCCGTGTCGCGAACATGACTGCGGGCAAGCTTGCCAAAATTGAAACCCGCGCGCTGAACCCCGAAGATCAGATCTGCCACAACGAAGAGGTTTGGTACAAGCCGCTGGTCGCCCTCGACCATGCCATGGCGGCCTACACCGAAACGAATTCCTTCGGCGGTACCGGACTCAACAACGTGTGGAAGTACTCCGGCAAGCGGGGATCCTTTGTGGGCAGCTTTCACGTGGCCGACTAGTAACAAAATCGCAGCTCCAACTCCTGACGTGGCGTATCCGCAAGGATACGCCTTTTGTTTTCATTGTCATACATCCATTCTTCAAATTCGGCAGAGGTATTGCCGAATTTCGCAGAATATGGCATCGTCACGGCGTGGGATTCAAAAAGCTCTCTATCTTCAAGAAACCAATACCAGACAGGTCATTCTTCCTCTTCGGACCACGCCAAACGGGCAGAACCAGCTTTCTCACCATGGAGTTCCCCGAAGCGGAACACATCAATCTGCTCGAATCCCAGGTTTTCCGCGAGCTTTCTCAGCGCCCTGAGCTCCTCCGACAACGCCACAACGAACAACGCAAGCTCATCGTGATCGACGAAGTGCAGCGACTCCTCACCGGCTCGATGCCCGCGATCCTTACCTCTGACACCCCGTGGAAGATTTGGAAGCCTACACGGGCTTGTATCTCCAGGAGGAGATCCGCAACGAAAGCTATGTCCGATCGATCGAAGCCTACTCGCGCTTTCTCGACATCGCTGGCGTATCCAACGGCCCGCTCGGACGCCGGAGTTCCGCCCCGAACCGTCCGCGAACACTATCGGCTTCTCGAAGATACGCTCCTCGGATTCCAACTGAAGCCATATCGAAAGGCAAAAAAACGCAAGCCCGTTGCCACCTCGAAGTTCTACATGTTTGACACCGGTCTCGCGCATTACCTCATGCGCCGCCGCTCCGCTCTGCCGGGATCTCGAGAGTATGGCGACGCTCTCGAGCATTTGATCGTCCTCGAATGCCGCGCTTGGCTGAGCTACAACCGGCGGCAGGATCTCGCCATGACTTTCTGGCACACGCACTCACGGCACGAGGTGGATCTATTGATCGGAGACCGCATCGCCATTGAAATCAAGTCTGCTGAAAACATCGGAAACCACCATTTGGCGGGCATTCGGGCGCTTGCCGAAGAGATCGAATTCGATCGCAAGATCGTCGTCGGTAGCGAACGTTTGCCTCGCCGTACCGATGACGGTATCGAGATTCTTCCAGCCGAAGAGTTCCTGCGGCAACTCTGGGTCGGCGAAATCGTCACCGGGGCAGTTTGACAATGGCCATCGCATCCGGTAACACTATTCGATTGAAGGCCCATTGCAATAACCCGCACGGGCCCGTCGCAAAACTCTGCAGCCGCCGGTACGTTTGTCGGTTGCAGGTCAACCCTCTGACAGTTACAATCATGGGGTTTGGAACTCCGGCCAGGAATTGCAGTCCCTGCCGTTGAGCCGTAAACAAGTCTCTGGAGGATTCATGGCCGTTTCTGAAAAGGTGAAACAGATTATCGTCGAGCAGTTGGGCGTTGACGAGGGTCAAGTCGACTCAACCGCTTCGTTCGTCGACGATCTGGGAGCCGACTCGCTGGATATCGTCGAACTGGTGATGGCTTTCGAAGAAGCTTTCGACCTCGACATTCCGGACGAAGACGCGGAACAGATCCGCACCGTCAAGAACGCAATCGACTATATCGAAGCGAAGAAGAAGTAATTCCCGCGAGACCCGGCTTGCCGTGCAACGGTGAAGTTGCAGAGGCAGGCCGGGTCTTGCTATGTCCTCAATTAAAGGAAGCTTTCGTTTGTCCCCTCGCAGAGTTGTCGTTACAGGCGTAGGATTGGTAAGTTGCGTAGGCAACAACACCGAAGAGACT
>CAZCPL010000125.1:11611-15648 GCA_964500255.1 uncultured Solibacteraceae bacterium | reverse complement strand
CACTTCTTCAAGACCACGGACTTCGGCGCAACTTGGACCCGCATTGTTGACGGCATCCCCGCCGATAGCTGGGCACGGGTCGTCCGTGAGGATCCGGTTCGCAAAGGCCTGCTCTATGCGGGAACCGAAACCGGCGCATTCGTCTCATTCAACGGCGGCGAAAAGTGGCAGCCGCTACAGATGAACCTGCCGCTCACCCCGGTGACCGATTTACAAGTGCACGGCAACGATCTCGTCGCCGCCACTTCCGGGCGCGCCTTCTGGATCCTCGACGATCTCTCGCCCCTTCGCCAAGCCAAGCCTCTGAGCGAAGTGCACCTGTTCAAACCAGCGAAAGCGATCCGCACCAGCCTCAACTTCGCCACCCCGCCCAACGCCCCAAGGCTCGGCAAGAACCCGCCTGCAGGCGCGGCGATCGACTTCTACATCCCGAAAGTCGAGGGCAGCAAGACCACACTTGAGATCCTCAATGGTAAAAACGAACTCCTCCGCAAGTTCCCCAACCTGACTCTCAAAGACGGCATGAACCGCATCGTTTGGGACCTCCGTCACGACAAGCCGGTCGATATCCCTGGGCTCTTTCTCTTCGTGACCCTCAACGGACGCAAGGTGCCACCGGGCAAATACACTGTAAAGCTACGGAGCGCGGGTGTGACGAAAACCGAGACCATCGAAGTGGTCAAAGATCCTCGCATCGAAACCACCCAAGATCAATTCGACAACCAGTACAACCTGGTCACCGCCATCGAGAAAGAGCTGGTGGACATCCATCAATCCGTCATTCGACTTCGCAAAGTGCGCGATCAAGTCGACGATTTGACCAAACGCGCCGCTCAGCCCGAAGTTGAAGCCGCAGGAAAAGACCTTTCAAAAAAGCTAACCGAGATGGAAGACATTCTGATCCAGAAGAAGACGGTCGATGGCCAGACAGTCATCAACTTCCCCGTGAAACTGAACCATCACTATGCGCACCTGCGTAGCACCGTCGATGGACCGGAGGGTCCGCCGACCGCTGGATCCCGTCAACGTCTCGCCGACCTCAACAAGCAGTGGACCGGGCACAAAGCGGACCTCGCCAAGCTCCTGGGAGATAACCTCAAATCTTTCAATCAGTTAGTAAGACAAAAGGAGGTTCAACCAGTCGTTTTGCCACCCCAATAGCGGGCAGGGGGCGGCACGGTCCACCAACAATGGAAGAACAAATCGCGGCGGCCTGCGTCGCTCGCGAAGTACCCCAATAGTTGGGGTACCACCCCTCGAATTCGTCCCTTCCACACTACATTTCCCCTAACACTTTGCGGGGAAAAGTATGTTATGTTTGGGAGTAGACGCTTCCCGCGTGCGTCATTCCGAGGGACAAATCCGTGAAAAAAAGAATCTTAATCGGAGCGATGGCTTCCGTGTTGTTTCTGCATGGGCAGACAGCGCGGAACCCGTACAATCCGGCGCCCACGCGTACTGTGGGACATGCCCGAGCGACGGTCACCACGTTCAACCCCAACTTCTTGGAGGGTCGTGAGCTCTTCGCTCCGCAGGCTGTCGCCGCTGACACCCGTTCGAATCCTCCTATCCTTTATGTGGCCGACACAGGCAACAATCGTGTCCTCGCCTGGAGGAATCCGTCCTCCGCGGCGAAAGGTGCTCCTGCCGATCTCGTCATCGGTCAGCGTGATATGATCACCACGCTCGCCCAAGGTCCGGAACAGAATACGGCGGAACTCCGCATCACTGCGGGATTCAGTTCCCCTACTGGTCTCGCGGTCGACCGTGAAGGCAACCTTTACATCGCCGATTCCGGCAACAACAGAATCGTCCGCTATCAGCGCCCGTTTGACCAACAGGGTGAAATTCTGCAGGCCGATCTGGTGATCGGACAGCGCTCCATCAACTCGGGCCGCAGCGCCAACCAAGCCATCGGGCCTTCCAACAAAACGCTGGCTTTTTCCAATGGCGGCGGTGCTTTCCGTGTCGGTATGACCTTTGACGCGGCCAACAACCTCTGGACCGCCGACCCCATCAACAATCGGATCCTGCGCTTTCCATCCGCTCAACTTCTGCCAAATGCCTTGGAACCAGAAGCGGATTTGGTGATCGGTCAATTGGATTTTGAGAGCACCAAGATCACCGACCCACCGATCAATGCCCAACTCAATAAAAACAATGTCGTGACCCCCTCGGGTATTTCTTTCGATGCCTCCGGACGTCTCTTTGTGTGCGACGCCCGCCAGCGTGTGACCGTTTGGTTTCCGCCGCTTCGCACGGGTATGTCCGCCAGCCGGGTGCTGGGAACATCCGACCAACCCGGCCTCAGCGACAAACGCCTTGGAAGCCTTGCCGGGCCACCCGAAGGTGCCTTCGCCATCAACAACGAAACCTACGTCATCGACACTGGCAATAACCGTATCATGCGCTATGCCAATCCCGATTCCTGGCCTGCGGAAGCTACCACCGATATTTCTCCAGCCGCAATCAGCGTGATTGGCCAGCCGGACTTCGTGCAGAACCAGCCGAATCGCAACATCCGCGGCGACGCCCGCGCCGATGCTTTCTTCGGACCTACCAGCGGCGTTGTCGCCGGAGGCTACATTTGGATAGCCGACGCCAATAACAACCGCGTGATGGGCTTTCCGCAGAGTGCCTTCAGCACGGCGGACCGCGTTCTCGGCCAACTCGACTTCCAATATCGCAGCCCCAATATCACAAAGCAGAAGGGCTTCAATTTTTCATCTTCGGGTGGCGCGGTAGCTGGCATTGCCGTGGATTATACTTCCGATCCTCCGCGTCTCTATGTTGCCGATTCCGGAAACAACCGTGTGCTTGCGTTCCGTGACGCCCGCGATGTCCGGTTTGGCGATTTGCCCGATCTCGTAATCGGTCAATCCGACTTCAATCGCAACAGCATCAACTTCATTACGGGAGATCCCAACGTGGTGATTGAACGCGGCTTCAATTCCCCTGCCGGCGTCTCCGTCGATCCCCAAGGCAATCTCTGGGTAGCCGACACCGGCAACGGACGCATCATGCGCTTTCCCAAGCCGTTTGAACAGCCCAACATCAACGACCAACGTGCGAACCTATGCCTCGGCCAAGCCAACTGCTTTGCTCGCCCACAGCGAGAAGCCACCGGACGCAACCTCAATGCGCCCATCGGCATCGCCTTTATGGTGGACGGACACGTGCTCGTCTCGGACTTGGCCCACAATCGCGTGCTGCAGTTCCGTCGCCCGCCTGGCCAGGATTTCGTCGACGGCCAGACGGCATCTCTTGTCATCGGCCAGCGTGACTTCGCCACCAGTTCCGCCGGCAACGATTCCGACAAACTCAACGGTCCCCGATTCATCACTATCGATTCGAGCGATCGCCTCTATGTCGCGGACACCGGCAACAATCGTATCTTTATCCGCGCTCTCGTCGGTCTCGACCGGTCGGGTCCGCAGGCGTCTTATCTTTTAGGCACCTCGGCGCAACCGACTTCGGTCAACGTGAGCCGCGAAACCGGAAACATCTGGGTCTCGTTTCCCACTTCCAACGCCATCGTGCGATTCCCTGAATATCAGGCGCTGGTCTTCGACCCCAGTCCCAATCCGTCCGGAGACTCGCTTGCCACCTTCGCACCCCTGGCGCTTGCTCTCGATCCCCAGGATAACCCCATCGTGCTCGAAGGTATTCACCGCCTCACGTTCTTCTATCCTCGTCTGGATTTGCAGAACGCCGCGAACTTGAATCGTCGTCTGATTGCCCCGGGAATGGTGGCGCAGGTCAGCCGCTTCACCGGTACCTTCGGCGATGTCAGCGGAAAGGCATCGGACACGGCTTGGCCCAAAGAACTGGGCGACGTCGAAGTCGTGATCGACGAACTGCCGGTTCCCATCAAATCGGTGGCGGCCGACAAGATTCAATTCCAGGTTTCGTCAAACTTCGATCCGCCAAAGACCATTGAGCTGGTTGTCCGCCGAAAATCGAGCGGACAGATTTTAGGTGCGATCAATGCGCTCACCGAAGTCGCCTCGCCTGGATTCTTTACCAAGAATGAATCT
>CAZCPL010000125.1:0-11601 GCA_964500255.1 uncultured Solibacteraceae bacterium | reverse complement strand
CAAATCACCGCCCTGAATGAAGACGGTTCGGAGAACTCGAACGTCAACGGTGCAACGCGCGGAAGTGTGGTCAAACTCTTTGGCACAGGCTTGGGTAAGATCGATGCAATGCCCGAGGATGGAACCGCTCCGACGGCTGACATTCCGTCATCGACGCGGCCCAGTGCAGTGTCTTTCGGGAACCGCATCCTGCCGACAAGCAGCATCAAGTTCTTCGGACTGGCTCCGGGAATGATCGGAACTTTTCGGATCGACCTAGTCGTTCCCGACAACGCCGCGGTCAACCTGGCCAATCCAGTGATCATCGAATACCGTGATGTATTGAGCCGCGACGGTTTCGGTCCAGGCGTCACAGCGACAGTGTTTGTGAGGTAGTTCTCAAGCAAAACAGACAAAGGCCGGAGGCGCAATCCTCCGGCCCTTGCTATCGAACCTGCCGAGGCCAGATTGCGGCACGCCCCGCCTACCCAAGCCGGTCTTTGAGAAGCACAAACCGGAATCTTCCAGCTCTTCACAAGCCTTGGTGGCTTGATCTACCGAACCCGCACCCGCATTTCCACTGTCTCAAACCGTTCATCCGAAGGACGCAACGTTACCAGCGTCACGCCGGGATTCTGCGCAGTCACGGAAAAAACAGCCGAAGTCTCCCCAGCGGGAATCGTCACTCGCTCGGCGGAGAGCTCAAGACCATCGATCGAGTCCCGCTGAATCGAAATGGTCAGTGGCGTCTCCATCACGCTGGAAATCCGAATCGTCGACTCTTTCGTCTGCCCGGTCTCCATCTCCGCGAAAGGAGCAAGAGAAACATCCAGAGTCCGGCGCAGCGTCATATCGAGTTGCGCGCGGCCTTCGGACACACGAGCCCAGAACCCGGGCAATTCGGCCACATACCGTTCCAGCTTGTCGATGCTGGCAGTGGGAACAGCCGCCCCATCGCGAGTGATCAGCACAACGGCCCAACGGTACTTGCGAGGCGCAATCGCCGCATCGGGATACCGCGGCCCACCGGCCAAGCTTACGAGTTCTTCAATCGGCACATCCTGCCGCGTCCCGTTGAACCGTGCACCCGGTTGGGGAGCCGCTGAAGGACTCGATACCGACGAGTTCCTCACCACAAACGTGGGAGGCACATCCTCAGCCGCTCGCCATCCAAAAAAATACTGATCGACCGGCGATATCCGCTCCCCTGCCCCCGCGGAAACGAACCGCGGATTCACGCCCTCGCCCTGATCGACAATCCGATTGCCTTCTACCAGCGAGCCTTCGGAATTGAAGTTAAAGTTCCAATGCAGCCCTTGGCGGCCCGTATAGATGTTGTTTCCAAAGTTGTCGACAGGCGACTTGAACCAAACCAGATAACGATGAGAAGCCTCATGTCCGAAGATGTTGATGCCCGTGTCGCCGGTGCCGCCCCGGGCCGGGTGTGGCGCGTTGGGATTGAGAGGAAATCCTTCTACCGGCCCCATATCGATCACCGCTTCCAGGCGCCTCGGAGATCCATAGGCGATGCCGTCATCGGACAGCTCGCGTCCGAACCCCCGCACCCGGTTGCGGACGACATCCGTGCAGGCAATCGCCGTTGGGCACAATGCGGGAACCTGCTGCAGCGCATTGAACACGAACACGATGTCATAGGCATCGTCGTGTGTCTGGTAAAAGCGCTGCACCGCTCGCGATACGTCGTAGGTCTCGCGGCCGGTGAAGACCTCGGCGATGGGACCAGTGAACTCGCCGTCCGTCGATCCGAAGCCCAGCGTGAGCAATTTCGTCTCGCCCCGCAAGCCGCCGGGGCTGATGCCAACGACAGCCTCATTATTCGAAATCGACGTGTCGCCGTAGTGGACTTCCACGCGACCGGAAGGACGCAGCACCACCTGAAACGAATGCCGCGCGAATGCGCCAAAAAACGGCACCTCGTTCCAACTCACCACGAACCGATCCGCCTCGGCGAGCGTACTGACAAAGCCTTGGCCACCGCTCGGATCCATGTCCGAAAACAAGGGCGAGATTCGCGGAGCACCCGCCGCCATACGGCTCAAACTGCGGTCAGCCGTAGATCCGTCGCCAATCCCAAACGTCAGGTTTCCGTCCGAATTGACAAAAACGGACCGGTAGGTCTCGCCATAGAAACGAAAGGCGAACGGCAACAGGACTTCGCGAAAATCGTCGTCGTCCAAGCCGCTCACTTTCGCGCCATTCTGCGCCGCGTCGCGATCGTAAGTTCCGTCGCCGGATTCCACTCTGTAGGCGCGCGCCTCATCGGAAGCGGGTTGAAAAGCGATTTGCTTCAACTGCAGATTAAAGGGATTCCGTCGCACACGAACACCGTCTGTATCGGGCATCACTACGAGGTTGCCCGGCGTATCCACCGTCGCCACCGCCGAAGATGGCGCATTGACCAAAGACAATACAGAGCCCGTCGCGGCAAACCGTTGCAGTTGCGCACTCGCGGAAAGATGACGCTCCTCAATGCGCCGCGTCCACGATTCTCCGCACATTTCCTTCGGCCCCTGTTTTGCTTGCGACATCGTCGCCAGGGAACAAATCAGGGCGATGATCCGTTTTGTCTGAAGGAAAGGCATCTGCCCCCATTCTAAACTGGTAATCGGAGAGAAGGAACAAGCGAATGATCTATTGCACGAAGTGTGGCACAGGACTAACGGACGGTTCGCGGTTCTGTCCGAACTGCGGAAACTCGATCGGAGCAGTTGCCCCGGCGGCAGCCGCACAGATGCCGCCACCCATCTACTCACAACCCCAATCGGCTTTGAAATACGAGATTCAAGGCGACAACCTGCAAGTGGCGCGCGTGTACCTAAAGGCTGGCCAGGAAGTCTTTGCCGAAGCCGGCAAGATGCTCTACAAGTATCCGGCTGTTCAGTGGGAAACCCGCATGAGCGGCGAATCGCTCGGCGACAAGCTCTGGGGCGCGCTGAAGCGTAAGGTGATGGGTGAGTCGCTGTTTCTCACCTACTTCCGCGCCAATTCGGATTCCGAAGCCGGCTTTGCGGGGTCGTATCCCGGACGCATCCAAGCCTTCGATCTCGTGCCCGGGCAGAGCGTGCTGGTGCAGCGCGATAGCTTTCTGTTTGCGCAGAATTCGGTGCAGTTGAACATCGCGTTCACAAAGAAACTCGGCGCAGGCTTCTTCGGCGGTGAAGGCTTCATCCTCGAAAAGCTCACTGGGCCGGGAACCGCCTTCATCCATGCGGGCGGCGACTTCGTCCACTTCGAACTCAAGCCCGGTGAGACGCTGCAGGTCGATACCGGCTGCATCGTAGCATTCGACGAGTCCGTCCACTACGACATCCAGTTCGTGGGCGGCATCAAGACCGCGATCTTCGGCGGCGAAGGCTTGTTCCTGGCGACGCTGACAGGTCCAGGAAAGGTGATCGTGCAGAGCATGACTCTCTCGAAGCTCCGGCGCGAAATCGCCCCCGGTGGGTTGACCACAGGAGGCGATGAGCGGGGCCCTTTGGGTGCGCTAGGAAGCATCTTCTCGCGCGACAACTAACGTTTCGGGAAGTACGCTCGCGGATGGTCGCTCGCTCCGCTGTGAAAGACTTCGGGCTGCGATTCCGGCCGCCAGCCTGGGTCGTGGAAAACGTAGACCTGCTGCGGTGCTTCTCCCGGAGTGATCTCATTTTCGCATTCCACTTCAACCCGGTCATCGCCCCACGAGGCGGTGAGCCGGGTTCCTCGGATCTCGCCCGTCTTTCGAAAGCCGAGTTCCAACGCAGGACTCAGAGTGAACAGATAACGTCCTGCGCCCGGTACGTACAAGTACACGACGCCACCTTTGAGTCCCCCGCCAGGCTGCTCTTGGGTAACCAGCCGACCGTTCCTCGTTACCTTTGCACCGCTAAGCCTGATCTGTCCCGCTTCGGGTCGCATGACGTCTGGAGTTGCAGGAGTGTTTTCGTCGATCAGCAGGTAGTCGACGATCTTCTGTCCCGTCGCTGGACGGAGAAAGAGGTCGATGGCAATCGTGTCGCCTTTTGCCACCGTTTGCATGGGAGGCATGCGGAGCAAAGGCAATGCAGTCCAGGGGCCATCGCGGCGAAGCATCTCGGGCAGCGTACTCAGCGGTTGAAATATGACAAGGAACTGACCGGATGGCCTCGGCTCGATCACCAGATCGTAACCATAGTAGATCTTGGCCGTCTTGTCATAGACGAAGCGATGGAAACCTTTGGCAACAAGAATACCGCCGCCAAATTCATTCACTTTCTGGCCAGGAATCTCGGGTTCGATGCGCGTTTCGTAGCGGAACGCCACCCGCCCCTGACTCCCACTTCCACTCATCATGAGTTGCGCTGCGTGCATGCCGAGGCAAGCGGTCAGCAGCAGAGAACTAGTTCGTAACATTTCGTCTCCCTTTGATGATTCGTACGCGCGGCTCGGAAACCGCCTGAAAATCGGACAACGACACTGCCGGTGGCGGATCTGCTGTTTTCGAGTCCACAAAAAAGCAGCTGTCGCAAGCAGGATCAGCGAAGCCACCAGAACCGGAACCGGCACCCTCACCGATCCACCTAAGAGCGATCGAAACCAGCTCGTTTTCTGACCAAAGATGCGGTCTTCCATGTGGCGCGGCGCTTGTTCCGGCGCTTTCCACTGGGCCAACAGATTCCGTAAGTCTCGATCGTTCACTTTTTCGCTCCCGTCTGTAAATGCGCCAGCAGACGACGCAGATTTTCCCTTGCGCGACTCAGACGCGCCTTCACAGTTCCCACTTCGACATCTACGGCCTGCGCGATATCTTCGAGCGAAAGCTCTTCATACTCGAACATCACCAGAGCCTCTCTCTGCAGTGGAGGCAGCGATTGAACGGCCTTCGCAACGAGATCCGCAGTTTGCCCCGCGCTCGGATCGAGCGGCTGAGCGATGAATTCTTCCTCATCCTGAAGCTGGCCCCATCGCTGCTCCAAGCGCCAACGTTTGCGTCCAAGATTCCTGGCCACAGCGAACAGAAATGCCCGTAAGGGTCCGAGTTCCCCGCTATAGCCTGCTGGATTTCGCAGGAGCGAAAGGAAGCATTCCTGCAGAATGTCCTCGGCCGCTTCCGCCGAACCAGTCATGCGTCAAGCGAAGCGATAAATCGCATCCTTGTGATCGCGGTAAGCGGTTCGGATCTCGGCGTCGTTCATCGGCCTCACACCCTGTACTTACCAGCATCCGCGAAAAAGATACGATAAAACTGATGACAGCGGACGATTTTCGGCGAATTGCGCTCAGCCTCGATGGCGCAGAAGAGGGATCGCACATGGGTGCGGTAGACTTCCGCGTCGGCGGGCGCATCTTCGCCACACTCGCCTCCGTCAAGCAAGGCTACGGCAACCTGATGCTGGAACCCGATCAACAGGCCGCGTTCGTGACCGACGCGCCCGACGTGTTTCTGCCAATCGCGGGAGGCTGGGGGCGCATGGGCATGACTCATATTCGCCTGAAGGAAGCCAGCCAGGACGTGCTCGAAGGCGCACTGCGGACAGCCTGGAAGAATCGGACTGGCAAGAACGCCGCCACGAAGCGCAAGAAGAGCAGCAAACCTTAGATCCGTTTGTCACCCGCTCTTTGGATCTGCATCCGCATCGACATGCAGCGTCATATATTGTTTCTTACCCTCGCCGCAGCAGGCTCGTTGTCCGCGCAAATGCACGGAGGCCGGATGACGGCAAAGCTGCCCGACGTCATGTCCGCGGACCCCGCCTCAATCACGCCCGCCAAAGTGGACCTCGGCCGGATGCTGTTCTACGATCCGCGGCTGTCCGTCAACAAAGATGTTTCCTGCAACTCCTGCCACGACCTTCAGAAGTACGGCGTCGACGGCAAGCAGTTCTCGAGCGGTGACAAGTCTCAACTCGGCGGCCGAAACTCGCCCACCGTCTACAACGCCGCCGGACATCTCGCCCAGTTCTGGGACGGCCGCGCCGCCGATGTCGAAGCGCAGGCCAAAGGTCCCGTGCTCAATCCCGTGGAAATGGCGATGCCCTCCGGCGGGGAAGTGGAACGCCGCCTTCGCGCCATTCCCGGCTATGAGAGGGCCTTTGAAAAGGCCTTTCCGGGCGAACCGATCACCTTCGACAACATGGCACGCGCCATTGGCGCGTTTGAGCGAAAGCTCGTGACGGCGAACTCCCGTTGGGATCAGTTTCTGTCCGGCAAGCGCGATGCGATCAGCAACGACGAAATGAGCGGACACCATGAGTTCATGCATGGTGGATGCGCGTCCTGCCACAACGGCGCCTACGTTGGCGGCAAGATGTTTCAGAAGCTTGGCGCAGAGAAGCCCTGGCCGGACACCAAAGACCTGGGACGCTTCGAAGTGACCAAGGCCGAGACCGACAAGATGGTGTTCAAGGTTCCGTCGTTGCGCAATGTCGAGAAGACCGGGCCTTACTTTCACAACGGCAGTATCGCGACGTTGGATGAGGCTGTGCGCCGCATGGGAGAGCATCAATTGAACGTGAAGCTGACCGACATTCAGGTGAGGCGGATTACCGCCTGGTTGCGGACCCTTACCGGCGAATTGCCACGCGAATATATTCGCGTTCCCAAGCTCCCAGATTGATTCACAATCGCAAGGAAGTTGTAACAGAGCCTTGACAACAGTGCGCTAACGTGGGAAAGCTAGTAAACCCCATATGCTTCACTTTGTGAAATACGCTCTATTTGCGTCGCTCACCGCGACTCTCGCTCTCGCCCAGTTCGATTCCGCCACCGTGCTTGGCACGGTCCGCGATTCAGCTCAGGCCTCTGTAGGTTCCGCCAGCGTGACGCTCACGAGCGTCGGCACGGCGATCGCCGTCACCCAGGAAACCGACGCTTCCGGAGACTTCCGGTTCGTCAACGTTCGCCCCGGCGCTTACACGATTAAGGTTTTGAAACAGGGCTTCTCGCCCACCTCGGCCGCTCAATTCACGGTCACCGTGGGCACTCGCCAACGCGTGGATCTCACACTGCAGATTGCCTCGGTATCCGAGACCGTCACCATCACTGGCGAGGCCAAGCAATTGGAAACCGACACCAGTTCCCGCGGCCACGCGATGCAGGCGACACAAATCGTCAACCTGCCTCTGAATGGCCGCTCTTACGCCGATCTCGCGCTGCTCGCGCCCGGCGTGCGCCGTTCGACGCTCAACGTCACGCCGGATGGCGGCTCGCTGCGCGATGCTTCCTACAACATCAACGGCATGCGCTCGGCGCTCAACAACTTCATCATCGATGGCGTCGACAACAACGCCTACGGAACTTCGAACCAGGGATTCTCGAATCAGGTCGTCCAGCTTTCGCCGGATGCCGTGCAGGAGTTCCGCATCGAGACCAGTAACTTCAGCGCCGAGTTCGGACGCGCTGGCGGCGGCGTCATCAACGCTACCGTAAAGAGTGGAACCAATGGTTTTCACGGCGCCGCCTGGGATTTCATACGCAATACCGACCTCAACGCGGTTGGCTTCTTCAAGCCTCGCGAAAACCGCAAGCCGACATTGCAGCAGAATCAGTTCGGCGCGGCGATCGGTGGTCCGATCAAGCGCGACAAGCTGTTCTTCTTCGCAGACTATGAGGGATTCCGCCGCGTCCGGCGCGGGTTGAATCTTTCCACGCTGCCCACCATGGAACAACGCACCGGTGTGCTCGGCGTCCCGGTGTTCAACCCGCTTACGGGCGAGAGCTATACCGGCACGATTCCGCTCGCCGCGATGACGCCGTTCGCACGCAAGGTGCTTGCGGATCTGCCTGCGGTCAATCGCCCGGGAACCGCCAACAATTACGAATCGCTGCCTCGCCAGACGGATCAGAACGACAAGGGGGACATCCGTATCGACTACTACGCATCGCAAAAGTTGAGCTTCTTCGGACGCTACAGCCATCGCCTTGCGAACAACTTCGAACCGCCAGCCATCCCCGGCCCATCCGGCGGCAATTCCAACGGATTCCTGCGCGTACTGAACTATCAGACGGCCTTTGGCGCGACTTATGTGCTTTCGCCCAGGACTGTTGCCGAGTTCCGACTCGGCGTGTCGCAGACCGAAGGCGGCAAATCGCCAGTGTTCGCCGGACTTCCCCCCGCATCGAAGGCCTACGGCATCACCGGCTTGCCTGAGGATCCCCGCTTCGCCGGTGGACTCTATGCGCAGAGCGTCGGTGGATTCACCCAGTTCGGACAGCAGTCGTCGAATCCGCAGTTTCAGAATCCTTATGTGATCAACCCCAAATTCAACATGACTTTCCTGCTGGGGCGTCACAGCTTGAAGTCGGGCTTTGAGTATCAGCGGCTCGACACCGCGATCGACGACTTCAATCCGAAGTACGGCCAGGACAACTACGGCAGCCGCTTCTCAATTCCGGTTGGTACATCCTCCACCAACAACCTCTACAATCTGGCGGACTTCATGTTCGGCCTGCGCAGCCGCTATGCGTTGAACAACGCGGTGATCGTGAACTACCAGCAGCGCATGTACTTCGGCTACATTCAGGACGACTTCAAGGTCAACCAGAAGCTGACACTGAACATGGGTTTGCGCTATGAGTTCGGCACGCCGCAATGGGAACGCGACAATATCCTCACCAACTTCGATCCGGCCACCAGGACTTTGGTTCCCTCAAAGAGCGGATCGCTGTTCGAACGTTCGCGCGTGAATCCCGACCGTAACAACTTTGCGCCGCGCTTCGGCATGGCCTACAACCTCACGAAGAAGACCGTGCTTCGCGGCGGTTTTGGAACCAGCTATATCCACTTCAACCGCCTCGGCGGCGAGAACCTTTTGGCCTATAATCTGCCTGGTATCATCGGCGTTGGCATCGATCAATTGCCGTCTCAGCCGCGCTGCACGGCCGCCAGCACTTCGCCCACGACTTGCTTCCGCCCCACGCAGGATGGCTATCCGGCGAACATCCTGAATCCGGCACTCACCAGCACTTTGGCTTCGCGCACCAACTTCATCCCTGCAGACACACGCACGGGATACACAATGAACTGGCACTTCACGCTTCAGCGCGAGTTGGGCAGAAACTTTGTGCTCGATCTCGCTTATGTCGCGAATCGCAGCAACAAGCTCGTGATTCTGAGCGACTACAATGAAGCCCGCTTCAACAATGCAGGTGAGAACCTGACGGTGAATGCGCGCCGTCCCGTGGCTGGCTTCGGACAGATCCAGATCTCGCAGCCTGCAGGCTTCTCAAACTATCACGCCCTGCAGGCCAAGATCGAACGCCGCTTCTCGAATGGATTCCTGTTCCTGAATACATTTGTCTGGTCAAAGGCGATCGACAACGCCTCGGGACACCTGGAAACATCCGGTGGCGACGATTCGCGTGTCAGCTTCACACAGCGCCGTTCCTACAAGGGCGTTTCGGGATACAACCAGCCGCTCAATAACACGATGACCGTGATCTGGGAAGTGCCGTTCGGTAAGGGCAAGCGCTTCGGATCCGGCATGCCGCTGCTGGCGGATGTGGTTCTCGGCGGCTGGAACCTCAGCCAAACGACCACCGCCAATAGCGGACTGCCTGTGAACCTCGTCTATTCGCCGGTTGCGCGATTGCAGGTGGGGTCCATCGGCAACGTTCGCGCCAATGTGGTGGGCAATCCGGTTCTAGCGGACTCTGCGCGCACGATCCGCGAGCTGTATCTGGATCGCAACGCCGTTCTCGAAGTGGCGAACAACAATGCCGCAGTGGCGAATCCCTATGGCAACGTGGGCCGCAACATCGTGACATCGCCGAGCTACTTCGGTACGGATTTAGGCGTACACAAACGTTTCCGGATCCGGGAGGGTATGAATCTGGAACTGCGCGCCGAGTTCTTCAATCTGTTCAACAAGACCAATCTGCTGGCTCCGGATTCCAACCGTAGTTCGCAGACGTTCGGGCTGATCAATGGATCGTTCGCTGCCCGCCAGGGACAGATCGCCTTGAAGCTGATGTTCTAGAGCGTGTTCGTAGATTTCGCCCGGGTTCCTGCAAGGGATCCGGGCGATTCTCTTTTGCAGGATCAGAAAGAATGTACCCTCGCTTACCACAAGTCTGATGGATGATATTCTGAGTATGCAACATATGTCTTCGGTTGCCATTCCATTTCCACCTCCACTGCGCGAAGGCGATCGCCTTGACGCTGAGGAGTTCCTGCGCCGCTGGGAAGCGATGCCGGAATTGAAGCGCGCGGAATTGATCGATGGTATCGTTTTTACGGCTTCTCCACTCAGCGACGATCACGCCATTCTCGACACGGCGTTAGCTTACTGGCTATTCCATTATGCGGACGCAACGCCTGGATGCCGCGCCGGAAGCAATGGAACATGGCTGATGGCACCTGGCAGCATTCCTCAACCGGACCTCGCGCTACGTGTGCTTCCAGAATTCGGAGGCCAGTCGACGCTCGACGGTAAGTATCCAGGCGGAGCCCCGGAACTGGTGGTTGAGATTAGCGCGTCCAGCATGTCGCGCGATCTCGGTATTAAACTTGAGCTCTACCGAAAAGCTGGTGTCCGCGAGTATCTGACCATCCTGCTCCAGCCCAAGCAAGTAATTTGGCGGCATCTTGTCCGGGGACGCTACAAAGAGCTCGTCGCGCACGAAGATGGCTTGCTCAAGTCGCATGTGTTTCCAGGGTTGTGGCTCGATACCGACGCCGTCTGGAATCCCGCAGGCAGACTACGAAAAGTAGCCGAAGCTGGCCTCAAATCCCCGGAACATGCGGCATTCGTCCAGCAGCTCAAGTCAGGCCGCCGCCCTCGCAAGTCGTGAAGAAGATCGGTGCGGTTGGTTCATTGACCGCAGCCTGCGCCATCGCTCTCGTTTTCGACAATGCCTTGGACCTCGCATTCAACCCTTGGGCTTACGGCGTCAACACGCCGCTCGGCGAATGGACCAGTGAAGTGACCGCCCCATGGGGTGAACGCTTCGGTGTTTACCTCAAGATCCAACATGAAGTCAATCTTGATAGCACCGCCACCATACAAGGATCGAGTGCCGTCTGTTCGGTCGCCGGTGGCATCGCCGATGGAGGACTCACAGGCCGCGCCAACTGGCTCGGTTCGAAACCGCTGCTCCATCCATCCGCTCCGTTCGGATTGCACGGATCTCCCAACGATCTCCCCTTTCAATGGTCAGGCGACACGATGACATGCACACTCGACTTCGCGCGCCGCTACAACGAAAAGATCGAGAGCGTCGTCCATCAATGGGCCGCGCAAACGTTCACTCTCAAGCGAAGTACGAGAGCGGCCTTTGAAGCGAGTTGCAAGACTAGAGCGGTTTCATCGTTTCCCTAGATTGCGGAAACTGGCCACGAACTCGGGCGGCACCGATGCCGGCTCAGAAAAAGCTTTCGGAGGTAAGAGCGTCAGCGACTGCGCAAGCCGCCGACTCGGATCGCGCCTCTGGCTCTACATTTTCCCTGAAAATGCTCTAACTTCCGATAGCTCGCAAATAACGAGCGGCAGATCGATGCAGCGCGCCTTTCGCGTCCACCTCGATCACGCTGCCAAAGGCTCCGTACGCGATGTCAAACCCATAACCGTCGACCTTATCCACAATGCCGCGCACCGCATCCGGAGCCAAGGGTATGTAGTTCGGATAGCTATACATAAAGCCGAACGA
>CAZCPL010000124.1:0-15765 GCA_964500255.1 uncultured Solibacteraceae bacterium | reverse complement strand
GCTGGTCAGTCTCTCCGGGCTTTCCGCGATCGAAGCACCGACGCCCGAGCAACTACGAGACGGCCTCAAGAAACCCGCAGCCTCAACGCAACTGCGCTAGCTTCGTAGGTGGTGGCAGTGGCGAAGAAGAGCAAGTGGAAGCGTAGAGTGTGGCGCGTTCTCAAGTGGATGATTGTCGCTGGCGTCGCGATCTACGCTTGGCTGGTTGTGCAACTGGTGCTGCTGCGCTGGATCGATCCCGTGTTCACGACGGTGCAAGCGCAGCGCCGCGTGGAAAGCTGGTTTGGCAAAGGACGCTATGAGAAGCGCCGTGTGCAGGTTCCTCTCGCGCGGATATCCAGAGACTTGCAGCACGCGGTTATCGCATCGGAGGACGCGCGCTTTTATCGGCATCATGGCATCGATTGGCAGGTCATCGAAGAACTCATCGAAGACGATCTATTCGAAGACGGCAAGTTAGGACGCGGCGGATCCACCATCACGCAGCAGCTCATCAAGAACCTGTTCATCACGACCCATCGTTCCTTGATTCGCAAGGCGCTCGAATTCGCCTTGGCTCCGGCGGCCGAGGCAATATTACCCAAAGAGCGGATTCTCGAACTCTATCTGAACAACATTGAGTGGGGTCCGAACGGGGTCTTCGGGGCGGAGGCGGCGGCGCAGTTCCACTACAAGACATCCGCCGCACAGTTGACACGAGAGCAGGCGGCACGGCTCGCGGTCTGCGTCCCGGGACCAAGAAAGCGGAGACCACAAGCCATGACGCGATCCGCCGCGGTGATCCTGGCGAGGATGCGCCAGATGAACTGGTGACGCTAGCGGCTCATCCGTAGGCCGACCGTGAACTGATGTGCGCGGAAGCTTTCGTAACGGTAGAGCGGTTGCCCGTAACCCCAATAGCGCCAATCTACAAAGAGCGAGGCCATCTTATTCATCGGGACGTAGATGCGAGCTTCCGGCTGAGGAAAGCGACTGGGACGGCTTCCCGAGGTCTGCACGTAGGCTCCACCCAGTGTGATTCTCGAAACGCCAGCCTTCCATTTCGGGCCGAGCAGATCCATCATCAGCGAAGCCGTATTGGCATCGTCGCGATAGCGAGAGATCTCGCGCGCGAAGGTCGACGGGATCAGGTAAGGAATCGTCGAACGCACAGTGCTGCGCGTGTAGTCGGCCAGAATGCTGGTGCGCTGCGACTTCGGTGTCCATTGCAGTGAGACTCCATTCTGCTGGTGACGGAAATCGAGCGAAGTCTCCGGACTCTGGTTGTCGAGGACAACCGTATTCCAACCAATCTGCCAAGCTGGATTCAAGCGGTATCGAGCTCGTAGAGAACCCTTCGAGTAGTCGTTCAACGAAGTGCGGAAGTAGACCTTGCTGGCGTTGCCGCGCTCAAAGTCGGCATTGACGAACAGGCCCTTCCAGTTGCGGATCATTGCACCCGCGAGCAGAGTATTCATCTTCATCTCGGGATTCGGCGCGGAAACTGGTGTCACCAACGGACTGCGGAGCAACGCGGTTCCCCACGTATAGCGATGTCCACCGCGCAAGGTGAGCTTCGAAGTAACGTCTACCAGGGCTTCGGTTTGCTCACGATTGTAGGTGAACTCCAACCGGTCTTGGATCGAAGCATTGCGCGAAGGCGTGATCAGATCGCTGATGGCGAGCGCTCCGGCGGTGTGATAGCGATCTGTCCACAGCGAATGCAGGATATGCAGCCGACGAACGGGATTCAAGTTGACCGTATAGATGCCACTCGAGCGAGGCATCGACGCCTGACCGGTGAGAGTTTCCATCTGCGTGGTCAGGAACGTGGCGGTGCCAGGAACCAGGAAATTGCCAGTTCCCTTCTGTGCGAGCGTGGTGTCCAACTTGGGCCGGACGTAGAGGAATTGGCCAGTCAACGCGGCCCACTCGCCAATCGATCCACTGGCGGATGCAGAGGTGAAAAGGCTATCCCCTTGCACGCGATAGAGTTGCTCGCCTTCATTCAACACCAGGGTTTGGCCCAAAACCGGAGTGAGCCTACTTCCCAGCGTCCGCTGCCGAATCGACGAGAACTGGTTTTCGGTATACTGCGTGCCACCCTGTTCGAACGACAGATGATAGCGCTGCTTGTCGACGCGAACCCCGCCCCGATAGCGATTAGTCGCGTCCGCCATATCGTTGAAGAGCGGATACTCATTGCCGTTCGCGACCCAGTTGACGATACCGGTGCCAGTTCCGCGATCGCGTGTGTACCCAAAATATGGAACGATCGCTCGGCCTGGCCGCAGCTTCAGTTCAGTATCCAGCCAGCCCCGGTTCACATCGTAAGCACGCTGTGGCGTAAGAATGCCGCGATCCAGCAAAGCGTTCGCGAACGAAGGCAGAAAGTTGTAATAGAGAAACGATCGTGATTGAACCGTCACTTCGTACATGCCTTCGCGAAACGCGCTCGCGCGGAGGGTGTGGAACGGATCGCCCAATCCCGAGCCAGTCAGCATCAGTCGCGTCTTGCCTTCATAGGTGACCGTACCGTTGAGTAGCCGCGGACCCTCGCCCAGGTTCACCAACGAACGATAGGTCGGAAAGTCGCCCTTTAGCAAAGGAAAGGCGCGATAGCCGGACTCAACCTCGATACGAAGAGGCGTTTCCTCCGCTTTGGTGGCCTCCTTCGGTGGATCGTCGAAAGCCAACAGTGCTGCAACGAGTAGCCAAGTCATCTCAGTAGGCTCCTGTTCGTATGGGAGCCATGCACCTTCACATGGCAGGTAGAGCAGGAACGATACCGCGGACTACGCAAGTCGTGAATCGCGGGAGGGACAGCACCGTTGAGTCCAGATGCGGCACCTGAAGGCGTGCCACCGACATTCGAATGACATTCCAGACAAACGAAACGCTCTTCCTGGCGGGTCAGCATCTTCGGATTCGCGGAGCCATGTGGCTCGTGGCAGGATCCACAGCCCTCGAGCCGCACAGGTGCGTGCTCAAACACAAATGGACCTCGCTTATCGCCATGGCACTTTATGCAGTTGGTCTCGGCACCATGCAGGTTGCGAGCCATACGCGGAAGCGGCCCGCCATGAGGATCGTGGCAATCCACGCATCCCATGATTGCGGATGGCTGGTTCACCGGATGCCGGTGCGGCTTTGCAAACTGCGCCTTCACATCCAAGTGGCAGGTGCTGCAGTTGGCGGTGATTTCACGCGTTCGCGTCAGGCCGACCGGAACCGGCTTGTGCATACTGTGACAGGCAAAGCAGTCGACGTTGTTTCGCGTGTGTCCGGCTTGCGACCGATTGATGCGGGCCACCTGGTTGTTGTGGCAGGATCCGCAGGCGGAGGCGTTTTTGCGGACGATGTCCTTAGTTTCGAGAGACTCGGCGTGGACGCTGCCGGGGCCGTGGCAGGCCTCACAGGCTCTTCCTTGATCTTTTGGGCCTTCCCACTTCTTGTTGAACTCGATGGCATGATGCCGGTCTTTCGCGAAGCCCTTGGCAATGTCTTCGTGGCAGGTTCCGCAGGTCTCGGCCCCGACAAACTCTTTCGCTTTCGGTGGAGCGGCCACAGACGCGGATTGGCCCTGGGCGGCGGCAAAAAGTGCCGATCCCAGGGCCACCGCAACGAGCATTGTGCAACTAGCGGGCATGGACTTTGCTGACGGAGAATTCACTGTTTGCGCCATGGCAGGCGCCACAGCTTTCACCGATGGCAGAGGTGTTTGCAAGCGCGTGAGAGAGGGCGTCGCGGCTGGTATGGCAGGAGGTGCATGCAGCCGTCGCCGGACCCAGTTCCTTCAGCAATCCGTTAGGAGTCTTCACGTTCAGACGTTCGCCAACGAGCGGCAGATTCTGGCTGCCGTTCACATGGCACTGCGTACAATCACGGCGATCGCCCGGATATCCAACCTTGCTGAAGTCGTTTGCGGTTCCGCCAAAGCCGTAGATCGTGATTGCGCCTTCGCCTTCTTTGCCAGTGTGGATGCGGTGGATCATCAAAGCGAAGTCCACGCTCTGCGCTGGCCCTGCGCTCGCTGGACGGCGCGCGGCATCGGTTTCATTGGCGTTGTGGCACAGTACGCATTGCTCGATCTTGTTGCGATTGTCGCCGTGCAGGCTCAAGCTGAAGTGGCAGGAGTTGCACTTCTCAATCGTCACGACCTTGCGGCGCTCGGCGAGCGGAGATCCATCGATCGAGAAGCTCTTCGTCACATTCAGGCCCGCGTCGCGCAGCGTTAACTGCTGCGTCGTGCCAGCCATCAGCGTGGCGCTGTTGTAACCTTCCATGCCGATGGTGAAAGATCCTTTGGCGTCCGCTGGAATCGCGTTGTTGAATGTGTAGGTGTGCACGCCGGACGTGTCGCCCTTGCCTAGCTTGCCGTCTTCGCTGAAATACCTTCCGTAGTCGAACGTGGAACCGGCGAGAACCAAACCGAGACGGCTGACCGCACTCGCAACTAACGGATCGCCGCTCTTGGTCTTCAAGCTGAAGGTCAAAGTCGGCTTCTTGCCGGGCAGGAAGTCGTCCACCTTGAGGATGTCGAACACTAGACCGGGAAGATCGCGGGAAAACCGCGGAACCGTGTGCGCACCCTTGATACTAGCGTCGAATTCCAACTCGCCCTCTGCCACGTGGCAGCGGGAACACTGGTTGTCACTCACCTGCGGCATGTTCACGTGGTTCTCGCCAGTGACGAAGTTGACGTTGTCGTGGCAGCTTCCGCAAGCCTCACGATTCCCGTTCAGATAGTTGGTCGCCTGCGCGGCCTTGGTGGTCTGCTGGTGGCAGACGGTGCAGTTGCGGACATCGGCTGGAAATCCAATGTCCGAGTAGTCCTGCACGGTCTGGGCAAAGCCAATGATCTGATAGGGCTTGCCGGCTTTCACGCTCGGCAGATCTTTGCCCATGTGGATCCTGTGCGTCATCACAGTCATATCCACCGTGTTACCCGTATCCGGATCGGTGGTCTGAGGCTGGTGACAGAGTACGCACAATTCCATGGACTTGCGAGGCCCACCGTGAGCGGAAATGGGATTGTGACACTGATTACAGCTTGCAGTCTTCACAACGTCGCGGACATCCCGGACGGGGGAGCCATCCGGGACAAAGTTGAATGTAGTGTCCGCGAACTGGCGGTCGAGGTCGAATTCCCTGAGATCTCGCGTTGCGTAGGCGCCGATCGTGTGGGAGGCGGTACGGTCCGCACTAGCAGGGATGCGAGTCCCGAAGGTATAAAGGTATTCGCCCTCGGCCACCTTCTCGAATGTGCCACCTGCATCCGAACCGGCCTGGGTCGCTGAACGCCCGGTGATCGGGCTTGTCTGTACACGAGTGGTGTACGCGGTGTAGTGCCTCTGGCCCTTCGGTATATAGGCGGCAATCAAGCTGATTGCGATTGGCCCAGCGCTATCGTTTCCAAGCCGGTCAAGCGGAAGCCCTCTCGGGTCCGTTACCTTCACCCGTGCCTTGACAACTCCATCCTGGGCAACTGACGCGGAAACGATGCTAATGACCAAACCCGGTCGAATAAACGACGCCTCCGCGGAATTCAAACTTACAGCGTTGCGGGAACTCCCGAAAGACTTCTTGGGTGCCACCTTTGAGTCGGCTCCCCATGCTGCCATTGCGGTGAACAAAGCGATTCCGATTCCGGTTCTTGTACGCATCATCTTTCGATAGCTCCTGGCCCCGTTTATTGCACGTCAGTTGCCATTCCGAGACCCGCTCCTTTCAACTGTTTTGCCATGGACCGGAGCGCAATGCCCCAACGTGCTAGGTCATTTGGCCCAACCGCGCGCTACCATCCTTTCGATGTTGACTTCAGACCGTATCTGCAATGCCCATCGATTCCTTTCAACTCGCGTCCGACGCACTCCGGTCGAGCCGTCTCCCGAGCTTTCGCAGCGTCTCGGCGTGCCGGTCTTCATCAAGCTCGAGTTCCTCCAACTGACAGGATCCTTTAAGCTGCGAGGTGCCTGGTGGCGACTTCACCAGGCGTCACTTGAAGAGCGACAACACGGCGTCGCCACATGTTCGGCGGGAAACCACGGAAAAGCCCTAGCCTACGCCGCGCGGGAACTGGGGATCCGGGCGGTGGTCTTCGTACCCAAAGCAGTCGATGAAGCCAAATTCCGCGGGATTCTCGCGCTTGGCGCGGAAGTACGCCGGTCGGAGTTCTGGGGCTACGACGAAACCGAGGCTTGGGCACGCGAACGATCCTCGCAAGAAGGAATGCCCTTCATTTCCGCATTCGATGATTTTGACGTCATGGCTGGCAATGGTGGATCGCTCGCTTTGGAGACGATGGAGCAGCTTCCAGAAGTGTGCAATTGGATTGTCCCTGTTGGCGGTGGAGGACTTGGCGCTGGTCTTGCGTTCACCGTAAAGCCGCACGGGCATCGAGTCATCGCCTGTCAGCACGAGGCGTCACCTGCATTGAAGCTATCGCTGGAGCGAGGAGAGGCCGTCACCGAACTTCCGGCGGTGATCACGCTGGCGGGCGGAGTGGAAGGCGGCATCGGACGCAACACGTTCGAGATCCTGAAAGATCGTGTTGATCGAGTCGCCTTGGTGGATGAGGACGAGATCAAGGCCGCCACGCGTTGGATGGTGGCCCAGCATCAATATCTGGTGGAACCAACCGCCGCTGTGACGCTCGCCGCTTGTCTCCGTGGACGCGTGGGCAAACTTGAGGCTCCGACAGTGGTGGTGGTGTGCGGCCGCAACGTGAGTCTCAAGACCGCGATGGCTTGCCTTTAGGAAAAATCCTTATCGAGCCAGGCTTCCACCGCGAACTCCTCCGGAGGCAGTGGATGGATCTTCACGTTGCGAAACCGAATCGCGTCTTTGCGACGCTTGCGTCCCGCCCCACCAACGACGGGGAGCGAATGTAGGCCACCAAGAATCTTCGGCGCGTAGTAGAAGTAAATCTTGTCGGCAACTCCGGATTCGAAGAAAGCCCAGTTCACTTTGCTCCCAGCTTCCACCATCAACGAAAGGTAGCGGCGCTCGGCCAAAAGGTCGGTCACGAGCCGCGGATCGGTGCGTCCATCGCGCCCGTCGAGCGTCACAACTTCCACACCTTTCTCTTCGAGCGCCTTGCGGCGCGCGGGTGGGGCGGCCGATGTGGTGACAACAAGTAAGTCACAGGCTGCGGACTGCACCATTTTTGACGTCACGGGGATGCGGAGTTGCGAATCCAGAACGATCCGCAGTAGAGGGCGGCTGCGTTCCACGTCGCTGCGATCTGTCAGCAAACAGTCGTCGGAAAGCACGGTGCCGATGCCTGTTAAGATCGCATCGGCCCGATGCCGCAGCGTCTGGACGTGAGCGCGCGCCCGTTCGCTCGTGATCCAGCCGCCATTGTCTTCCGGGGCAGCGATCTTGCCATCCAACGTCACCGCGGATTTCACTGTGACCAGGGGACGCTTGGTGCGCATGAAGTGAACGAAGGCTTCATTCAGTGCAACCGCTTTGCCGGAATACTCAGGCGCGAGATCGACCGTGATCCCCGCGTCGCGCAAACGGCGAATGCCACGTCCACCGACGAGCGGATTCGGATCCTCCATGGCGGTGACCACGCGCGCGATGCCGGCGGCAATCACAGCATCGGCACATGGGGGGGTGCGGCCTTGATGCGAACAAGGTTCCAGGGTGATGTAGAGTGTGCCTCCGCGGGCCTTCTCACCCGCTTCTTCCAGCGCGAGGATTTCCGCATGCTTCACCGCGGACCAGACATGATAGCCACGTCCGACAATTTCGCCATTGTTGACGATCACTGCGCCAACGGCCGGGTTCGGACTGCAACGTCCTACGGCCTTTTCCGCCAGGGCCAGCGCCTCTTCTAAATACAGTGGATTCATCTTTTCCCCAAGAAGTTCTTCAAGAAGCTAGCCCTCAAAAAGTGAAGAAACGAACTGCTCCGCATCGAATGGCAGCATGTCTTCCACCTTCTCACCCACGCCGATGTAGCGAATCGGCAGATTCAATTCACGGGCGATCGCAATGATCACGCCACCCTTGGCGGTACCGTCGAGCTTGGTCAGAACGATGCCCGTGACGCCCGAGGTTTCGGTGAACTTGCGGGCTTGTTCGAGGCCATTCTGGCCGGTGGTTCCATCGAGCACCAGCAGCACTTCATGTGGCGCATCGGGAATCACACGCTTGGCGGTGCGTTGCATCTTTTCCAGCTCAAGCATCAGGTTTTCTTTGTTGTGAAGCCGTCCGGCCGTGTCGACGATCACATAGTCAACCCCGCGCGCTTTGGCGGCATGGAGAGCGTCGAAGAGCACCGCGCTGGGGTCGGATCCTTGCTTTTGCTTGATGACTTCGGTCTGCGTGCGCTGGCCCCACACTTCAAGCTGTTCAATCGCGGCGGCCCGAAAAGTGTCGGCGGCGCACAAGAGCACCGTGCGGCCTTCTGCTTTGAATCGGCTGGTGAGCTTGCCGATGCTGGTGGTTTTTCCTGCGCCGTTGACGCCGACAACCATGACCACGGCAGGCGGAGTCAACACCCTGGGAACAGGGCGTTCCACCGCCTGCAACACTTCGAGCAGGTGTTCGCGGATGAGTCCCTTCAATTCAGCCGCATCGTTGACGAGCTTGCGATCGACGCGCTGACGGATACGTTCGAGAACTTCGGTGGCGGTGCGGACGCCGACATCGGCGCTAATGAGCGTGTACTCGAGTTCCTCAAGCAAGTCGGAATCGATCTGCTTCTTGCCTTGCACGAGGTCTTCGACTTTTTCGACGAGACCGGCGCGGGTCTTTTGGATGCCTTGTTTGAGGCGGTCGAGCAGGCTACCGCCGGTGTTTCCGGTATCTGGCGAATCGCCGAAGAGGCTTTTGAACATGTGGGGATACACTGATATTCTAACTTGCTCTCATGACGAAACTATTTCTTGCGTTGACGCTGTTCAGTTCTCTTGCTTTCGGACAAAGGCCCGCGATGCTGCCTCCGGTGAGGCAACAGGCGGAGATGCAGCAACAGTGGCTGCAACTCAGATTGGACCGCCACTTGCCCAAGTTGATGCGCAAGTATGGCGTCAAAATGTGGCTGGTGGTTAGCCGCGAGTACAACGAGGATCCGGTGTTTCAGTCACTGGTTTCACCGACTGTATTCGCAGCGCGGCGGCGGACGATTTATATGTTCGTCGACAAGGGCGATTCGGTGGAGCGGTTGGCGTTGGGAGGCGGATCCAACGGAGGCTTGTATACGGTCTATCGCGATCCGGGAGTGCCCGGCCGGGAACTCTACATGGATAGCCAATGGCAATTGCTGCGCGAATTGGTCGATGAGAAGAAGCCCGCGACTATCGCCGTCAATATTTCCCGGACGCATGCGTTTTCCGATGGTTTGTCAGCCGGTGAGTGGGAGCAGTTGCAGCAGGCATTGGGTGCCGACAACATGAAAAAGGTGGTTCGAGCGGAAGAATCTCCGATTACCGGAGATGATGCCGTCTTACAAGCAGATGATGGAGATCGTCCATTGGCTGATTGCGCGGGCATTTTCGAATGAAGTGATTACGCCGGGAAAAACGACCAGTCAAGATGTCGTTTGGTGGCTGCGGCAACAGGTCGCGGATCTGGGCTATGGGACCTGGTTCCAGCCATCGGTTCGGGTGCAGGGCCCCGGAAAGAGAGAGACTGCTGGCGGTATTGCGGAAGATGCCCCGGTGGTGATTGAGCGCGGAGATGTGTTGCATGTTGACTTCGGCATTGTGGCGATGCGCTTGGCGACGGATACGCAGCACATGGGTTATGTTTTGAAGCCGGGCGAAACCGGGCCGCCGGCTGGAATCCTGCAAGCGCTCAAAAACGCCAATCGGATGCAGGATGTGGTGTTGGAAAAGATGCGTCCTGGGATGACCGGTAACGAAGTGCTGAAGGCGTCTTTGGAAGTGATCAAAACCGAGGGCATCAAGGGGACGGTCTATTGCCATCCGATTGGAGATCACGGACATGGTGCGGGCCCGCTAATCGGATTGTGGGATCGTCAGACGGGAGTTCCGGGACGCGGAGATGTTCTTCTGCTGCCTTCGACTTGGTATTCGATCGAGCTCGCCGCGCGCACCCCGGTTCCGGAATGGGGTGGGCGTGAGCTTTTCGTGGGTCAGGAAGAAGATGCCGTGCTCGATGAGAATGGCAAGATGAGTTGGGTGCTTCGTCGCCAGACGGAGTATCACTTGGTGAAATAAGAATGCCGCCCTGCGATCGGGTCGGCATTCTTCACGATCAGTTCTACTGGCAGATGTTGACCGAAGACATGAAGGTATCCGGAAAACCGGTGCCCTCGAGTTGGAAGGCGTTGCCTGTCACCATGAGCTTCTTGGTGGTGGTGGAACCGACCAAGGTGACGTTACAGCTTGCGTCCGCGGTAACCGAAAGTCCGTTTTCGTTTCCGCCCGCACCCCAGTAGCTCGAGTAGAGCAGAGATTCCGCCGCGGGCAGCGAAGAATTCATGGAGGCGACGAATGCATCGTAGCCGCCGCCGAGCTTCGGCTGAAGAGCGTTTCGGGTGACGTTCAAGTCGGCAGAATATGTATAGCCCGCGATATGGATGCGCCCCTGTGCGTCGACGCTAAGACCATAAGCGAGATCGGAGGCGGACCCGCCGAGGTAAGTGGCGAAGCCCAAACTATTCGTGGCAAGATTGAGCCGTGCGACGTAGGCATCGGCGTTGCCTGCGTTGCGAGTTTGGGGAGCAGCGCCCGCGATCGGCATGTCAGTAGAGGTGGTATAGCCCGCGAGGGTAACATTGCCTTGAAGGTCAAGATACATCGCCTGGGCGGAATCGATACCCGAACCGCCGAGATAGGTTCCATAGTTGATTCCGGCGATTCCCGACTTCGTCGTATCGACGCGGATGAGGAACATGTCCCCAGCGTTCTGGTAGGTCGCCCGATAGACGTTGTCGGAGGTCGGGAAGTTCGCCGAGCTTGTCGCGCCCGCCACATAGATCAAGTCTTGGGCATCGACGGCAACGGCGTTCGCAATGTCCGTCGCGGAGCCGCCATAGTATGTCGAGTATTCGAGGCCGCTGGTACCGCCATCGGGATTCACACGGGCAATAAAGAGTTCATAGCCATTTTGGCGATTGCGTTGGATGGCGTTGGCCGTAAGGGGGAAGTTATCGGAAACGGTGTAACCCGCGACGATGAATCGTCCGAACGCGTCGGTGGTGATGGCGTTGGCAAAGTCTTCGCCGTCGCCACCGAGGAAACTGGTATAGACAAGAGCAGCGGCGCCAGCCCGACGGGGGTCGATCTTGAGCACGATCGCATCGCGACCGCCTTCGATCGTCGAGTCATAGGATCCGACAATCGGGAAGTCGCCCGAGGTCGTGGTTCCCGCGATGACGGCATTGCCGTCGCGATCGAGCACCATCGAACGGGCTTCATCAAAACCGGTTCCGCCCACAAAGGCGGCGTAGAGGAGCGCTTCAGGGCCGGGCTTCGAAGGGTCGACCTTGGCAATGTAGATATCGCCGTTCCCCATGGTTTCAATGCCGCGGACAGCTTCGCCGACGGCGGGGAAATCGGTGGAATTTGTGGTGCCGGCAATCCACAGAATTCCGGTTCCCGGCTCGGCGACCACCGTTGAAGGAGTAGTACGCAAAGTGCCTCCGAGGTAGCTGGCGTACTTCAGAACGGGATCAATGACGAGTTCTTGCGACGTGTCGTAGGATCCCAGTTCGAACTGAATCTCGTGAGCAGAGCTCACTTTGTAGCTCGCGGCAACTTCAATCCGCTTACCGTGAACGTTCTGGTAGGCAACCGGCTTTGACTGGCGAATCTCCGACTTGCCTGCAAGGATGGCGAGGGATCCGTCGGACTCCAGCGTCAAGTTTGTTGCGCCGGTTACCCGGAGGGCGATCTGTGCGGGATCGACGCCGGGTGCGACGACAAAATCGTGTTCCAACTGGCTGCCCTGCGGGTGGAAAACGAGATCGATACCCTTATAAATCTGCTCATAGCGGACTTGGCTGAAGCGTCCATTGGAATTGCCGGTCTTCCAGCGGGAACGCTCTGCACCGCCAAAGTGGTCGATCCGCGCATGGATCGGATTCTCACCTGTCATCCGCAGCGCGGCTTGGCCATTCCGCCACTCGATCGAGACCGGAGTAGCGCCGGGGGCGGCGATGACCATGGCCTTGTCTGTAAGAAAGACCGTCTGGTGGATGGATCTCGACGCGAAGGCAACCTGTGAAGGGAATTCACCGGTGTTGCGCTCAAACCACATAGGGATCTGGGCCGCCGCGCTGGCGGCGTTTGGTGTGGAGGCGGATTTCCGCAAGTTCCGGTAGGTTGCTGCAGAGGTCAGAGCAAGGGCAATTGCCGCGGTTGCCAAGGCGTACGGGCGAAGTCTGGTAAAGGACATGTTCGTGTAAAGATGAAGCGATTGCGGCATCGCCAGTTTGGGAAACGGGCGATACCGCGTAAGCGATATTTAGAGGTTAGCATGCGGGGGGCCAAATGCCGGATGGCCGCCCTGAGGAACCTGATTGGGGTCTTGGGGACGGCCATTCTGCGTTGGTTTGTGGAGAGAACGGTTGCGAAAGATCTCTAGCAGCGGAACTGACCGACTAGTTGCTGCAGTTCGGAGGCCATGCGAGCGAGTTCGGAGGCAGCCTGTTTCGTCTGGGCTGCACCCTCGCTGTTCTGTTCCGCTGAGGAGGCGACGCCAGCGATGCTGCCACTGATCTCAGCGGTGGACTGGGCCGCGCTGGCAACATTTCGGCTGATCTCCGCAGTCGAAGCGGTTTGCTCTTCGACGGCACTGGCGATCGAGTTGGATATGTCGTTGATCTGGTTGATGATCTCGCTGACCTGGTTGATAGCCTTGACGGCGGCGTGGGTTTCACCTTGGATGGAGTCGACTTTGCGGCCGATGTCCTCAGTGGCGCGGGCAGTTTGGCGGGCCAATTCTTTGACTTCTGTTGCGACCACGGCGAAACCCTTGCCGGCTTCTCCAGCGCGTGCGGCTTCAATGGTGGCGTTTAGCGCGAGAAGATTGGTCTGTTGCGCGATCGACGTGATCACCTTGATGATCTTTCCGATTTCGGAACTGCTTTCTTCGAGGCGGCTCATGGTTTGCGAAGTGGACGCAGAGAGTTCCACAGCTTGATGAGCGACTTTCATCGCGTTGGTTGCCGAACGGGAGATTTCCTTGATGGAAGCGGACATCTCTTCTGCGCCGGCGGCGACGGTCTGGACATTCTGGTCCACTTCAGTGGAAGCGGTCGATACGAGTTGGGTCTGTTTGGTGGTCTGTTCTGCCGTGATACCCATCTGACGGCTAACCGAGGACAGTTCTTCGGAAGAACTCGCGAGCAATCCCGCCGTGTGACCGATCGCACCAATGTTGCCTCGGAGTTTTTTCAGGAAGGCACCGAGGCCATCCCCGATCTTTCCAATCGGGTCATTGCCGGTAACCGTGATCTCTCGCGTCAGGTCACCGTGCGAGGCGGCGTCGACAGCCTTGAGAAGCTCGTCGACCTTCGTGAAGACATCCCAAGTCACCATGGTGCCTATGAACTTACCGTCATTGTCGCGCACGGCACTTAACAGGAGATTCAGCATTTCCGTCCCGACCTGGATATAGGCGCGGTGCGGCAGGTTGTTAGGATCGGCCAGAAAGCGCCGTTGGTGAGAGGGATTCTTGTGAAAGATGTCGATACAGCGGCCAACGATCTCATCTGCCTTGCAAGGCAGGAATTGCTCAAGAGTGCGAAGCGTGTTGATCGAGGCTTCGTTCGCATAACGAATGATAAGGTCCTTGTCGGCATACATCACGTTGATCAGCGAGCCCCGAATCATTGCCTGAAACTCTTCGGCCTTCTGCTGAACTAGCTTGCTCGCGGTAACGTCAGTCGCAAACTTCACGATCTTGGTGATCTTGCCATTCAAGTCGCGAATCGGGTTGTAGGCAGCTTGGATCCAGATAACACTGCCACCCCTTCGAAGGCGCATGAATTCACCGGTTTTGGTCTCTCCAGCCGCTAGATCCCTCCAAAACTGCCTGTACTCATGCGAAGTGCGCTGTTCCGGATCGACAAACATGCTGTGATGCCGCCCCTTCACGTCTTCGAGCGTGTAGTCAAGAGTCTTCAGGAAGTTGTCGTTTGCCCCGAGAATGGTTCCATCCGTGGTGAACTCGATCACCGCCTGCGAACGGTCTACTGCCGCTTGCTTCTCAACGACCTCGATATTTGCCATTTTCCGTTCGGTGATGTCTGTTGCAAACTTCACCACTTTGTACGGACGACCATCCGCGTTGAACAGCGGGTTGTAAGACGCCTGGATCCAGACTTCTTTTCCACCGCGGCCAATCCGTTTGAATTCGGCGGCCCGGAACTGCCCGCTGGCCAAGTCGCGCCAAAAATCCCGATAGTCAGAGGTACTTGCGTACGCCGCATCCACAAACATGCTGTGGTGACGGCCCTGGATTTCTTGCAGTGTGTAGCCTAAAGTATGCAAGAAGTTTTCATTCGCCCACAGGATCTTGCCCTCGAGATCGAATTCGATCACGGCCTGCGAAAGGCGAATCGCAGCCACTTGGGCCTGCAGTTCCGCAGCGTTGCTGTTCTCCGCAGTCGCGTTCGAACTTGCAACCGATCGTCGGGTTGTGTTGCCGCGCTTAGAAACTGGAGGCGGGGCAGTTTCTGGATTGAGTAATGTAGTGGTGAGACTCATAGTGTTTATTGGCTAGCTAGCTGGAACCCGACTGTTGCGCGTGCTGCGTTGTAAATCAGTTCCACAACAACTGTTATCGGAACAGAGCGCGAACGCTTGAGAACTTTTGTACTAATTTGCGGTTTCTTGGCCCTTGCCAACGGAACTCCCCTCCACCGGATTACTATCGAAGGTATACCTATGCGCTTTCGCGCTTTGTCCGTTATCGGGATCACTTCGCTCAGTTATCTGATCGCCTTCACTGGGGCTGCGTCGGCTCAGGTCATCCGTTTCGAGTCCGGCGGCCTCGAATTCCAGACGCTCACCAAGAACGGCGTCACCATCATGTTTGCGCCCCTCCCCATCCAGATCCGTGAATATTCTATTCTGCAGGTGGCCGTCTCCAACGGCAGCAGGATCTCGTGGAACTTCAAGAGTGAGGACTGTGTCTTTGTGCGCAACGCAGGGGCAGCCATTGCCGGAGCTCCTGCACGGCAGGTCGTCGGAAGACTGATCGAAAAAGGAAGCCGCGGGGACGTGATCAAACTCGTGCAGACCTACGAGCTATCCCTCTACGGGTTGACTAGGTACAAGTCCACCAATGGGTACGAGCAACGGAGGCAGTCGGCTTTCGCGGAGGTTTCGTCCACCAAGATTAAGGCAGCCGCTGCGGCTTCTGCTGTGGCTTTTCCAAGCGTAAAGCTCATGCCTGGGCAGTCCACCGATGGGGCAGTCTTCTATCCCACGGGCGGCAAAGGGCTGGGTGCCGGCAAACTGCGCATCCAAGCGGCGGGCGAGATATTCGAATTCGAAGAGATTCCCGGCAATCATTCCTCAAACCAGTGATCGATCTCCATACACACACCTGCGAATCCGATGGCACGGATTCGCCAGCCCAATTGCTCACACTTGCGCGCGAGGCGGGTTTGCGCGCATTGTCGATTACCGACCACGATACGTTTCTGGGCTACGATGCTGCCTGCGGTCTCGACCCCGAAGGCGTGGATTTGCTGTGTGGCGTGGAACTTTCCTGCCGCCATGGTTCCAAAACGGTTCATCTGCTGGCTTACTTTCCGGATCCGTCCGGCGCACCTGCGGATTTCCGAGTCTGGGT
>CAZCPL010000123.1:0-15803 GCA_964500255.1 uncultured Solibacteraceae bacterium | reverse complement strand
AATCGGACTCCCGTTTGGCCCGATCCGCGTCCGCACCGGCAGCCGCAATCTTGGCCTCGTTTTCAAGCCGCAGTCGTTCCGCCGCAACACCCGCCGCGGCCGAACGAGACTCGGTCTCCCGTCTGACGCGATCGGCTTCAGCGACTGTTGAGGCGGAACGATTGCGGCTTGAAAACGAGGCCAAGATTGCGGCTGCCGGTGCGGATGCAGACCGGGCTAGACGCGAGTCGGATTCGCGCATGACAGCGGCGAATCTCGAAGCGGACCGGCTCAAGAAGCTGAACGACTTTCGCGCTGTAACCGCAGGCGCTGAGGCGGATCGCCTCAAACGTGAGAATGCGGATCAAAGGGCCGCAACGGAGTCCATCCTCGCCGGTGCATCCAAGCAGAAGACGCAGATGGAGGCTGAAAAAGCGCAACTTCGCAGTCAACTCCTAAGGCAGTTCAACGTCATTCTGCAGACTCGCGATACGGCACGTGGCCTGATCGTGAACATGTCGGATGTCCTCTTTGACACCGGTAAGTTTTCACTTCGGCCGTTGGCGAGGGAGAAGCTGGCTAAGGTCGCAGGTATCGTTTCCGGACATCCGGGATTGCGCCTCGAAATTGAGGGGCATACCGATAGCGTCGGTGGCGACGACTACAACCAGACCCTCTCTGAAAATCGCGGATCGTCTGTACGCGACTATTTGACGAGCGAAGGAATGGCACAAGCCTCGGTGACATCGAGGGGCTTCGGCAAAACTCAACCCGTCGCAACCAACGACACCGTTCCGGGCCGACAACTCAATCGTCGAGTGGAACTCGTCATCTCAGGCGATGTCATCGGTGTGGAAATCGGCACGCCAGTCGCTTCGAGAGAATAGTGGAAAAGTGCCCTTCCTGTTAGAACATTCGTAACAGACCAGAGCCTGTCGCAGGGGGGCCGTTTCGAGTGGCACTGGAACAGTTCGGTGTAGCTAAGTTGTAGACTCCCGATGCAGGATCTCACTGTCTTCGGGCCTACGTAAGCGAGAATCGGTCCCTCCAAGGGGCTGGTTTGTGGATCAATCGAAGGGCTCGGTGAATGCCGAGCCCTTTTGATTTCACGTGCGGTTTCTGAGCGGAATCAAATCATGCGCCCCTTTTGGCTGGGCTATCTGCTACTCACGGACTTCGTGTTGCGTGTCGTGACCACAGCGGTCGGAACCACAACCGCCGCAGCAACGCCTGCGACCACCGCTACCTGGGTGGCTGTGCCAAGCGCACCCCAACCTCCCGCCGCACCAGCTTTCTTCTTCTTGCTGGACGACTTCTCGGGCGTGCCGCTTCCGGCCCCGGCTCCACCCTGGTCTTCGGCATCGAAGGCCAACGCGTTGCCCGGATTGAGGCTGGCAAGCAACACGCCTTCCCGATTGACCACGCGAACGGCACCACGCAGCGAACCCACCACAACCGATGAGTTCTTGCGCTCGAGGATCGCCTCAGCACCAGGATCCGCAATCACGCGAATCTGGCCCGAGCCGGCCTCCAATTGCGAACCCTGCATCTGGATCTTTCCAGACTGCAGTTCCGCGCGGTTCTCAAATACCTTGACCCGCGCGTTGGTGTCCATCACCAAGCTGCCACCCCTTAGATGCAGCTCACTCGTACCGCCTACCGATTCCACCACGTTTCCACTGAGGAGCGTAGCGTTTCCGGCGACGTTGCTCGTATCGATTCGGATTGAGCTCTTCGCCATTGCAAGACCCACGGCCGACGGCGCGGCGGCGTATGTCTGCCCCATCGTTAGGGCAACGGTGAGGGCGAGGAGCTGTTTGGGACCTAATTTATGCATTCGTTTTCGTCTCCAATTGTTGTGAGAATTGTCTCTCTCCCAGAGCGAGTTTAACATTCATTCCGCATCAAACACAATTGAAATTACTACGCAACCGCTCCCCATCGATTCGATATATCCCTTGGGTTTATAGGAGGTTACGCATCTGCCCGATGCCTCGTACGCTCTGGACACACCGCTCACGCAGTGATGTTCATGTTATCGGATGCCAGTACTATTTCATGAGGGGTTGGATGGTTGTTAGTGAATGTTTTTGGCGGTAGGAGATATCCTTATCATGGGATATTCCGTGACAGGAGGCGCAGCGCTTCTTCCAGCCGAAGCCATGTTTCATCCCACCAGAGGATGTCTCCGTGACGTCCGCTCACCCCGGTGGATGATAGGCCTTCGATCCGGATATTCATTACGCCGTTATCCTCCGGATAAGTGCGTCTCGCCAATCCGATAGACCCTAGCCGGGGTAGTTGGAGCCATTCGCCCCCGCCTCGCTGCATCAGATCGCCGTCGCTGTAGAGATGGACATGTTTTAGGGCAGGGGAGGGGCGATAGCGCCGTTGCAGTATAGGGGTGGCGATGGTGACAAGGGTCTCGACAGCGCCTTCGGGCAGCGAGGCGGCGGCTTCTGCGGCGACATTGCCACCGTGGCTGAATCCGAGGAGATGAATGGAAGATTGGCCGCGGAGGCTGTTGGCGAGTTCTTCAGCGGCGGCTAGGCGGGCTCTAGGGGAGTTCTCGCCAGACCATTCAAAAAGCTGCGGTTCGACACCGCCGAAGATGGTAGCAACTCGCTGCATGGGTTTGCTTTCCAGATGGTAAGTGGCGGCCCAAACAGGCTTGGACCGCCACCACGTTCCTGGAACTACGACCAGCACTTACTTCTTGGCTGGTTGTCCGACAGCCGCCGACGCCAGCGCTTCGATCCCGGTTCCTGCGACATCGACGATTGGCAGGCCCATGGCCAAAAGCTGCTGGGTGGTTTCCGCATTCGGTTTCTGTGTCACCACGATGTGGGTGGCCCAATCGGAGAGTTCGGAAATGTCATTCACCAATAGACGTCCGATATGGGGGATCGCGTTGAGAATAAAGTTCTTGTTCGCGCCGTAGATCTTGTCCATCTGGATATGCGGATCGAACACGCGGATCTCACGGCCCTTGCCGATCAGGTGTTCGAGCATCGTCACAACGGGGCTCTCGCGGAGATCGTCGGTATTCTCTTTGAAGGCGAGACCGAAGATACCAATGCGGCCGGGCAGGTCGAGTACGCGTTGTACAGCGCGTTCGAGATGCGCCTCGTTGGAGGGCAAGGTGTTGGCCAGCATCGGGATACTCACATCGAGACGCGACGCGCGATAGTTCATGGCGCGCAGATCTTTCGGCAGGCACGATCCGCCGAAGGCGAAGCCGGGTTTCAGGTAAGCAGCCGAAACATTCAGCTTGTGGTCCCGACAGAGCGTATCCATGACCTCTGCCGGATCAACTTCGAGTTTGGTGGCAAGGGCACCGATTTCGTTTGCAAAGGCGACCTTGACCGCGTGGAAGGCATTGCAGGCGTACTTGATCATTTCCGCAGTGCGCAATGAGACCATGCAGGGATTGCCAGGGAGCGGCGAATAGAGGTCAGCGACGAACTCCACAGACTTGCGATCATATCCGCCAACGACCACCAGCGAGGGTTCGAGGAAGTCTTTGACAGCCGCGCCTTCGCGCAGAAACTCCGGATTCGAAACCACATACACGCCCGAAGCCGCCGCTAGGCGGGGAATGACAATCTCTTCGCACGTACCGGGAAACACGGTGGACCGGATCGCAATGATCAGCGGCTTGGTGCGGCCCTCAAGATGTTCGGCAATCTCTTCAATGACGCGGCGCAACTGATCGAGGCCAAGGTTTCCATTGCGTTCCGAAGGTGTGCCGACGCAGATCAACGCCACATCTGCGTTGCTGAGAGCATCTTCGGTGGAGGGCGTCGCCGAAAGCAGCTTGCTGGCGACCGCCTCGTTTACGATCTCTTGCAGACCCGGCTCGTAAAACGGTGCACGGCCCGTGTTGACGTCCTGCACCTTGTGTTCGTCGCGGTCTACACCAACGACGGTATGTCCCAATTTCGCGAAGCAGGCGGCTGTGACGCATCCGACGTATCCGAGACCGAAAACTGCGATGTTGGCTGGCTGAAAGTGTTTCTTTTCCATGGAATTATGAGGTCGACCTTGTGGGACGGTGAGCCCGAAGGAAGCGAGCTTCCTATCCCAGTATGGCAAACTACTAATCGACCAGTCGGGGAGTCTTCTATAGTCGCGATACGAAAAGAGAAGCTCGCCGGACCTGAGCATTGGTGAGGCGAGCGGTAAAGCAACTAGGAGAAAAAGCAACGAAACTGTCTTGCTGTTGTCGTTGGCGGCGAGAGGAGGAGATCGTCTCGCCTGGTTGAATCCATATTGCCTGTTGATCTCGTGTGTTGACCCAGCCTATTCGTTGGATTTTTGAGTTCTAGGGAACCGCCTGTGAGGTGGTACTCTACTCCCGGCTTCGGGCGAGGTGTAGTCCTACGATCCAAAGAAAAACGCTCGCCGGTGTCCATGCGGCGAGCGTGAATGGAGTGCAACGATACCCAAGATAGAAGTAGAGAAGTTCGTAGATCCATGGTGACCGAATGGGCTGCTGGAACGGCTGGGCCGGAAGTTGCATTTGGGAGTCCTATGGAATGCTCTCTTTTGCCACCCAAACGTGCTGATACCTTCGTACTAGATGAGTCAACAAGCAGCCCATCGTTCGTGGGTCGAAGTTTCGCGTCGACAGATTGCGATGAACTTTCGCGAAGTCCGCCGGATCGCCGGACCTTCGGTGGAAGTGATGCCGGTGGTGAAGGCCGACGCTTACCGGCATGGCGCCGTTGCGGTTTCGCATGTGCTCGAAGCCGAGGGCGCAAAATGGTTGGCGGTAAGCAATGCCGAAGAGGGCGTAGCGTTACGCGAGTCGGGATGCCAATCGCGAATCCTGGTGATGGCGGATTTTCTTCCGTTCGAACGTTGGGTGCTGGCGGAGCACGATCTCACGCCGGTGATTCATGACTTGGCGGGCATTGGCGAGTGGGGGGCGATCGCTCGCGGGGCAGGCGGTGCAAGGCCGCTGGCGTTTCATCTGAAAGTGGATACCGGCATGGGCCGTCTCGGAACACGCGCCGCTGCCAGCGAAATCGCCGCGGCGATCGTGGGAGCGCAAAGAGAGGGAGCGGTTTTTATGGAAGGCCTGATGACTCATTTCGCATCGTCGGCCGACTTCGATTCGCCGCAGACCGAAGAGCAGGTTGCGCGGTTTAAAGCGATACATGGGTCGCTGGCGGAGGCGGGCATTCATCCGAAGTATGTGCATATGGCGAGCACGAATCCAATTGGTTATGCGCGCGGCGCGGGGTTTGGAAATCTGGTGAGGCCGGGCCATGCGATTTACGGCTTCGTCTCGCCCGCACGCGGCGAGCGTGCGCCGGCACTGTCGTTGCATGTGAAGCCGGCGCTAACGTGGAAGGCGGCGGTGCTTGCAGTGAAGGATGTTCCGGCCGGCGAGCGAATCGGTTATGGCGGGATGCATGTGACCAAGCAGGCGACGCGTCTGGCGATACTAGCGGCGGGCTATGCGGACGGTATCCCGCATCGACTGGGAGGCCGCGGGCGTGTGATCGTTGGCGGTTGCTATGCTCCTGTGGTGGGTGCCGTGTCGATGGATTTGACCACGGTCGACATCACCGATTGTCCGGCTGTGGAAATCGGCGCGAGTGTGATTCTGATCGGCAGCGAAGGCGAGGCTTCGATCGATGCGCAGCAGATTGCCAAGCTTGCGGGTACGATTTCTTATAGCGTCTTGTGCGGCATCCATGCGCGTGTAAAGAGACTCTACGTGTGACCGCGAATCACGTCAAACCCGCATGAATATTGGCTCTGACGATCGACGCATTCTCAAACACGGCGAGGCGTGAATGTTTCTGGAACATGCGGGGCTTGGAATGTTCGACGGCTACTCGCATGTGCCCTGCATTTTTCTCTTGACATTCGCTCCAAAGAATCTTATATATGGATCACACTGCGCTTTCTCGCAAGAGAGGCGTAAGACTTGATGTAAGGGAGAATTACTCAAATGAAGAACGCAACGAAGAAGGCAGTCAAGAAGGCCGTTAAGAAGGCCGCACCGGCAAAGAAGAAGAAGTAACCGGGGCGCTCGCGCCAGCGAGTTTCCGAAACTGCAGTCCAAGAAGCGAAGGGCCGCCTGTATTGGCGGCCTTTTCTCTTTTCCGTTGAACCTTGACACCTGTTTCTGTCGTCTCTACAAGTGTGAGAGAGAAGGCAAAGACCATAGCGATGCTCATCGCCGGTGCTGTCTGTGTCCTGGTTGGCATTGCGGGAATCTTTCTTCCGATCATTCCCGGAGTTCCCATACTGCTGCTGGGCCTGCACCTGATCGGTGTGCGCATCCCGATTCTCGACAAGTGGATGCAACGTTTCAAAACATGGCTTGAGACAAAACAGAAGCAATCATCGGGCTAAGCCTTGCCGCGTGCTATTCAAGAAGTAGGAGTCTGCGAGCGAACTTGAATCCCAACATTGCGCTGTTCCCCTTCAACGAGTATTGGTGGTTCTATCTCGCCTTCACGGTTTTCGTGATCGTGTTGCTGGTGCTCGACCTCGGCGTCTTCAATCGTAAAGCGCACGTCATCGGATTTCGCGAAGCACTGCGAGCCACGTTCGCGTGGATGTCTCTTGCCGCGATGTTCAACTTCGCGTTCTATCGATTCGCCTTGTGGAAATTCGCGCAGGATCCACGCCTGCAAGCGATTCCCGGCTTCGATGCGGCACTTGAGGCGAAAGAAGCCGCGCTCGAATTCCTCAGCGGCTACGTGGTGGAACAGACGCTCTCTGTCGACAACATGTTTGTCTTCGTGCTGGTGTTTGCTTACTTCCGCATTCCCACGCAATACCAGCATCGCGTGCTGTTCTATGGCATTCTGGGCGCGATCGTCTTCCGTTCGATCTTCATCGCGCTGGGAAGCCTGCTACTGGGCTATACGTGGGTGATCTGGCTGTTTGGCGGCTTCCTCGTTTTTACCGGAGTGAAAATGCTGTTCACGAAAGACGACGACCAACCCGATCTCGAACACAATACGCTTTTGCAATGGCTGCGAAAGTTCATGCCTGTCAGTGCGCAACTCTACGGACCGAAGTTCTTCATCGAAGATCAGGGCAAGCGCGTCGCGACTCCGCTGTTTCTCACGCTGGTGTTGCTCGAAGCCAGCGATATCGTCTTCGCAGTCGATAGCGTACCTGCCATCTTCGCCCTCACTCGTGAGCCGCTGATCGTCTACACGTCGAACATCTTCGCGATTCTCGGACTGCGTTCGATGTACTTCATGCTCGCGGGCGCAGTGCACCGTTTCCATTTGTTGAAGTATGGTCTGGCGATCATTCTCATCTTCATCGGATTGAAGATGGCGTGGCTCAATCAGGCTTTTGCGGGCCACTTTCCGACCAGCGTTTCGCTTGGAATCATCGGTGGCGTTCTGGGGCTGTCTATCGTGTTGTCTCTGCTCTTTCCGAAGAAAGAGCCCGTTTCCACGGGCGCCTGAGCGGCTGGTGCAACTTCCGCAACCGCCGGAAACTCCAGGCGAGGGCACAAGCATGTAGCGGGCGTGGCTTTTCGATCGGTTCCTCCGCTCGAAATCTGTCGTGAAACGCTACCAGAGCTGCAGCGGACCCAAATGCACATCCAACCGGAACAGCGCGTTGTTCGTCGCCACAATCATCGCACGCGAAGGCGAGAACGCCAACCCCACAATGTTCGGACCCGACACAAACAACTCCGCCTTGCGCCCCTCATCGATGCGCACCACGCCACGGCTGCCGCTGAACGATCCGGCCACATACAAGCGCCCATCCGCGTCAAACGCCAGCCCTTGGGGACGCCCCAGGCCGCGGTAGAAGATCTCCACTTCACCAGCAGGCGAAACACGGTGCACTGAATCGAAGCTCGACGTCGTGGGGCCGGTCACATACAAATACCCATCTGGACCGAATGCCAGATGATACGCCGAAATCGACTGTTCCATCGTTGCGAAAACAAAGATCTGCCGATCTGGCGAGACCTTGAAGATCGTGCCTGAGCGATCGCCAACATAGAGGTTGCCCTCGCCGTCGAAGGTCATGCCCGTCGCGACGCCCATGCCTTCCACAAACACCGACATCGTGCCGCTAGGGGTCACTTGATAAACCATGCCATCGTAGCGGCTCGAAACATACATCGTGCCGTTGCGATCGAAGGCCAGTCCGGTGGCGTTCATCAGATCGGGAACGAACGGTCGCATCGAATAGTTGAGATCGACCTTGTAAATAGCGACTGGCGTCTTCTGCCCGCGCGATCCGCTGAGAGTCGCATAAATATTGCCCATCGAATCCACGGCCGGGCTGGTTACCGGATGCAAGCCATCCGCAATCTGGACGCCGATATCGCAAACGTAAGGCTCGCTCGTCCGCTCGCGGTTGTCGATCACCAACTCGCCGGCCGAAGCCGCGCCTTCGGGAACGCGAACCACCACATACGAACTCGAACCCACAACAAGATGAGCCGGAACCTCGCCAAAGCTCACAAACGGACGCTCCGCGCGAGTCGTCAAGGCCGCCCCTCGGATGCGAAACTCACCGCCCGGAATACAAGCCGGTGGATTCACTTCCATAATGCGCGGAGTCAGTGGATCTGTGTTTTTTCGTGTTGCTGCCATAGAAATCCTAGTAGAGTTGCAACCAGCCTAGCGCATACAAGACAATCGCGCCATAAATGCCCGCCATCGCGTCATCGGCTACAATGCCCGTGCCGCCGGGCAAAGCTTCCAGTTGACGTGCTGGATAAGGCTTCCAAATGTCGAACATGCGGAAGAGCAGAAAGGCCAGCAGCCAGCCCTTCCAATCGATCTGATGGAAGCCTGCGCCGGAAAATCCTGCAATCGTGATCCATTGGCCGACAACTTCGTCGATCACCACCAAACCCGGATCTTTACGATCGCGCGCCTTGGCTGTGACATCGGCGGACCAGATCGCCAGCGGGATAATCGCGATTCCCAACGCACCGAAAAACCAAGGCGGCCAGAAGTGACGATGGGCGATGAACATTGCGGGAAGCAGTGCGCCCAACGATCCGATTGTGCCGGGGGCAAAGGGAGAATAGCCGCATCCGAACCACGTCGCGAAAACTTCAGCGAGACGAGCCTTCACTTCAGACCTTTTCCGCCGTATCGCCGATCAGACCTTCGAGATCTTCCGGGCGCAACGGTTCGGAAATGACGTATTTCTCGGTCGCCCAGTTGCCCAAGTCAATCGTCTTGCAGCGCTCGCTGCAAAAGGGCATGAAAGGACCTTTCAAATCAACAGTTTTCTTGCAAATGGGGCAAGGGATCTTCATCGTTCAGAGGGTATTCTATCGGCTCAGAGGCGCGGTTTGCTCGCGGTTCATCGGCACGATCTGAATCAGCGTTCCGGAAGCCTTCGGTGTGCGGAAGCCCGGTTCGCTGGCGTCGATCAGTTCGCCAACCAAGTCGTAATCATGCGCTTCTGTGATGCGCACGCGTCGAATTTCGCCGGGCTTCGGCACCGCGGGTCCGAAATCATTGAGGTAAACGATGCCGTCAATCTCTGGAGCCTGCGACGTCAGCCGCCCCTGCCAAAGCAGGTCGGTATCGGCTGAAGGACCTTCCACCAGCACCTGCAACTCGCGCCCAATCAGCGCCTTGTTGCGCTTCTTCGAAATCTTGCGTTGCACGGCCATCAAACGGCGTTTGCGATTGTAGATCGTGCGTGCATCCACTTTGGCATCGAGTTCGTAGCTCTTGCTGGTGTCTTCATCCGAATAGGAAAAGACGCCCAAACGGTCGAACTGCGCGGCTTCTGTGAACTGCGCGAGCTCTTCGAAATCGGTCTCGGATTCGCCAGGAAAGCCGACGATCATGCTCGTGCGAATCGTGACGCCCGGAATCGTCTTGCGGATCTTTTCCAGAATCTTCAAAAAGAAATCGCCATTCGAGCCACGCTTCATGCGCTTCAGAACATTGCCTGACGCATGCTGCAACGGCATGTCGATATACTTCACCAGATCTTTATGTTCGGCGATGGTTTCGAGCAGCTTGGGCGTGATCCGGTTCGGATAACAATACAGGAAGCGCACCCACTTCTGCATCGGGGTTTCGAGCTGTGCGAGTCCGGCCATGAGCGTGGCCAAGCCGTCGCGCATGCCGAGATCTTCGCCGTAAGCCGTTGTGTCCTGCCCGATGAGATTGATCTCGCGGACGCCTTGTTCAAACATGCGTTGCGCTTCGGCCAGCACCGATTCGAAACGGCGGCTGCGCATCTTGCCGCGATACTGCGGGATCACGCAGAAGGTGCAGGGATGATCGCATCCCTCGGAGATCTTGATGTAAGCGAAGTGGCGCGGCGTGGTGAACACGCGCGGCGTCATGTCGTGATAAAGATAGGGGTCGGTAATCTCGACGCCTGCGGCGTTGCCGTTGACCAGTCCCACAATCTTGTCGAGTTCATTGGTGCCGATAAGGGCGTCGACTTCGGGGAGCTGATCCTGTATCTGTGCGCGGTAGCGTTCCACCATGCATCCGGCGACGATCAGTTTCTGCGCGCGTCCAGTTTGCTTGTAGCGGCCCATCTCGATGATGGTGTCGATCGATTCCTGCTTGGCGGGATCGATAAAGCTACAGGTATTGACGACGATAACATCGGCTTCCTCGGGCGACGGAGTGAGTTCGTGGCCGCTCGCAGCGAGCTGACCCATCATAACTTCCGTATCGACGAGGTTCTTGGGACAACCGAGACTGACGAATCCGACTTTCAAGGGGTTTGTACGACCAGAGGTGTGTAGACTTCTTTCTCAGGATAGCAAACACGGCGTGACCCAGACGCCTTGGCAGCCCGCGCTGCTCACATCGCATTGCTTCGCTGATGTCTGAGCACAAGTAAAGCCCGCATGACTGCGTTCTTCGACAACGAAGTCATTCCAGCTATCATATCGAGCATCTTCGGTTGTCAACGACATCAACCGGATACATTGCCAGTTGTTGACAGATCTCTGCTACCCTTCGAACCTCAACAGGAGGTGAATCGCCGACAGTTGCTGGGACACGGTCATTCCGGAGGACCTAAACGGTCAGACCTGCTTCTCCGGTGACACCTCGGTCTGAGTCAACGATGCCACCTGGAACTGCCCAAAACTCTTCAGAAACGGGGAATGGGCAGGATCATTCACGGCTGCCGTATAGGTGCTGCTCACTTTGGCGGCAAGTCGACTTTTGAAGTCAACCATTCGCGCGAACCTCATATCACGAGGATAGTTGAGATGCTCAATGACCCCGGTGTCGAAGGAGCAGTCTGTCTTTGTCATCCTTGATGATCACGGTTGGTTTATCGAATGCCAGACGCTTGCCCAATTCGAACATCACATTGGAGTTTTTGCCGCTTACATCGCAAAGAGTGTATTACATAAATATCGATAAATATCGACTACTGCTCATGGTCTCGAATGGCGATGTTGCGTCTCGCGGCGTTTCCGCAAGCATAGGCCTCCGCAAACGGCGTCCGCACCAGCGGATCCCGGCCAGCAAAAGCCTCACTCCGTCGCTTCCAAAGCGCATCATCCTCCACCACCACCATCGCGTCAATCCCCCAGGCCGCGCAGACCACATCGGGAGGCGCACCCGTGGTTTCATTGAATGCCGGCAGCAATTGTCCATGCATCGCCTTGCACGCCGCCGGATCCCCGCCCATCTGCGAGCCACAATCCGCTCCAAAAGACGCCGCTTGGCGCTGCGCGTACGCACCTAAATACATCTGATCCCACACGTTCGGATTTCCTTGCACGACGGCCTTCCGCGGCAGCGTCGCTGCGAGCGTTTCGTAGACCAGTCGCAGATCATGATTCCTGCGCCCCGGCTGCGGCTGCAACCATTTGGCAAGCGGCGCGGCATCGTGATCCGCCAGCGGAATGTAGGCGCGCATGATGTAAAAATCCCAAGCAAGGCCAAGGAACCCCAGCGCGAGCGCCGCGCGCAACAGTCGGAATCCCCCACCCTTACGCGACGTGCGGAGCAACAGCGCCAGCATGGGCGCGGCGAAACAAGTGAGTACCAAAAACTGCGGCATCAGCGGCGCGCGCCAGCCCAAATCGTTGTTTGCGATCACTCCGGATCGCAAGAACGATGCGATCAACATAGGAATCGCGACCAGAAACACAATGTCGCGATGTCGGCGATAGCGCTTCCAGAACAGCACCCCAGCGATCGCCACAACGCCCGCTTCAATCAAATAATGCAGCGGCAGCATCGTCAAATTCACCAACGAAGCCGCCAATTGAGGCAACGGCAGCACTCCGAAAAACTGCCGGACCTCGAACCGAACAAATGATCCGCCGCCTGAGCCTCCATTGGATCGCGCGAGTACCAGGAGATAGGGCAAGCAAACAATCGATGCCGCGATGCCAGTCCCCATCCACGCCCGCGTGGCCGCAAAGTCTCGACGCAGCACCGAGGCGGCGATGATTGCCACAGCCGACACCGCAAACGCCAACGCCACGTAGATCGAAAGCCCCGGCGCGGACGCAAAGCACAACGCCGCCAAAGCCATCGCTCTGGTGGTCGGTTTCTGTAGCAGCAGGAATCCCAAGCAACAAGCGATCGCCGCAGCCATATGATGCGTTTCGAACAGCGCCGCGTGCGGCAGCGATGTCACCGTATTCGACCCCCATTCCGCCGACGGCGCGATCCAACCCTTGCCGGAAATCATGAAGGCGACGCCGCCGATGAAGGCGGGGATGATGTCGAGCCCGGCGGCGGTGAGGACTGTGGTGGTCCAAATCCCGAGCCTGCCCAAAGCGTTCTTTCCGAGGAAATAGCGAAGAAAGAGTAGGGATGTTGCGACCAAGCTCCACCCGCACCACACGGCGCTGGCGAGCAAGGCGTGGCGCGACGTGACGAGCGCGCCTCCCATCTGTTCGACGAGGCTGATGGGAATGAACCAGAGGTAGTGGTAACGCAGCAGGACATCCTGGCCGGGATGAAAGAGCGCGTTGACGGCGGGCAGCCCGCTGCGGGAAATACCATCGATGAGCGCCGTGCGCAGATTGTGATCGTAGATCAGCACAGGCGCGTACAGGCGATCGCCCCACGGCAGATCGATACCCGAAAGCACGGTCACCATCAGCCAGACGGCGGCCGAAATCCACAGCCATTTCGGGATCGCACAGGCAACCGTCGTCCTACGAATCGATAGCGCGCCCAAGATCGCGGCGGCATAGACCGCCCACAGTAACGGCATCCCGAGCGATGCGCCCACCAAAAACGCGACGATCGGCATCGCGAACGCCGATAAAGGCAGCGCCCACAAAATCCGCCACAACAGCGGTTCATTGCGAAATCCCCGGACATCCGCCAGCCAAGCCATCACATATCCAGGAGCCACCATCAACGGCGCAAACAGCAGAACCCCCAGCAGCGTGCCGGTCAGATCCGCGGCCAAAAAGTTCACTTACTCACCGCTCCACGCAGGAATCAACAGGTTTTCAGAGAATTCCTCGCGTTCGAGAAACGGGAACATGTCCTCCAACGGTGGAGAAGTGAGCCGCCCGTCCGCGAGCTTGCGCGCCGCCAGCCGAGGCTCAAACTTCTGCAGCGGATCGAGCATCACCTCGCACACCATCGGACCCTCAGAGGCGAGCGCACGCGCGGTCTCGAAGTCGCAATTCTCGGGATCGATCCGCACCGACGGGATATCGTAAGCCGCCGCAATCCGCAGAATATTCGGAAACGAGACCCCAGACCGTGGACCCTCACCCAGCATCTTCTTGAAGAAATTCTCTTGCGTCGTGCGAATCGACAGGTAGCCATCGTTGTTCAAGACAAAGATCTTGATAGCCATCCGATGATGCGCAATCGTCTGCAGTTCCTGAATATTCAACTGGATGCTGCCATCTCCCGCAAGACAGATCACCCGCTTGTTTTCACACGAGGCTCGCGCCACCGCAGCACCAATCGCGGCAGGCAAATCGTGCCCCATCGACGCCGACCCGGAATTGCTGATCAGTCGTTGTCCTGCCTGCAGTTTCGCCGTCTGGTACGGCACGATGCAAGCGGTGGCGTTGCCGCAAACCACGACGTCGTCCGCTGCCAAGCGCCGGAACAGCTCATCCACAAACACATAGGGATTCAGGCGCCCATTGCTCGAGGCCTCTTTGCCATAAAGCGCCGGATATTTCTCAACGCGTTTTTTGCACCAGGAAATCCATTCTGAATAATCTGGCAATTTCGGTGAAGCGTCGATCTGGCGCTCCATCTCATCCAAAAACTCGCGGACATCGGCATGCACTGGCAGATCTGGCTTCACCGTCGGCTTGCGCAGTTCCGCGGCATCGACATCCACCCAAATCTTGTAAGCAGCACGCGCAAACGCCGGCCAGTTGTAACTCACTTGACGAATGTTCAGCCGACTGCCCAGAATCAACAATGTATCGGCATTTTGCACGGTGAAATTACCCGGCCGGTTGCCGATCGTCCCCGGACGCCCGCAATGCAGCGGATGATCGGAAGCAAGCAGATCGTGCGTCCACGCCGTGGTGACCGGGATCCCCAGCTTCTCGATGACGCGCTGAAACACCTCGGTAGCATGTCCCAGCCGGACGCCAGTTCCCGCCAGAATGACCGGACGCTTCGACGCGCGGATCCGGTCCAAAGCCTGCCGGACAAGCTCCACAAGATTCGTATTCACGGCAGAGGGAGGGGTAAATCCCCACAGCTTTGCCGGGTCGATCATCGCACTTTGCACATCCACCGGGATGTCCAGCCACACCGGCCCAGGCCGCCCCGTCGCCGCCAAATGCCAAGCCTTTTCAAGGTGATAGCGGATCGAGCTCGGATCCGTGATCAGTTGCGCATACTTGGTGATGCCCTTGGCCATCGCGACAATATCGGCTTCCTGATCGCCCAACTGCCGCAGATCGCGGATGCCCTGCGCGGCCATCAGCGTCTGGCGCTTCACTTGCCCAGACAGCACCAGCATGGGAATCGAATCCGTCCAAGCCCCAAAGACGCCGTTGAGCGCATTGATGCCTCCCGGCCCGGCGGTGACGTTGATGACTCCCGTCTTGCCGGTGACGCGCGCGTAAACTTCCGCCGCCATCGCGCAGGCCTGTTCGTGGTGGTTGCAGATGGCCGTGATGCCCTCTGTGGTCGCCAGCGAGTCATTGAGAAACATAGCTCCCCCGCCGGTGACGAGAAAGCAATGTTTGACACCCCACTCACGGAGGCGCTGAAAGACGTAGTCCGATAGCCGAATCATCCTACTCGATTCATCGGCTTCCGGGAGGGGGTTCTTTACCCGGTCTTCAGTTGCCGGGCTCCGAATCCAAAGATTCGATATCATGCTGCAATGAATACGCCGCAAGATGGGCTGGTTCTCTCGGCAGTGGGTGCACTGCTGCTCGTCTTCACGGGCTGGCCGATGTCAAAAGCCCGCCGGGCCCGGCGCTGGCCCAAAACCAAAGCCACCGTGATCTCTTCCAAAGTCTCGATGACAACGGATTCACCGGGTCGGAACGTGCACCGGTACCGCGTGGAGGTCGTCTATCGCTTTGACATGCAGCACCGCCATGTAGCCGAACGCTGGGCGGAGCAACAACGAAAACAGTATTCCAAGAGGGATACCCTTGTGATTCACTACGATCCACGCGACCCCAATCAGTCGGTGGTGACCGGCCTTCTATTCGCTCTCTTCGGCTAGCTCAGTCCTCATCCACTTTGTCTGGAAACAGCCCCGGCATCCACCGACCCGCCAACCTCGCCGGAAACGCCAACGTCAGCGGCGCCCTCGTACTTTCTGACCGCAGTACACCCTTTTCCAGCAATGCGGACGTAATCCTGCGCGCTTGCGCCCACGCATTGATCCCACGCCGCAAGCTGCGC
>CAZCPL010000122.1:0-15820 GCA_964500255.1 uncultured Solibacteraceae bacterium | reverse complement strand
ACCTTACAGTTATCGAGTTCGCAAAGTGGCTGGAGCCTTCTCCAGCCACTTTCTGCGTCTAGAAAAGGCGTTAGCCGACCCAAAGTGTACGTTCAGCGATTCTATTATGAACAGCGTTCAGTTTTATTGCATCTTCGGGATACTCTTTGCATCCTAATAGTGAACACTGTTCAGTAGTCAACCTCGCAGCCCCAGGCAAAGCTTACCATCCAAACGGCGTATCAGACTAGCAACCTTCAGGGAATTGGGTTGGTGTTTCCCGGATTCCCTTCCCGGATCGGACCTGATCGAACGTTCAACGCAGGGTCACAGATTACACATTTGGTGTTGGATTTGTCACTGTTAACCCAAGTTCGGGCATCCCGCGCAAGACAGGCGATGACCGAATTGGAAGTTCGGGTGGTGAAGGATGACCTTGCCATCGCGATCGTGCAGATCTACTTGCAGGCGCTGCAGGCGCAAAGCCGGATCGTGGCATCCTCGGCCCGGATCGGGACGGCAGAGGCGATCCTAGGACAGACTCGGGCCAAAGAGCAAGCTGGAACGGGCAGTAAACTCGACGTCGCCCGCGCGGTAGAACAACGGGAGAATGAACGAGCCATTCAAATTGAGGCGACCAAAGACTTCCGTGTATTGCAGACGCTTCTACTGAAAACCATAGGGCGAGAACAAATCGAAGGTCGCATCGATTTGGAAAAGCCAGAGTGTGCGTTGTTGATTGAGAGTGAAGTGCAACGATCCGCACAGGACCAGCGACCGGACCTGCTTGCCCAGGAGGCAAAGGCCAAGGTCGCAGGCCTGGAGCGGAAAGCGGTGGATCAGCAGCGACGACCGAAGGTTGCGGCCTTTGCGGATTACGGTTTGCTCGGCGCGGGACCTGATCGGAGTATCGGCACATACAACGTCGGTGTAGGCATGAACGTACCGCTTTGGACCGGCAAAAGGATTTAATCCGAGTCCGCAGCCGCACAGGCCAGAGTGGATCAAGTAGCGCAGCAAGTTCGTCGGCTTAAGCTATAGATTCAGCAGGAGATTCGGCAGGCCTCGGAGGAGTTGAAATCCGCTCGGGAGAGTCTGGAGTCAGCGCTGCAGGCGACCAAGGCAGCCCGGGAAATTTTGGAGTTGTCGCGACTGCGGTTTGAAAGCGGTTTGGCGACTAGCGTCGACACACAAATCGCCCAAAGCGGACTTGCGACTAGCGGAGACCGACGGATCCAAAGTGAGTATGCGTTACTCATGGGCGAGGCGAAGTTGGCGAAGGCAGGAGGCGATCTTTCACTTCACAGCGTAAAGTAAACCGAGTGTGTCAACTTGACACACCTGTGAGTAATGGGCTATCCTAACTTTTCATTCATGTTCCGCCTGGGACTTGTGGTCCTTTGGTAGAATGCGTTGTCCGGACCAGACGTAGCATAGTAACGTAGGAAGAGCGCCTTCGGGAGAGATAGAGCGCCCCACGGAATGCAATGCTGACCGAGAAAAACAATGTAAGGAGACCGGATGCGGCAGGGATATTTCATCGTTGTATTGGCCCATTCGATTCACGGCAGACTTCGCAGAATTCACGTTCCCCATCAGTTCGTCTATGTAGTCCTCGCGCTTGCTTTCTTCGGCGCAATCTCGTTGTTCGGTGTCGTCTCGAGCTATGTTCGAATGTCCTGGAAGGTTTCGAACTACAACGCACTGCGCACAGAGATGGATACGCTAAGGGCGCGCTATCAGATGTTACAAAGCGAGTCCAATCAGAAGGACCAAAATCTGGCTTCGCTACAACTGTTAGCCTCTGAAGTGCAGTTAGCGTTGGGAGTGAAGCGGCAGTTGGAAGGTCCCTCTGACATGTCGTTCGAAGCTCCGTTGGTTCCCACCTATAAGGAATCGATCGAGCAGTATAACTTCATGAAGTCGGCTAGCTTCTCGCGGATGCACCGTAGCTTTGTGAATCAGTTTATGGTGCACACTAAGCCAGATCTGTGGCCTGTCAATTCTAGGATTGCGAGTTCATTCGGTCGCCGGATGGATCCATTCTCCGGTGAAGGTACCTACCACCCGGGCGTTGACCTTGAGGCTCCTATGGGAACTCCCGTTCGTGCCACAGCCGACGGGGTGATTCGCTACGCTGAGTGGCAGAGCGGCTATGGCAAGGCGATAGTGGTCGATCACGGCAGCGCGATCCATACCCTGTACGGGCATTTGTCCCGCTTCTCCGTCATCGCCGGACAGCCCGTGCGCCGCGGCGAAGTGATTGGGTATTCCGGCAGCACCGGACGCTCTTCGGGACCTCACCTGCACTACGAAGTGCGAGTGGGCGGTACACCGGTCAATCCATATCACTATCTGGCACAGGCTTCGCGCTCGGTCCCGACAAGCAAGAAGTCGACGATGCCCTTTTAGCAAAAGCAGTTCACGCAAGTCTAAGTTTTGATATAGTGGGCGGACCGGGCAAGGTCCGCCCATTTCTATTTATGAACCCCACCAGTTCCCTAATCGTCCGTGGCACCCTCGTTGCGTTTACAGGTGTCATGCTTACCGCCGCCTACCAGAAGGCGCACACCGCACAGACAGTATCCGCCGCAGCCAGCGAACTTTTGCGAACGCTGACCGCTGAGCAGAAAGCGAAGATTCAATTCAAGCTCGAAGACGAAGAGCGCTTCACCTGGGACTACCGCCCGGTTCCCCGCAAGGGTCTCTCAGTTCGCGAGATGGAGGCATACCAGAAGCCGCTTGCTCATGCGCTGCTATCGGCATCATTGAGCCAGCGCGGCTTCATCAAAGCAACTACGATCATGTCGCTGGAAGACGTTTTGCGTATCGCCGAGAAGGATAGCGGAGAGCGTCGGAATCCTGAGAAATACTATTTCAGCATCTTCGGTGAACCGTCTGAAACCGGGACGTGGGCTATGCGTGTGGATGGACATCACCTCAGCCTGAACCTCACCGTGGTGAAGGGCAAGATAGTAGCCGCGCCGACTTTCTTCGGATCGAATCCACACGAAGTGCGAGCGCTGCCAAACCGAAACGGTTTGCGCGTACTCAACCGCGAGGAGGACCTGGGCCGTGAATTGATTACCTCCCTGACTGCCGACCAGCGTAAGGTCGCGATCACTGATGAGAAAGCGCCAGCCGATATCCTAACGGACAACCACAAGCGTCTCCCAGACCTGCCTGCGGGCCAGAAGAACGGCCTCGCCGTCTCGAAGTTGAACGCAAAACAGAAGGCGATTCTCGATGAGTTGGTCATGGAGTACACCGGCAATTTGTCAGACGACCTAGCCGCCGCTCGGCTCGATGTCTACAAAAAGTCGACTGGGCAGTTGAACTTCGCATGGTCTGGCGGCATCAACAAGGGTGACGGGCACTACTACCGTCTGCAGAGTCCGACGTTTATCATCGAGTACAACAACACGCAGAACGGCGGGAATCACGTCCATTCTGTATGGCGCGAGTTCGGCAACGATTTCGCGATTGCAAACTTGAAGTAAGTGATACTCTGGGGGCATCCAGTCCCGGCGACATTTCTTACTCACGACCCTCGGCAGCTCGGTTGCTTTCGCGGCAGAACGGCGTACGTTTCCCACGGAACTCAGGAAGTTTGCCGATCCGGTCACTGAGTTTCCGGCAGTCCGTCTGACAGACCCCAAAGTCGCGGACTGCCTTATGCCTTCTGTTTACAACAGAATCATGGGCCGTCGAGGCAACTTTTTGCTCTATTCGAGAGACGGAAAGACAGTCTGCAGACTTGACGTGAAGAGCGGCGTGAGCCAGGAAATTTTGGAAGCGTCGGAGATCGATCCGCGGACGCTGAGCATGGTTCCTGACGAGCGGTCCGCCTTTTGGCTCGAATCCCAAAACACGCTCGTGCAAGGTTTTCTCGCGGGACGAAAGCGGACGGTCTATCAAGCCGCGCAGGGCTGGCGCTTTGGGAATGGCATGAGCATCTCTGAGGATGGGCTGTTCGCGGCTTTGGTGGAAATCAAGGATAAACAGTCTCGGGTGCGGCTGATTGCAACTGCGAAGGGCATGGCATCGACAGTTGCAGAGTCCACTGAATCGGAGTTGCGGGATCCGGTGATCCGGCCGAAGCGGGCAGGATTGGTCTATGGACGCGGCAATGAACTGTGGTTGGGGAACTTCGATGCTACTCAGAATTACAAGCTGAGGGTCGCAGCCGGAGAGGTGTTTTCTGCGCATTGGTCGACAGACGGGCGCACGGTGGAGTATCTGGTGCGGGCCGAGGGTGCGAAGTTGCCGGCGTTGCGTGAGTGCCAGCCGGATGCGAATGAGGATAAATTGGTGGCTCCGACGTCGCAGTTCGCCTCGGTGAGCCGTAATGGGGATTCGTCGGTGTTTGTGGGTGCGAGTTCAAGCAAGGCATCGCCGCATGTGTTGCTGTTGCTGCGGAGCGTGAAGCGCGAGTTCACTTTGGCAGAGCATAAGGCTTCGAATCCTTCGTTGGTGGCGCCGGTGTTTTCGCCGAACAGCCAGCGGGTGTTTTTTCAGAGCGATCGCGAAGGCAAGTGGGCGATCTACATGATGCAGGTTGAAAAGCTGGTCGAAGAGACCGGGAACTAACGAATCGAGTGGAAGTAGGACGCTCCCTTCGAAGTTCGGAGCTCTAATTGATTGGTGCGGCGCAGCCACTACCAGAATGCACCTTCACTTCAGCAATCCTACGGCGCGCATCAATTCGAGGGCGTTCGAGCGCGTCACAACTCCTTGGCGCATCTTGTAGTCGAAGCGGATCTCACCGTTCTCGACGTGATCCTCAAAGTGGACGTTGCGGATCATCTCTCCTATATCGGCGATCGAGGCCAGCGCGAGGTCGTGGGTTGTGACTAGGCCGATCGCGCCGCGCTCGAGCAGGGCTTTGAGTATCCCTTCGGCACCAATCCTGCGGTCGTGCGAGTTTGTGCCTGACAGCAACTCATCGAGCAGAAACAGAACTTGCTTGCCGCCCGCGGTGAGATCCGTGATCTGCTTGAGTCTGGTGATCTCGGCATAAAATCGCGACTTGCCATCTTGAATCGAATCCGCTGTTCTCAGCGAAGCGCCAACGGACAGTGGCCCGACCCGCAGATGCGAGGCCCGGACACTGGCACCGGTCCACGCGAGGATTGTATTGAGTCCGATGGATCTCAGCAACGTACTTTTGCCGGACATGTTCGATCCGCTCACGATCACCATGCGCGCGCCTGCAACGCCAATTTCCACATCGTTGGCGATGCAGTGGGCCGCAGCGAGCAATGGGTGGCCAAGCGCTGTGGCCACAAACTCAGGCTTGTCGATGAGTTGTGGAGTGGCGTGATCGGGGTTCTCAAACCCATGGCAAGCGAGTGAACTTAGCGCCTCGAATTCGGCGAGCGCCTTCATCCAGGCGTCCACTTGTTGACGATGACGTTCCTGCCAGCGCCACATTGCGTAGGCGACGTGAACATTCCACAGTGTCGGGATGGTCAAGGGAAGCAGATAGGCGTTGCGGCCGCTGTCTCCAAAGGTCATGAGTCGCTTCAGGTAAGCGACCTCCCTGGATGAGCCGGTGACGGTTTCGCGAAGGCGCTTGAGAAGCGGCGTGGCGAAGCTGCGATCCTCGAGGTGGTGCAAGAGACGAACGAGCAGGTCGAGTTCGCGCGTGGATGTTTCGAGTGAGTCAAGGCCGAGGATGATCTGTTCGCGAAAGAGATACGAGACGCCGAGTGCAACGAGGGCGGTGGCGAGGAATGGCGAAGAATTCCACCAGCCCATCGCGAATCCGGTGGCGCTCAAGATGGCGGCGAGGGAGATGGCGATGCTGAGCGGTCGGGCATACAACGGAAATGCGGGAGTATGTTTCAAACGCCAGTTGGCACGAATGTCTTCGCCTGCGAGCGCCGCTGTCTCACGAAGATCCACCTGGGGGGCGAGTTCTTTCACTGCTTCCTGGCGCTCTCGGACGGCGACAGCATCTGCCGGATGCAGCAGCCACTGCGCTAGGATATCCTCACCGGGGCCCGTGCGGGCGGTGCAGAGCAGTTCAAAGAGCGAGCCGCGACCAAAGACATCGAGATCGTCGGCATAGACGTGGTTGCTGTCTTTGAACCGGTCGCCAGAGGTTCCGGTTCCGGCCCAATTGCCTTCGAGCCGCTTCAAGCCTCGCTCGAAATACGCGATGCCCCGCTTGGCGTCGATGCGCTTTACATCCACTTTCACGTGCCAAACCATGAGGGCGATGAAGGCGGCAATGGGAACTGCAATCCACGGTAGGGGTGCCAACCAGGCGGTCACTAGACCCGCAACCACTACCCAGAGGCGGATGTCGCTGATCTGCTGGTAACGCTTGGCTTCGGCTTCGAGAACTTTGCGCCAGTGTTTCAGGCGCGCTTCATACTGTTGCTTCGGATTCATTATCGGGGTGTCAACTTGGGCCAGGTAGTTTCGATTCCCTGCTCTTGGATCCAAGCTTGAAAGTCCGCCAACAGCTTCCTATCGGCTCGGATGTGGCGCGGCACTTGCTTGCGCTGTACGGCGAAGGCGGCGAGCGCGCCGGCGGATTCGCCGATGTTCCATTCAACGGGATGCAGGCGGTAGCAGCCGTTAGTGATGTGCGTCACGCCCAGGTTCTTGCAGGCGGCGAGGAGATTGTTCACGCGCTTCGGTATCAACGATCCCAATGGGATCTGGAACGGCAGTGAGCTGACGTCGACGTAGTTGTCGCCGCCGGTTGAGGGGTGCAGATCGATGCGATAACTGCCAACGCCTACTGAATCGGCGAAGTTTTCGGCGGTCGTGGAGGCTTTGCGGGCATCGGTGGCGACGTGTTGTTCGAGCACGGTGAACTCCGCTTGGATGCGGCGCGATTCACGGATGTAAGGGTACTTGGCGAGCCCGTCGGCTGTGCCGGAGATGTCGCCTCGAAGCTTGAGGCCCTTGAAACCACACTCGGTCTGCATCCAGTAAAAAAGGGAGAGACTCAACTGGCGCGCCCCTTCGAGATGCTTGGCTGTATCCGGCGCGTCGTGGAGGTTTCCGAGCCAGTAGTCATTCTGTGGCCAATTCACGAGACAGATATCGCTGTCGTAGGATCCGGGCCGGAAGTTGGTCTTGCCAGCGATGCGGCGGTAGATCCAGAGGTTGAGGATTCCCGGTTTGGTGGACTTTTCTTCCGGATCGAAGCCGACTTCGCGGGGCTGCAGCGTGATGGGATTCGAGTAGGTCCAACTGAGCAACTTGCCGGGCCAGGCGGGATTCAGCATGGGAACATACTCTTTCCAAAACGCATACTGGGCGGGCTTGTCGATCGTGTGATCCTCGCCGGGATGATGACTCATCGTGAAGCACCAGGTGCAAGATTGGATGTTGCCGGGCTGGGCCTCGCTGGGCGCGTGCGGTTCACCGGTCTGCTTCTGCGATTCGAAGCCGGTCACGTATTCGGTGCGGGTGAGCGGAAGAAGATCACCCTGCTCGGTGGCATCCAGAAAGTAAGCGGCTTCGATTGTTTTCCTGGTGCCTTTCCCTTCGACGGTTACTGCTTGCACCTGATCTTTTGCGAGATCGGCTGCCACTGGCTTGTGTTCCAACAGCACGGTCAGTTGACCGCCACTGACATAGGGCGCGAGCATCGCTTCCAGCACCGCGAGCGAAACGCGCGGCTCGTGGGTGATCTTTGATACCGATCCGTTGCCGGGATTGAGGTAAGGCTTGGCGCGCGCGGCTTCGGTGAGCGGGTAGTGATCCCGATAATATTGGCGGACTCCGCTGCGATACTCGCGATAGGTGCGGGTGCCGCCGAATTGCTCCACCCAGGGGTGTTCGTCGGGCGGGACGATTTGAGACGTCACTTGACCGCCAATCCAATCGGTCTCTTCAGTGAGGATCACTCGCATGCCATTGCGCAATGCGGCAAGGGCTGCGGCACAGCCTCCGAAGCTGCCTCCGATAATCGCGATATCGCAACGAAGATTCTTGCCGAGTGCAGTTGCTGCGGCGAGGGTTTGTAAGAGCGACCGTCGCGTCAGCCCTTTTGGAAAAAGGTCCATACTGTTAGTTTGCATGTCCATTGTAAGCGTCGCATCCGATGCGGGATGTCCGGGGGAAGATGTCGCCCGGCTCGTGGCGTCGCAACTTGGGTTCACATTCGCGGGTGAGCGAAGTGTAGCAGCGCTTCTGTGCGAGGAATATGGCCGTGAAGTGGATGGCGGGGCTTGGGGTCCCGCAGTGGAATCCGTGGTGGCGCGCTTGGCACTGACGCATCATCTTGTGCTTTGTTTTCCGGGGTGCGAACATTTGTTCGCGCGGATGCAGGCAATATTGCGGATACATCTCACGGGCTCAGAGGAGCGTCGTGTGGGAAACATCATGGTCTCGAAACGTTTGGAACGTCCCGCTGCGAAAACGGTTTTGCGGGAAATGGATGCAGATCTTCGGGAACAGCGGCGCAGACGGTTTGGGAAGCACGCGGAAGCCTTCGATCTGGTGCTGAATATCGCCGCTTTCGAACCGGAGCATGGGGCTGCAATCGTTCGGAAAGCTTTTGAAATGCGTGGACCCGCGGAGTTTTTCACTGCGCAAGGAGAGGCGCAGATTCGCTTCCAGAGCCGGTTGAAACTGGCGTCGCATGGAATCGCTCCGAATGGCAAAGCGAACTTGGATGGCCCTGCCTTTGGGCATCCGAGTGAGCAGACTTTTGCGCATTTGCTGGACTTTTATCGCGTCAGTTGGGAATATGAACCTCGATCGTTTCCGTTGCAATGGGATAAGGATGGCAACGTGCTGGAAGCGTTCACGCCTGACTTCTATCTGCCCGAGTTCGACCTCTATCTGGAGATCACGACGATGAAGCAGGCACTGGTTACGCGCAAGAACCGCAAGATCAAGTTGCTTAAGACGATCTATCCGCATGTGAACATCCAGGTGTTTTATCGCAAAGACTTTCAGGATCTGCTTGGCAAGTACGGCATCGCCGGAGGCGCATGAACATTGAACGGGTTCTGTTTACCGAAGAGCAGATACAGGCGCGGATCCGGGAGGTGGCGGCAGAGATCGCAAAGCGCTACGAGGGGCGCCCTTCGATCAAGCTCATCGGTGTGCTAAAGGGTTCGGTGTTCTTTCTGACGGCGTTGGCGCGAGAGATCACGGTTCCGGTGAAGATAGATTTTTTGGGGATCTCGAGCTTTTCCTCGTCGGGTTCCAGTGGTTTGGTGCGCATTGCAAAAGACCTGGATGAGAGCATCGAAGGTGAAGATGTTCTGTTGATCGAAGACATCGTCGATACCGGATTCACGACCCGCTATCTCATGCAGACTCTGGCGGCGCGGGGTCCGAACTCAGTGGCGATCTGTACGTTGCTCGATCGCACGATGCGACGGATTGTGCAGATTCCCGTTGACTTTCGTTGTTTTGAGATTCCAGACCGGTTTGTGGTTGGCTTTGGTCTCGACCACATGCAGCTCTACCGGAACCTGCCGTATATCGCGGTGATGAGTCCTGTTGAGTTAGCGGCGATGCCACAGAAATCGGTTTAGTTGAACGGCCCAATCTCAACGGTGCAGCGCAGAAACTGCCAGTCGGGAAGTTCATAGACACGCAGCTTTGAAGGATAGGTGGGCTCCACTTGTTTCGACTCTTCCGGACCCAAGGCTACTTTGAATGTCACCTCCGCCACCGGTGGATCCTCAGGCTTCGCGCCAGCGGCGGTGATTCGCACCTTCATCGGAACCTCACCCAGATCCGCCCTCGAGTGATTTACGACATTCATCTTGACCCGAAGCGTCCCAGGTTTCGGTTCACTCAACCGATAGCCTGAAATTTCGATATGTTTTGCCATCGGATGCATCTTGCCGTTCGTCGCCAACGGCTTGGTGAGCGGTTCGCCAGCCACACCGAACGCCGGACCTCCTGCAACTTCTTTCGAACCGCTGCATCCAATCAAAGTGAGCCCGAGAACAGACCCGAAGAACAGTTGCCCCAAGAAGAGAAAGCGCATGGCATTAGCGTAACGCGATTCGGATTCGGGGATAATAAAGGTTTCCACAATGTTTGCCAGCGTCAGGGAACAGGTCGATACGATCTTCAGAGAAGATCCAGCCGCCAAGAGTGTGCTGGAGATCGTACTGTGTTACCCCGGCTTCCACGCGATTTTGTTGCACCGGCTGTCGCACCGGCTTTATCAAAGCCGCTGGTTCCTCGTGGCCCGTGTCGTCTCGCAGATCGCCCGCTTCGCGACGGGTATTGAGATCCACCCGGGCGCAACTATTGGACGCCGCTTCTTCATCGATCACGGCATGGGTGTCGTCATCGGCGAGACTGCGGAAATCGGCGACGACGTTCTCATTTACCAGGGCGTCACGTTGGGCGGAACCGGCAAAGACAAGGGAAAACGCCATCCAACGATCGGCAATCACGTCGTCGTCGGCGGCGGAGCCAAAGTGCTTGGCAACATCACCATCGGCGATTGCGTCAAGATCGGTGCTGGCTCCGTCGTGGTCCACTCAGTGCCGGACAACGCAACGGTGGTCGGAATCCCCGGTCGGATTGTGCGCACCAAAAACACCGCGCAGGTCAATGAAAACCTCGATCATGGCAAGCTGCCCGATCCGCAAGGCCAAGCCATTGACGACCTGAATCAACGCGTCCGCGAACTCGAAGAGATGGTGCGAACCATGGCTGCGGAACGGGTGCTTGAGAACACATGATGTTGTCGGTCGCCTTGGTATTGCTATCCGCAATTGAATACCGCTACTGGATCGATCCGTGCATCCCTGCGGAATCCGCCTGCAAGCCCGGCGATCCGGAACTCGCGCAGTGGGCGCTCGAAGCGTGGGAGCGCGTGACAGCAGGCGGTGTGAAATTCGTAAAGTCCACCACTCGTCAAGACGCGCACATCCGGGTCACGTGGGTTTCGCAACGCATGGGCCTCTACGGCGAGGCGCGCCCCATCATCGTCAATGGACGCCGTGGTGCGGAACTTTACGTCCGCCCCGAGATGGAAGGCCTCGGTGAAGACATCTTCGAAGCCACCAGGAAAGACGCGCTGCTCAGAGACGCAATCGTATACCTGACTTGCGTCCACGAATCAGGCCATGCGCTGGGCCTTGCGCACACCGCTGCATTCAACGACATTATGTACAGCTTCGGCTTCGGAGGCGACATCGCCGAATACTTCAGCCGCTATCGGAGAAAGCTGAAATCGCGGGTGGATATCCCCAAGCAGGACGCCATATCCAAGAACGATCTGGCACGGCTAAACGACCTATTGCAGCAGCCGTAGATTGCACTCATAGTGTGCGAGGATGGAACCGCCTGGTCGTTGTGGGTTAACCTTGGGATCAGCCGGTGGTTTTACCGGTCGATCCCGGAATAAATGCTCATCACAGACCTCGTTCAGATCAAGCGCCTTGGCGAGCAAAAACGCCCGGAGAACGATCGCTTTCGCAAACACCTCAAGACTCACGGCTTTCAGGAACTGAAGTTTCGCAAGGCGGCGGAAGAGATCGAATCCCAGATCGACTGCAGCGTCTGCGCAAATTGCTGCAAACAGGCCACGGTCAAGTTGCACGACCGCGACATCGACAAGCTGGCTCGTTACATGGGCGTTAAGCCCGCGCAGTTCCGCAAAGACTACACGCAGGAAGACGAAGAGCAGGGCACGGTCTTGAAGTTCGAAGCGGGCAAGGGCTGCGTCTTTCTCGATGGAAACGACTGCACCGTTTACGAAGCCCGCCCGCACATTTGCGTTGATTTTCCGCATCTGATCCGCGGCAACGGCACGATCCCTTTCCGCATGTGGCAGTTCATCGATCGCGCGACTTACTGCCCGATCGTCTACAACTCTCTCGAAGAATTCAAGGACCAAACAGCATTCAAACGCTAGTCCATGGGCCCCCCGAGCACAGAACGTCACGTGAATTATGCTGTCGGCATCCTGCTGGTGACGGCTTTGGTGTTGGTGAAGATCAACATCAAGCCAATTCCTCTCGCGGCCGAGGTAAAAATCACGGTGGAACCTGCCGGTGCCGAGGTTTGGGTAGACGGCAAATTCGAAGGCCGCGCACCTTTGCAGGTTTATGTGAATCCAGGGCAGCATCGCTTCGAATCCCGCCTGGCGGGATACGAACCTTCCACCGCCATCTCGCAGAAGTTCGAAGACGGTGGTGCTGGATTCGTACGCATGAAGCTCACCGCCATCCCGCCTGTACTGCAAGTGGTTTCGGATCTTACTGGCGGCACGCTGAAACTCGACGGGGGACGCACCGAACTCGTGCCCCGCGAGGGAAATCTCAATCTGCGCATCCCCGTGACCACCCGATCTGTCGAACTGTCCTATGGCAACATTCGTATCGTCGCACCGATTGAGATGAAGCCCGCCATGATGCCGCAACTGAACGGTGCGGTGCTCGCCGCAAATGCTCATGTCGCGGCAATTTCGTATGGTGGTGGCAAGGCGCAAGCGGAATCGAGTCACAGCCCGGTGGAACTCTTCGTCGATGGGAAACTCGTGGGCACGCTGGGTCCGGAGGAACGCGAAATTCCCGCTCTGGTGCCAGGTTCCCACCGCATAAGGCTGGTGGATGGGGCAAATGTTTTCGATCGCCCGGTCGTCATTAGTGAGATTCCCGGCGTGTTGTTGCTGGTCAGCGCCGAACAAAACGTGGGCAATCTGTTGGTTCGGGTCAATGTGGATGGTGCCAGGATTCTGATCGATGACGCGGAATTCCGCGCGGCTTCCACGGCTGGCGACAACTTCATTGCTAACCTGCGTGTGCGTGCGGTGAAGGTCACGGTCGCCAAAGAAGGTTTCCCGACACCTGAACCAAAAAACGTCATGCTGCGCAAAGGCGAGACCGTGACCGTTGAGTTCAACCTCTCGAAAGATCCGGAACCGGCGCAGCAATGAGTCGCCTTGCCATCGTTAGCGGCAGCGCGTCCGGTATCGGCGCAGCCATCGCTCAACGGCTCACCGACGATGGATTCACCGTGGTCGAACTCGACTTGGCCGCGTTTCCCTCTTGCGACGTCCGTGACGAAGATTCCATCTCCGCAGCTCTTGCGCCGCATCCACGCATCGACGTGGTGGTCAACAGTGCCGGAATCGCGGTGCGGCATACAGTCGAGGAGGAAAGCGTCGAAACCTGGGACCAGATCCAGGCTGTCAACGTCCGCGGGTCCTTCCTTGTGTCCAAACATGCGCTTCCCAAGATGGTTTCGGGCGGTAGCATCGTTCACATCGCTTCCGTGGTCGGCACACTAGGTTTTCGCGAACGCGCTGCCTATACGGCGAGCAAAGGCGCAATCGTCGCGCTCACCCGCAACATGGCTCTCGACTATGCGGGACGGGCCATTCGCGTCAACTGCATCTGCCCAGGATTCATTGCCACGCCGCTAATCGAGCCAATCCTTCGCGATGCCGAAAGGACGGCGCGCCTCACCGCCCTCCATCCCCTCGGACGCCTGGGCCGGCCCGAAGACATCGCCAACATGGCATCCTTTCTCGCCTCCGAACAAGCCTCATGGATCACCGGGCAATCGTTCGCAGTAGACGGAGGCCTGTCCGCCGGTCACGCTCAAATCTTGTGACGGTGCTTCACGCTGCACCCATCTCACTTACACACGCTATATTTGTTTTCATATGCATTTGCTGGCAATTGTTGTGTTGCTCTCGGAAGACTGGCCGGGTCACCGCGGCGCCAATCGCGATGGCGTCTACAAGAGCGCGATCCGCACGGAGTGGAAGACGGGCGGGTTGGAGCAGTTCTGGAAGATCGGCGTGGGCGACGGGTACGCCGGGGTGAGCGTTGCGGACGGCAAAGTGTTTACCATCGAACAGCGCAAGAAGCAGGAAGCCGCCGTCGCATACTCGCTCGACACCGGCAAAGAACTTTGGAGTTCCGCGTGGGATGGCGCGTTTGGTTCGTTTTTGGGGGGCAACGGCCCGCGGTCGACGCCGACTTACGACGAGGGCCGGGTCTATGTGCAAGGCGCAGAGGGCGAGTTGCGATGTCTGGATGCTTCGTCTGGCAGGCTGATTTGGCGTAAGAATCTTTTGCAGGAAAACAGCGGAAAGTCCGCACCTTATGGGGTTGCGATCTCTCCGCTGATCGTCAAAGACAGGTTGATCACTCACGCGGGGGGCAAGGGCGGCAAGTCTGTTGTCGCCTACAACAAGACTACCGGGGCAAAACTTTGGAGCGTGCTCGACGACTCGTCTGCCTACGCATCGCCGATGTATGTGGAACTCGCCGGGGTGCCGCAGATTCTCACCTATACCGGTGACCGGGTTTTGGGTCTGAAGCTGGAAGATGGCGCTCTACTGTGGGAACATCCCTGGCACACGCAATACGACATCAATGCCGCGCAGCCTGTGTTGGTGAGTCCGAACCGGGTGTTGTTGTCGTCGGGATACGGCCATGGAGCGGCGGTCATTGAGGTGGCGAAGGCTGGCGCGCCGAAGGTAGTTTGGCAAAATAAGCTACTGAAGAACAAGTTCAGCAGTTCGGTGGTGCATGAGGGGTTCATTTACGGGCTGGATGAGAACATCCTCAGTTGCGTGGATGCCGCGACCGGCGATCGCAAGTGGAAGGGCGGTCGCTATGGATACGGGCAAGTGATGCTGGCGCAGGGACATTTGATCGTGACGGCGGAAACCGGCGAAGTGATTCTGGTGAAGGCGAATCCGCAACAGTGGCAGGAGATCTCGAAGTTTCAGGCAATGGACAGCAAGACCTGGAATCAGCCGGCGATTGCACAGGGCAAGCTTGTCGTCAGGAGTGAGAAACAGATGGCGAGTTTTGACATTGGGAAATAAGTTAGCGCCGCTTGGCTTCGAAGAAAGTTTTGAGCAGAGCAGTGCATTCTGCGCCAAGTATGCCCTCCGTGACTTCGACACGATGATTCAAGAGGTCGGAATCGGCGATTTGGAACTTGCTGCGGACGCCTCCGAAACGAAGGTCGCGAGATCCGAAGACGAGCCTAGCGATGCGAGCGTTTACCAGCGCACCCGCGCACATGGGGCACGGTTCCAACGTGACATAGAGAGTCGCACCGGTGAGACGGTATTTTTCCATGCGCTCGCCGGCCACGCGCAGGACAAGAATCTCGGCGTGCGCCGTTGGGTCGTTGTTTTCGATCGGAGAATTAGATCCGGCGGCCACCTCAATGTCATCTATGACGAGTACAGCACCAATCGGAACTTCACCCCTGCGTTCCGCTTCGCGCGCAAGGACGAGCGCTCGTTCCATCCAGCGTTCGTCCGTTATATGCTGCTGTTCGTCGGTGAGAATCAAGGTTTCGTCGGTAGCCTCTCGCCAACTCTTTTCGTTTCGCCCACATTAATAGGATAGGACCACCTCATGCTTCGATTTCTACCCTTGATGTTCAAAAACAGCCTGCGCAACAAACGGCGCAGCCTGCTGACGATTTCGAGCGTCGCGATGTCGCTCTGCCTCCTGGGTGTTCTGTTTGCGCTGTACCGTTCGTTTTTCCACGGAGACACCACCCCTGAATCCGCACTTCGCTTGATTACGCGGCATCGGGTTTCGTTGACCGTCGCGTTGCCGGGATCTTACGAGAACAAGATCCGGCAGATTCCGGGCGTCAAGGAAGTGTCGGTCTACAGTTGGTTTCAAGGGGTCTACAAGGACGCCCGCGATCCGAACAACTTCTTTGCGCGATTCGCTGTGGAACCAGAGCAAGCCTTGCGCATTTTGAGCGAGTGGAAGTTCACTGAAGAAGAGCGCAAGGCATTTCTCACCCTGCGCACCGCTGCGGTTGTGAGCGATCTTGTCGCCAAGGCGCAGAACTGGAAGATCGGCGACAAGATCGTCCTCGAAGGCACGATCTACGCGGGCGACTG
>CAZCPL010000121.1:0-16239 GCA_964500255.1 uncultured Solibacteraceae bacterium | reverse complement strand
GTATACGAGTTCATGCGGCGCAAGGCGTTAGACGCGAACACGTTCCAAAACAAGGCCGTGGGAATCGCGCGACCCAATCACAAGCTCGACCAGTACGGCTTTCAGATGGATGGCCCGATTTATATTCCCGGCATTCTGAAAAAGGATGGCCCGGTCCGTCTTTTCTACTCCGGCGCTTACGAAGGCTACAAAGAGGTGTGGCCACAGTTCCTGCGCAATTCGTTCCCCGCCAATGAAATGCGCACCGGCGATTTCAGCAGGCTCACGACCCCAGCGGGACAGCGGGTCGCCATCTACGATCCGATGAATCCGCAGATGGTCAATGGCGACCCGGTTCGGACGCCGTTCGCGGGCAACATTATCCCGGCAACCCGGATCAGTCCCGTGGCCCGCGCTGTGACAGGTTTCATGCCGGCTCCGAACGCGACAACCGCCGGCTTGCGATATGCCCAGCAGAACGTCCTGAATCCGGACTACGCGGCCACCGACGACTTCTATAACCTTAGCCTGAAGTTCGATTGGACCTTCGGCTCCAGGCACCGCGCCTACTTCCGCCACGCGTCGAACGACCGTACCGAAGACCGCTGCATCAATGGCGTTTGCGGCTCTCCCGGCACCGACGGCCAGCAGCCCTTTCAACGCATCAACGACGCCTACGTTGCCGACTGGACCATGACGGTTTCACCGACCACCGTGTTGAATATACGTGCATCGAGCAATCGCTTCGTCGAGAAGGGATTTGGACGTGCCAACGAGAACTTCGATTTGACCAAGCTCGGCATCTCTTCCACATTGCTCAGCCAGATTCCAGGACCAGTTTACTTCGGTCGTTGGAATCTCAATGGCTACAGCCCACTTGGCCGCGGCCAAGGCATCAATATCACCAACAACTACAATCTGGCCGGCAACATCACCAAGATCGCGGGTGGCCACACCATGAAGATGGGTGCCGATATTCGTCGCATTCACTTCATCCAGCAGAATTCCGGCGACATTCTTTCCTTCACCGGCGAAACCCGCTGGACGCAGCGCCTCTTCAACCAGGGCGAGGCAACCTCGGGTGACGGCTTCGCGTCGTTCCTGCTTGGCGGTGTTGGGGGTTCTTCGAACTTCCCCGTTTATCCGTTCTTCCAGCAGTGGTACTTCGCACCGTACTTCCAGGACGACTGGAAAATCAGCCGCAAGGTAACCCTCAACCTCGGCCTGCGTTGGGATTTCAACCAGACCCCCAGCGAGAAGTACAATCGGATCAACCGTGGCTTCAACCCCAATGCTCCGCTTTCTTACGCCGGTCAGATTCCCGCCGCATCACTGGCCGAATTCCCCAATTTGCGCAACATCAAGGGTGGACTTGAATTCGCCGGCGTGAACGGAAATCCGGCAGTCGTGGGACGGAACGATATGAACAACTGGCAGCCTCGCATTGGCGTCGCCTATCAGTTGACAGACAAGACGGTGCTGCGCGGAGGTTGGGGACTCTACTTCATGAATCCCAACAATGACACCCTGCAGACCACGGGATTCTCGACCAACACGCCGCTTGTCAACTCGCTCGACGACGGGCGGAATCTGATTCCGAACCTGCTGAACAATCCCTATCCGAACGGCATCACCAAGCCTGTTGGATCCTCAATCGGAGCGAACACCTTCGCTGGACAGAACTACGGTTGGTATAACCCGAACATGGTTGTGCCGTACGTGCATCAGTTCTCGTTCGACATTCAACGCCAGCTTTCGAGCAGTTCGACGCTGAGCGTCGCTTACGTAGGCAGCCGCACCATAGGTGCCAACACCGAACGCGACTTCAACAACGTGACGCCGGAGTTCCGCAAGAGCTGCAATTTCGGCGAAGGCGGAGATCCTCTATTCTGCAACGCGCAGGTCACCAACCCTTTCAAAGGTCTGCCCGCGTTCGCCGGAACCGCATTCTCGACGGCCAACACGATCTCCCGCTTCCAAGCCAATCGCCTGTATCCGCAGTACAGCGGAACGCTCATCGAACGCGGACGCAACGATTCGAACATCTGGTACAACTCGCTGCAGGTCAACTACAACGTCCGCATGGGCCGCAGCCTGACCTTGATGGCGAACTACACGCTCAGCAAGATGATCGAGCGCTGGGGCTTTAACGACGCGGTGAACAACGTACAGCGCCAAGGCATCTATTTCAACGACCGACCGCACTTCTTCAAGTTCAACACCGTGTACGAACTTCCGTTCGGCAAGGGCAAGAAGTTTGGCGGCAACATGAGCGGCGTGGCGAACAAGTTACTCGGCGGTTGGCAGGTTAGCACCTTCAGCCAGGTTGGCTCGGGCGAACCGAACGATCTTCCGGGCAACGTGATCCAGCTCCGCGATCCCCGCACCATCGGTGGCGATTGGAATGGCACGGTTGGTTGGAAGAACCACCGTAATGTCGGCTGGAACCCCTGCGTATTGCGCCAGTTCAACGACGGCTCGATTCGCCCGCAGCAGTTCTCGCTCGATCGCGGCTGCGGCACGGATACATCCAAGTACGCCTGGATGATGACGGCGGATTACGCGCCGCGCTATACTCCGGCGCGTAGCGGGCAGATCCGGAAGCAGCCATTGTTGAACATGGACGTTTCGATCGCCAAGACGGTGCAGATCACCGAGCGCTTCCGCTTCCAGTTCCGTGCGGAAGCCTTCAATGTGACCAACTACTATTTCTACGGTCGCAACGACGGGTTCAACACCGATCCGAACAATCCGCTGTTTGGAACGGTCTTCCCGAATCAGGGCAGCACGCAGAACGGCTATCCGCGCCAAGTACAGCTCGGATTCAAGTTCTACTGGTAGGAATGGCAAAGTTGTTTAGCTCAAGAGAGGCGGTCTCCTTCGGGGGCCGCCTCTTTTGGTTTTTCTGCCTCGTATTGAATGCCGCGGACTTTCGCGTGACTACGCTACCCCACAGGCTCGAGCACTCTGCAAGTAGCAACAATCGACTCATCGAAACCATGACTGGCGGTGTCGCCGCGTTCGACTACAACAACGATGGTTTCGTCGATCTCTTCTTTGCCAATGGGGCGAAACAACCGTCTTTGCGCAAGACGGGCACGCAGTTTTGGAACAGGCTCTATCGCAACGAAGGAGGCAAGGGGTTTGTCGATGCGACGGAGTCCACTGGCCTGCAGGGCGAGGGATTCTCGATGGGCGTCGCAGCAGCGGACTTCGACAACGACGGCTTCACGGATCTCTTTGTCAGTGGCGTCAATGGCCAGTCACGTCTCTATCGGAATCATCGCGGTGTCTTCAAGCCGGTGGCTTTGCCGCCTGTGCCAGGATGGGCGGTTGGCGGCGGTTGGTTCGACTATGACCGCGACGGTTTCGCCGATCTCTTTGTCGTGAAGTATGTCGATTGGAATCCGGCGGAGGAACCCGTTTGCGGCGCCCCTGTGCGGACGTATTGCCATCCGCGTGAGTACGCGGGCACTGCAAATCAGTTGCTGCACAACAATCGCGATGGCTCGTTCACCGACGTTTCTGCTTCCGCCGGCATCGGCAAGCACATCGGCAAAGGAATGAGCGTCGCGTTCGGTGACATGGACAGCGATGGCCTGCCGGATGCATTCGTTACCAATGACACGGTTCCCAATTTTCTCTTCCACAATCGCGGCGACGGCCGTTTCGATGAGATCGCCGTGCGCGCGAGTGTCGCACTGAACGATGACGGGCGAGCGCTGTCAGCCATGGGTGTGGACTTTCGCGATATCGACAACGATGGCCGCGACGATCTCTTTTATACTGCCTTGGTCAATGAGACCTTCCCCTTCTTGCGGAACCTCGGCAGATGGCTCTTCGCGGATCTCACTTACGCCAGCCGCATCGGCGCTGCGACGTTGACTCGTAGCGGTTGGGGGGCGGGGATTTACGACTTCGACAACGACGGCCGCAAAGACCTGTTCGTCGCCGGCGGCGATGTCCAGACGAATGCGGAAGCGTACTCAAGCCGCAAATCCCGGCAGCCGTGCCAGTTGCTTTGGAACGAGGGCTCGCAGAAGTTCCGAGCCATCGATGTTGGCGAGCCTGCGCTGCATCGCGGTGCGGCTTTCGCGGACTTCGACAACAACGGGACCATCGATGTTGCCGTGTCGCGCTTGGGCTCTGAGCCAGTGCTGTTCTGGAATCCGATGAAGGGGCATTGGATCGGATTCCGAGTGAAGGGCTTGGGCGTGCGGATTACGATTGATGGCGCGCAGCACAATCATTCGACGACGGCGGTGGGATACGCGAGTTCTTCCGATCCGCGGGTTCACTTCGGCCTTGGCGCGGCTGCCACGGTTCGCGAAGTCGTGGTTCGTTGGCCCTCTGGCAAAGTCCAGAAGATCGCGAATCCGGCGGTGGATCGTTATTTGGACATCGCCGAGCCTTGAGCCGCGTGCTTGTCGCCTTGCACCGTATCGCCCTTGCGATAGTAGATCCGGCTGGCGAGTTCATTGGCTGCTGGATTGGTCGCAAGCAGCGGCTTGAGACGCAATAGGCTCTCGTCGAGCTTGCCCAATTGGAACAGTGCGCGTGCGTGAGTGAGAGCGCCCGCCTGACCGGTCGACGCGAGGATGGAAGAGGCCTCTTCCATCCGGCCCTGGCGATAGAGGAACAACCCGTAAGCTTGCCGCGCATCGTCTCCAGCGCTCTTGTATGCGGCTTCAGCCTCAGCGTATCGACCCAGAGCTTCATTCGACTGTCCAATCGCCGTGCGGACTCTCGGCGACGACGCGGAGGCCTTGGCGACAGCGCGCAATGCCTCTTCATGCCGATCCATCGCATAGAGCGTGCGCGACCAAAAGTAGCAGGCATCGGGATTCTTGCCGTCGGCGCACTGCTCGCGAAAGAGAGGTTCCGCCTCGCGATAGTTGCCCGCTTGCGCGAGCGCCGCCGCGTCCTCTTTCACTTCGATGATTCGATTCGACTGCAAACTGTTCAGTGTCTGAACCGCACCACCCGGCCAACGAATCGTGAGGCTGTCGATCTTCGTGCGAGCGCCCAGTCCGATGTGAACCCGATACGGGCTGGTCGCCCCGAACCCCTCGCTTCCCTTCACTTCGCGATAGGCAAGCCAAGTCCCATCTCGCGCAGTGATCTGTGTACCGATGGCATGTGGGCCTTGCAAATCGATCTCGACCCAGTTTTGTTCGTTGCCGCTAAGGTTCTCATAGAACGCATTGAACGCATGATCGCCCGGATAGTGGCCGCCCAACTGCGCATAGACATCGAGGTCGCCGTCGTTGTCGATATCCACAAAGCTCACGCCGTGGCCTTTGTTGCCGGGCCTCGCGAAGCCAACAGCGCGGGTGTGATCGCGAAACGTCCCGTCTCCGTTATTGCGGAAGAAGCGGTTCGGCTCGAGCCGCGTCAATTGCGGATCGCCAGTGCCGAAGTAGATATCGAGATAGCCATCGTTGTCGAGATCCGCAATGCCCGCGCCCATCGTACCCATCGGAGATCCAAGCCCCGCCTTCAACGTCACGTCGCTGAACGTTCCATTTCCGTTGTTGCGGAACAAGCGGCTCGCATCGGGATGCAGGGACGTCGGCTCTGCGCGCAATCCCTCAACAACGACAGGCCAAGGCGCAAGACTCGTGGTGAGAATGTCTGGAAAACCGTCGTTGTTGTAGTCGAAAAAGAAACAGACAAAGCCGTTGTGCGGCGGCTGCGCCACCCCCGCTGCGCGCGACACTTCCGTGAACTTCCAGCCGCCGTCGTTGCGATAGAGCCGGTTCGGCGCGTCGTTGAGTCCATTGATGAGGATGTCGAGATCGCCGTCTTTGTCGTAGTCGCCAAGCGCCACGCCAATCGCACCCCACTGCGGCGGCTCATTGAAAGGCGTCGCGCGCGTGAACGTCCCGTTGCCGTTGTTGCGGTAGAGTTGCGGCGTGCTGCCGTCTTTCAGAACGCCATTGGCGATCACGATGTCCAGCCAGCCGTCGTTGTCGAGGTCGCCCCAGACGGAAACGAATCCATCGCCCGCATCGCCTGCTCCAGACTTCGCAGTGACATCCTCAAACTTGCCCTTGTTATTGCGATAGAGACGATTCGGCATGGGTCCGCTCCAGCCGTTCAGTGTAATGTAAAGATCCAGCCAGCCGTCGTTGTCATAGTCCACAAGGTTGAGACTGTAGCCCGATGGGACTTTCGCGAGTCCAATGGTATCGGTGACCTCAGTAAAGCTCTTGCCACCATCGTTGCGAAAGACCGCCATGAACGTCCCAGATCCTGCGAGAAAGAGATCCTGATCGCCGTCGTGATCGTAGTCCGCCCAAGAACAGGTTCCGTTGCCGTCGAAGCGGTTCACGCCGAGTTGTGGGGCGATGTCTCTGAATGCCAGCGTAGATTTCACTGCGGGCAATTCGGGAAACGAAACATTACGAGGAAGCGGTGGTCGTGCAGCCTCGGGAATTTGATCGAGCGAGACCTTGAGCATCCACTGATCGATTGAGTTCGGCTTCCACTGCAGCGCTTCGTAGAAAAACCTGGCTGCGTCGAAGTAGTTTCCGCTGCGATAGTAGGCGGTTCCGATTTCTCGTAAAGTCTCGGTCTTCTGTTCAAGATCCTGTGTGCGCTTGAGCACCTGCTGAAAGTAGAGAATCGCTTTCGCAAAGTCACCGCGGCGCGACAGCGTCTTGCCAAGGCCATAGAATCCAGCGGTTTCTTCCGCACTGTATGGCACTGCGGAATCGATCACGCCTTCGAGTAAAGGGATGGAACGATCGAGCCCCAGCAGCGGATCATGCGGCACGCGATGCTCGCGATCGTGTGTGAACCGAACCTCACCTGACATCCACTCGGTGAGATTGAGGATGTAGGCATTGGAGTTCGGTTCGAGCTTGGCGATGCGCGCGCCGAGTTCGTAGGCGAGATTGGGATCGTAATAAAGCAGTTCGGCGCGGGCGTGGATGACGGCCTTGGCACGCAGGGTCGGGATGTGGTTCACATCGCGTGTGAGCGCGGCGGCGAGCGCTTCCATGGCGAGTGCGAGCGATGTGCGCCGCTTGGTGACGTCCTGGATTCGATAAAAATCCAGCAGATGCGAGCGCGCGCGTTGATACCAGGTTTCGGCGTCGTTGGTTTGGGCTTTGTCTAGCAGGGAGCGAGCTTCGGCTGTCTTGCCTTCGCGCAAGAGCAGTCGAGCGGCGTTGAGCGGATCTGCCGGTTGGGCGCTCGCCATGGCAAGTAATAAGGCTACAGAGGCCCAACGAAAGTGCACGATTCCATGATACGGAATAGATCCGGTACGACGCGTGCAACTGCGAAACATCGCGGCGAAACGGTTCGCAGATTCCTCGCAACTCGAAAAAGCAACGCCTATGCGATAAAACTAGAGGGTGGTTCCTTTTGGCCGACATGGCCTTTCACTGCAGTTGCCTTCGAACATTGAGAGAATCGTTCATCGCGGATCGCCACCGGTTGCGGATGAGCGTGCGGCGGTGGCCGAAGCTCTCGCGCAGCCCATCGGCACGCTGCCTCTGCGCAACATCGTCAAGCCCGGTGAGCGAATTGCGATCGTCGTCAACGACATCACGCGCCTCACTCGAACCGATTTGTTTCTGCCTGCTGTTATTGCCGTACTGAATCAGGCAGGCATCCCGGATCGCGACATATTCATCGTCTTCGCTCTGGGCATTCATCGCAAGCAAACTGACGCAGAACGCATCGAGATCATCGGCGAAGAACTGCACCGCCGCATCCGCAACTTCGATCACGACTGCTGGGATGACTCTGCTCTCGTCACGCTGGGGCGCACGTCGTTCGGTAACAACGTGCAAATCAATCGCCAAGTGTGGGAAGCGGATCGCATCATCCTCACCGGCGAGATCATCTATCACTTGATCGCCGGATACAGCGGCGGACGCAAGAGTCTGGTGCCGGGAGTCGCGGGCGCAAAGACGACCACTTTCAACCACAGCATGATCTTCGATCCGGCCTGCAGAGCGGGCGCGCTCGATGGCAACCCCGCTCACGAGGATCTGCTCGAAGCCTGCCGCATGGCGGAACCGGATTTCATCGTCAACGTGGTCTTGGATCCGGAAGGCCGATTGTTGCGCGTGGTTGCAGGGCACTTCGATCTCGCCCATCGCGAAGGCTGCCTCGCCGTGGACGCCGCACTGTCTGCTTCGGTTAACGAACCCTACGATCTGATCGTTGCATCGGCGGGTGGATATCCGTTGGATCTCGATCTCAGGCAGGCCCACAAAGGCCTCGAAAACGCCTGTGCGGCGCTGAAACATGGCGGCTCGATTCTGTTCTATGCAGAATGTCCCAATGGAGCGGGCCACCAGCGTTTCACGGATTTCATTCAGAAATACGATGACGAATTCGCGATGCAGAAAGCGCTGGAAGATCGCTTCGAGGTCGGAGGCCACAAGGCTTATTGGATTGTACGCCTTGGGAGACTGTACGATGTCTGTTTGGTATCCACGCTCGATTCAGCCTTTGTGAACCGCTGTCACTTCCGCCACGTGCCCGTTGCCGAGCATCAAAGGTGGGCGGATCAATTGTGCGCAGGTGCAAAACGCATGGGGTTCATGCCGCATTCCGGCCAAACACTTCCGATTGTCAGGAGTTCTCGCTAGTTATGCAGACATATCCGCTTTACATTGGCGGTGAGCAGGTGGAAACCGCTTCGCAGCGCACGATTTCGCTGCCTTATGACGGGTCGGCTGTGGCCCAGGTGCAGGAAGCCTCGGCTTCGATTGTGGATCGGGCTGTGGCTGCCGCTCGCGAAGGGCAGCGCGCGATGGCCGCGATGAGCAATGGTGAGCGGTCCGATCTATTGTTTCGGCTGCATGCGATACTCACGCGCGAGGTTGCGGAAATCGGACGCCTCATCTGCATCGAGTCTGGCAAGCCGATCAAAGAAGCTCGCGTCGAAGCGGATCGCGGCTTGCAGACCTTGCTTACGGCGGCGATCGAAGCTCGCAATCTGCGCGGTGAGGTCGTGCCGATCGATGGGGCAGCGATCGGCAAGGGACGCATGGCAATGACCGTCCGAGAGCCCGTGGGTGTGATCGCAGCGATTACACCGTTCAACGTACCGTTCAATCTGGCAATGCACAAGATCGCACCGGCACTGGCGTGCGGAAACGCGGTGGTGCACAAGCCTGCGGAACAGACTCCACTTTCGGCGTTTCGTATTGCGGAAGGCCTGCGTGAAGCGGGTGCGCCGAGCGGTGCGTACAATCTCATCACGGGTGAAGGGCGTGCCTTGGGCGAGGCAATGGTGGCACATCCGGGGATCAATATGATCACGTTCACCGGAAGTGCGGCAGTCGGCAAATGGCTGCGCGCCAACTGCGGCTTGAAGAAACTCACTCTCGAACTTGGCAACAATTCCGCGATGATTGTGGATGCCGATGCGGATCTGAATCTTGCAATCGCGCGCACGGTGATCGGCGGCTTTTCGCACAGCGGACAGGTTTGTATTTCTGTACAGCGTATTTACGTTCACCATTCGCTGGCGGATCGCTTCACCGAAGGATTGAAGGCCGCAGTGGAGAGATTACGGATCGGCCATCCACTCGAAGAAGTGACGGATCACTCTTCGCTGGTTTCGGAAAATGCCGCGAAGCGTGTGGAAAGTTGGGTCAACGAATCGATTGCCGATGGTGGACGTCTGGTGACTGGCGGTACGCGCGTCTACGCCACGATTCCTCCCACGATCCTGCAGGATGTCCCTGAGACGGCCAAGGCAATGTGTCAGGAAATCTTTGGCCCGGTCGTTTGCGTGAATCGCTTTTCACGTATTGAGGACGCCGTCGCGCTGGTGAACAACTCGTCCTACGGCCTGCAGGCGGGCGTCTTCACACGCGATCTCGAACGCGCGTTCCGCACGGCGCGGCTGTTGCAGGTTGGCGGCGTAATCCTCAACGATATTCCTACATTTCGCGCGGATCCGATGCCGTACGGCGGCGTCAAAGAGAGCGGACTGGGACGCGAGGGTCCGCGTTATGCGATGGAAGAGATGACGGACACGAAGATCATCGTATGGAAAGTGTAGCCTCGTGGATCGCAGGTTATTGCGATGAGTTGGTGCATGTGGACGACCACGGCGAAGCAACCCTTGCCGAAGCGTTGGCGTCCAAAGGTGTGCGGGTCATCGGCGCGGATCCATCGCGCGGGGTGGATGCGGCTTTTGCGCTTGCCACATATCATCCGCAAAATGTGTTAGGCGTAAATCTGGACGATGAGAGCGTGATCGAGATTTTGAGTTGTGTAACGGTGGAACGGTTCTTTCATGTCCCTGCTTTTGAGGCCGATTGGCCTTCGGGTTGGAAGGCGACCGTCTCAGAGCATGGTGTTGTTGTAGAGAGGTGTGATGAATCGACGTGACTTTCTGCTAGCCAGTGGCTTGGCCGTTGGGGCTTTCGCCCAGAACGACAAGCTCAAGGTGGGATGCCAGACCAATGCTTGGAAGATTGAAGTTCCTGAGTTTCGCAATCTGTTGACGGTGCTCGCTTCGATCAGGAAGATCGGATTCGAAGGCTTCGAGACCGGCTACCGCAACGTGCAGGGCCAGTTCGAAAATGTGAAGGAAGCTCGCCAGCAGATTCGCGAAAGTGGTCTGCGATTCTTCGGATGCCACATCTTTCAGTTCGACTACGATCCCAAAAACAATATCCCGGAGTGGAGCCTCATCGAGCGCATCGCCAAGGGATCGGCGGCCTTAGGCGCGGAACGTTTGATCTTGAGCGGCGCTCCCGCAGGCAACGATTTGGAGCGGTTGCGTTGGAAGGTCGGAGGATTGGGACGCGCCGGTCGCCTCTGTCGCGACCTGCGAATGACAAGGCTGCTTTATCACAATCATGGTCCGGAATTCGAGAACGATGCGTTCGAAATGCGCGCGATGATGAAGGACACCGATCCCGACACGGTGCGGTTTCTGATCGATTGCGGACACGCGATGCGCCGCCAAGTGGATTTGGCGGCGTTCTTCACGAAGTATCACAAGCGGATCGAAGCACTGCACCTACGCGATTTCAAGGGCGACGTCCAAGTGCCGCTCGGGCAGGGCGAGTTCGACTACGTGCCGTTGGCGGCGGCGGTGAAGAAGACAGGCTGGCAAGGCTGGGTGTTGAACGAAGAGGAACGCGAGAGTGGAGAAAAGCCGGGCGAGTCAGCGGTAGAACCCGCACGACAATCGATCAAGAAAATGTTTGGAGCTTAAACCATGCAACGCAGATCGTTTCTGAAAGTGGGCATGTCCACGGCCGCTTCGTATTCGCGAATTCTCGGCGCGAACGACCGCATCGGAATGGCGTTGATCGGATCGGGACGCCGCGGGTGCGACGTCATGAAGGCCTTTGTCGATACCGGGCGCATTGACCTAAAGGTGATCTGCGATGTTTACGATGTTCAGCGGGAACGCGCCCGCCAGACGCTGGTGAAAGGCGCGATGGAAAAGCCCTTCGAGTGCACTGCGCACGAGTTCGCGCTGGCACGCGGGGGCGTGGACGCAGTGCTGATCGGCACTCCAGACCATCTGCATCTCGACCTAGCGACGGCGGCTCTCCAAGCTGGCAAGCACGTATACCTAGAAAAGCCCGCGACCCATCGGTTTCAAGAGGGTCCGCTGCTGTTGCGCGCCGCGCGCACGAGTGGCAAGGTCTGCACGGTCGGAACCCAACAGCGCAGCGGTGCCCACTACAAACAGGCCCGCGGAGAATACTTCGATGGCAAGTTGGGCAAGGTGCTGTTCGTGCGAACGTATTGGAGTAATTTTCCCTGGCAGGCGCGCACGATTGCCAAGCAAACCAAGCCCCTAGGACTCGACTGGCTGCGCTTTCTCGGCAAGACGCCTTACTTCGACTACGATCACGCGCGCTACGATTCGTGGCGCTACTTTCCCGAGTACGGCGGCGGCGTGCTCGCCGACATCCTCAACCATTGGGCCGATGTCGCAGTGTGGATGATGAACGATACGCCGGTGGATTGCGTTGCGACCGGAGGCATCTACAGCGCCAACGATGGCCGAGTGAATCCCGACACTGTGAACGCGATCCTGCGATTCAAAAAGGGCTGGAATCTGACGTTCGAATCGAGCGTCCACAAACTGCGCGATGACCGGCCCGGCGTTCTGTTTCAGGGCACAGAGGGCTCGCTCGAAATCACGCGGACTGACTACACATTCCGTCCGAACGGCAAGGGCGAAGCGGTGACCGTGAAGGCCGCTGGTTCGCTTGAAATTGCGCACGCCAGTGACTTTTTGAACGCGATCAAAACCGGGGCGAAGCCGAGCGCCGATATCGACTTGGCTCTGGCTGGGGTGCTGCCAAGCCATATGGCGTACGAAGCCTATTGGAGCGGCCAGCGAGTGAAATACGACGAAGGAAGAAACGAGATACAACATGGTGCTTGAAGCGAAATTGTGCCGGCATGGCGACGCGGGGGCGGTTTTCAAACAGCGGTTTACACCGGCGTCGGCAAACCTGCAGTTCTTGAGTTGCGGCGAGTGGGAAGTTCCTCCAGGGACGTATTCGCAAGTGATCGCAACGCCGGGGCAGGAGACGCTGTTGTTTCAGTGGAAGGGATCGTCGCGCGTAACGGTGGCGGGCGTGGCGTATGAGCTTGCACCGTACGATACGTTGTATGTCCCGATGGATGCGCCGTTTTCGATTTCAAGCGCCGAAGGTGCTCGGTTGGTGCAGGCGTCGGCGACCGCGTCGAAAGTGCATCTGGCATTTCATTCGAAGTTCGCGGACTTTTCGAAACGTGAGGATCGCATCCGGCATTTGAAGGGCAAAGATGTCTATCTGATGTTCGATGTGTCCGAAGCGGCCGACAGGCTTGTGGCGGGCTATACGTTCTTTCAGCCGAAGCAGCGGTCATGGCCTCCGCACAACCATACGGATCAGGAAGAGTTTTACTTCTTCATTCAGGGGCACGGCGCGATGGAAGTCTATGAGTCGCCGGAGACGCTGTCGTTTGTGCACAGCGTGAATGAAGGCGATCTCGTGACGATCCCGTTCCTGAACTATCATCCAGTGTTTTCGCAAGAAGATCCGCTGCAGTTCATCTGGTGCATTGCGGGTGAGCGCTATTGGGTTGGGGACAAGAACAAGGACTTCATGAAGGGTTCCGCGGACGCGATTACGACGTAGCAGCTTGACAAGAGCGGGCTTTTATGTATAAATATAGATGGAGGCCTGCATATGGCGGTGGATTCGCGGCGCGGCGCGCTGGAAAACAAGTTGAATGCGTTGGGCGGAAAGCTCAAGGCGAAAGTGACGCTTGTTGAAGCACCCGAGGGCGGGTCTACGTTCACCGTGCGATTCGACTTTGACGATCCTCCGACCGCGAAGCCGAAGGCGAAGACTTCGATGGACCTGTTGCTGGAAGGCCTGGATCGCGCGGAACAGAGCCCTGGGATTGAGTTCGTGGCGCTGAAGTGGTTCCGCGATACGTTTCTGGAAGGATCCGGGATTCCCGAGGCGGACCGACAGGCATTGATCGCCAAGGCGATTGAGGCTGGCTATATCCGGACGGGCAAGTTCCAGAATCCTCGTGCGCCGAAGTTTCCCACGACCGGCATTCGCCTGAATCGTCAATCGCCTGTAGTGCAGAAGGCGATCGGCGAGCGCAAGAAGAAAGATCTACTTGGATTTGCTCCAGTCAAGCTGAAGGGCAAACCGATTTCCGAAACCATCCTGGAGGACCGCCGGTAATTGGCGGTCCTCTTTCTGGATACGAGCGCGCTGGCAAAGTTGTACTTGGAAGAGTCCGGCAGCGCGCATGTTATCTCGCTTGCGTCGGACGAGCGCAATCAACTAGTCATTAGTGTCCTGGCAGAAGTGGAGTTGCGTGCCGCGGTGCGCAAGCGCCAGAGGATGAAGCAACTCGACGCAGACGATGCGGACGAGATCCTGCATCGCTTCGAAGCGCATCTCGAGAGCCGTTTTGTTCGGCAGTCATTGAATCAGCAGGTGCTGGATCGGGCTGGCGAGTTACTCGACGAGTATTCGCTGCGCGCTTATGATTCCATGCAACTGGCGAGTTGTTTGGTCTACGGTGAGGGGACCGATTCCGAACGCCCGTGTTTTCTTTGCGCGGATCGGGATCTGTTACTCGCAGCAAGGTCCGAGGGGCTTATTGACGTGGTTCCGCAGGATTAGTCGGGGTCAGCCCGATGTTCTGCACGACGCAACGGCCTGGGCGAGGTGCCGCAACATCCAGTAGAGGCTGGGGCGAATTGCATGCGTCGGTGCGCGCCTCCAGGGCATAGGTTCCGCTCAGCCCAACGAATTCGAAATAGCCATCCGCGTCCGAAACTGTTTCCAGATACTCACCCGTTCCGGTGGTTCCAGCGGCGACTCGAACATCGGCAATTGCCTTGCCCCATGCGAGTTTGAGCGCTGTTGCAAGGCCGCCCCCGTCGCTGACTCTTCCATACAAAATGTTTCTGCTGAACGGTGGGGCGGCCCCACCTTGGACGACTTTCCCGACGAATACTGCGGTTTCTGGATTCCGCCATTCACAGATTGGCAAGGGCCCACACGAACAGCCAAGTGCGCCCTCGCAACAACGAAGGCGGCCATGGCGATTCGGAAGAAACTAATCCTCATCCTGCTGTGCAGCCAGCGCCGTGATCACGCCCATATCCTCAAGCGTGGTCACATCCCCGGCCACGGTGTGCGACGTCACAATCTCGCGCAACAGCCTCCGCATGATCTTGCCGGACCTCGTCTTCGGCAACGCATCCGTAAACCGGATCTCCTCCGGCCTGGCGAACGAACCGATCTCATGCGCCACCCAGTTCCTCAGTTCCTTGCCAATGACATCGTGATCGTAATCGCCCTTCTTCAGCGTCACAAAACAGCATACGGCCTGGCCGGTGATTTCGTGCGGCTTGCCGACCACCGCAGCCTCCGCCACCGCAGGATGATGCACCAGTGCGGATTCAATCTCCATCGTCGACAAACGATGTCCCGACACGTTCATCACATCGTCCACGCGACCCAGAATCCAGAAGTATCCGTCCTTATCGCGACGTGCGGCGTCGCCCGTAAAATAGATACCCGGCAGTTTGCTCCAATACTGTTCTTTGAAGCGCTCATCGTCGCCCCAGAGCGTGCGCAACATGCTTGGCCAGGGCCTGCGGAGGATCAGATAGCCTTCCTTGTCGACATCCACGGGGTTGCCCTTGAGATCCACAATTTCGGCCACAACACCCGGCATGGGCAGCGTGCCGGATCCCGGTTTCGCGGGCACGGCACCTGGCATGGGCGCGATCATGATCGAGCCCGTCTCGGTCTGCCACCACGTATCCACAATGGGACAGCGGCTCTTGCCGATCACTTTGTAGAACCATTCCCAAGCCGCAGGATTGATCGGTTCGCCGACGCTTCCCAACAGGCGCAGCGACGATAGATCGTGACCGTTCGGCCATTGATCGCCCTGCCGGATCAACGCGCGGATCGCGGTCGGCGAGGTGTAGAAAATGTTGACGCGATACTTCTCGATGATGCGCCACCAGCGGTCGAACTTCGGCGTATCCGGAGCGCCTTCGTAGATCAATGTGGTTGCGCCCGCGGCGAGCGGCCCGTAAACAACATAGCTGTGCCCGGTGACCCAGCCAACGTCTGCGGAACACCAGTAGGTGTCGGTTTCCTGCAAATCGAAGACCCATTTCATCGTCGCCGTGGCCTGCGTCATATAGCCGCCGGTTGTATGCAAAATGCCTTTGGGCTTGCCCGTGGTTCCCGACGTGTAGAGCACATACAGCGGATGTTCGGAATCCAGTTGTTCGGCGGGGCAATCCTCAGACGCGCCTTCATCGAGGACGTGCCACCAATGATCGCGGCCTTCCACCATCGGGGTGTCGGATCCGGTGCGCTTGTAGACGATCACATTGGTGACGCTGGGGCACTCGGCGACAGCTTCGTCCACGGCCGGCTTCAGCTTCACTTCTTTAGCGCGACGCCAACCGCCGTCGGCGGTGATGACGATCTGCGCGCCGAGATCCTGAATGCGGGCCTTCAAGGCTTCCGCAGAGAATCCGCCAAAGACGACGGAATGGATCGCACCGAGGCGCGCGCAGGCCAGCATCGCGATGGCGGCTTCGGGAATCATCGGCATGTAGATGATCGCGCGGTCGCCAGCCTTCAACCCACGCGATTTCAAGACGGAAGCGAAGCGCGAAACGAGGCGATGAAGTTCCTGATAAGTGATGATTCGCTGATCGCCGGGCTCGCCTTCGAAGATGATCGCGGCCTTGTTTTTGCGGGG
>CAZCPL010000120.1:0-16276 GCA_964500255.1 uncultured Solibacteraceae bacterium | reverse complement strand
AGCCAGTGCCGCCCCCATCGCTCCCCATATCGCGGGTCGGCGAGCAAGCGGTCGATAGCTTTCTCATAAGCGAGAGGATCTGCATCCGCTTCGAACTTCCTCATCTCCTCCGGGCTGGGCGGTACGCCGGTCAAGTCAAAGTAAATACGCCTCAGCAGCACACGCCGCGAAGCCTCCGAAGCCGGCTTCATCCCCTGCTTCTCAAGCCCGGCCAACACGAAAGCATCGATCGGATTCCGTACCCAACTTCTCTGGTTTACGACCGGCGCCACTACCGCGCCTGGCTTCTTTAGCAACCACTCGAAATGGGCATCGCGCTTCGAAAGACTCTCACCCTTTGGCATCGAATCGATTGCAGCCCGCAGTTCTGCCACCGCCTTGGCGTCGAGTTCGCCGCCGAGCGGCATCCGGGGCGTCTTTTCCCCAGTCACATATCGAAGCAGCAAGCTCTCGGCACTCACCCCGGGCCTCAATGCAGGGCCGTGCTTGCCGCCCTGCTTCAACGCCTCAATCGAGTCCATCGACAACCCGCCCATCGCCTGCTTGCCCGTATGACAAGCCCCGCACTGCTTCCCCAGCAAGGGCAACAATGGCTCTTGCGCCAGCCCGGCGCAACCGATCGTCAGAACAAGCCAAAACCGCATGATGACTGGAGCATATCATGGGTAAAATCATGGGTCATATGCTGAGCCGCCTTCTCCAAAGGAGCGAGAAAGCGGCATGCTGGGGATTGCCGATAAGGCATGAACAACGGAGAACGAAGCTTGATCAAGCCGGAGGCGCAGTAGTCGGAGACCAGCCGCGAAACGGGTGGCTTAATGAGTTCGTCCGCCATGGCTCGGCTGACCGTGGATGCTTACGACGACTAAACTACCGTCCTTTCGGTAGTCGCGATGGCGTAGGTTTCCCCTGCATCATTCACCAAAGCGGACGCAAACACCGACACCTTCAGGCTTCGTCCGTCTTTAGCGAGGCGCTGCTCGTAGTGCGGTTCCAGGACGCCGGATTCGCACTGTTGCCGAACGGCCGCCAATGCGCGTTCCCGGTCGCTTTCCGGCAGCAGTTCGCGAATGTTCATTGCCAACGCGGCCGCTTCCGTCCAGCCGTATAACTTTTCCGCTGCGGGGTTCCACGCCAGAATTTGCCCCGCCATGTCCCGCACAATGATGGCATCGCGGGAATCGCGCACAACCACAGCCAAGTGGCGGAGAGCTTCGGAATCCCGCATTGCCGCTTGCGCTTTTTTCACCTCGGTGCATTCCGTAAACGTGATGACCACACCCTCGATTACGTTGTCCAGAGTCCGATAGGGCCGCATGCGAAGAACATACCACTCGCCTTTCTGGGTCTGTACTTCCAGCTCTTTCGGAATGAGGCTGTCCAACACCTCTTTCACATCCACGGCCAAGTTGTCATAGCCAGCCAGATTGGAGCGAATTTGGCTGACCGGACGCCCCACGTCGGTCTCGATGAGGTTCATCAAAGCCGAGACGGTGGGGGTGAAGCGAAGAATGCGCAAGAGGTGGTCGACAAAAATGGTGCCGATGCCGGTGCCGCTCAGCAGGTTTCGCATGTCGCCGTTGGATCGCGATAAGTCTGCCACCTTGGCTTGCAGTTCGCCATTGACCGTCGACAATTCCTCATTCACCGATTGCAGTTCTTCTTTGGATGTCTCCAGTTCTTCGTTCGTGGACTGCATCTCCTCATTCACCGACTGCATTTCCTCGTGGGCGGAGCGAAGCTCTTCGTTGGAGCTTTCCAATTCTTCGATGACCGTCTGCAGGTGCTCGTCCTTCGCGCGCAATTCCTGTTTAATCCGGATAATGTACGCGTTGAGGTCCGAGCTGTCCTCTGCCGCGGCTTCCGCGGCATTGACGGCACCCTCTGAAGAAAGTCTGGGGGGCGGAGCTGCAGGTTCCTCCTCGAGAATGACCAGAAAGAGGCCGCGCGGAATGGGGCCTTCCGAATCGGTGGGAACAGGACGGACGGTCAGACTGACGGCTTTCGAGTTGTTGCCGTTTTCTACGAATACTCCTTGCTTGCGCGTTGCCGTTCCCAAAGATGCCGCCCGGTGCAGAGCGATGGTCAGATCACCGCGCAACCCTTCGCGAGCCATCCTTAAAATATTCATGCTGGCTTCTCCCGGAGTTGGTTCGAGGTACTCACCGGTGCGGCCCAGCAGATAGAGTATATCGCCCCGTTCGCTGACTAGCGCGCCAACAGGAGAGTAGTGATCGAGGAGAGCCCGCTGGGCTATTTCGTGCAAAGGCAGTTTGAGGTCGGCCAGGCCGACATTACTTGCCCCAGGCTTGACTTCGTTTCCTGTCAAGCGCGGGAACGAATTCACGATTTTTGCGCGGTGAGGGCCAAGGGCAGATAGCTTACGCTGATAAATCTTGGCTTTACGATTGATCGTCGCAAAGAGGTCCGTCGAGTCTCCCACGCTTTCAGAGGAGCCAAGCAACAGCATACCGCCCGGGTTCAAAGCGTAGTGGAACAATGGCATGAGCTTCTTTTGCAGCTCGTGGCCCATATAAATCAACAGATTGCGGCAACTGATCAGATCGAGCTTCGAGAAGGGCGGGTCTCGAATCAGGTCGTGCTCGGAAAAAATGAGCATGTCGCGGATGGTCTTGTTGATCCGGTAGACACTGCCGTCCGGATGCTCCTGCTCGAAAAAGCGGGCGAGCCGTTCTGGCGCGATGTCGGCAATGATGCTGGCAGGATACAGGCCGAGACGGGCGCGATTGATCGCTTCGCGGTCGATGTCGGTAGCAAACACCTGCACCTTGAAATTCTCTTTCAATTGTTCCAGGTGTTCTCGCATGAGTATGGCGATGGAATAGGCTTCCTCTCCGGTGGAACAGCCGGGGACCCAGATGCGAATGGCCTTTTTGTCGGCTTTGACAGCGAAAAGCTTAGGAATGACCTGATTTTGAAGGATCTCGAAAATCTCGGGATCCCGGAAAAAGTTGGTGACTCCGATCAACAGATCGCGAAAGAGGGCGTCCACCTCGCTGCGGGTGAGTTGTAGATAGCGAAGATAGTTTTCGAGCCGGTCGATCTGGTGGACAGCCATGCGCCGTTCGACGCGGCGGTTGATGGTACTACGTTTGTATTGGGAAAAGTCATGACCGGTCTGGGAGCGCACCAGGAGCAGGATTTTCTCCAAATCGCCAGCCGGCTGAGAAATCTCAGAGACCTGCTCGTGGGGCACCCGAAACGCCTGAGTGTAAGACAGTAGTTTGGCGGGCATCTCGGTGGCAGGCAGGACAAAATCCACCATACCGGTCGCGATGGCGCTGCGGGGCATTCCGTCGTACTCGGTGGATTCGGGCGTCTGCACCATGACCATACCGCCCTCACCCTTCACCGCCCGGACGCCCAGGCTGCCGTCGCTGCCGGTGCCGGAAAGCACAATGCAGATGGCTCGATCGCGCTGATCCTGAGCCAGTGAGCGGAAGAAGAAATCGATGGGCAGCCGGATGCCGCGGCCCATGGAGGGTTCCAGCAGATGCAGCGCGCCGTTCAAGAGCGCCATATCGCGATTGGGCGGGATGATGTAGGCGCAGTTTGGCTGGATCACCATTCCATCTTCCACTTCGAAGACCTGCATCCTGGTATAGCGCTGGACCAATTCGGAAAGGATACTTTTGTGATCTCGCGACAGATGCTGTACCAGAACAAAAGCCATGCCAGGCTCGTCGTCGGCGGGCATGGTCGAGAAGAAAGCTTCGAAAGCCACGATGCCGCCGGCGGACGCGCCGATGCCCACGATGGGGAATCCGGGGGGAACTGGCTCAGGTGGGAGTTCGTCCTGCTGGGGATCGACGGTTTCGTCGATGGTTGTTTTTTCCTGTTTTGCTGAACCGAACGTATCCTCAGGCATGCCTGCATGATACACCAACGGAATATTAGCAACAGCGACACAACGCACGGTGGCGCGATTCGTTTTTCGCCGTTTCGGGCCGCCACGCGGCTGCGTCTTATTGAGGAACGAAGTTCAGCCTGATTTCGGAAACTGGCTCCCACTAGATTGCATCGGGCATGCGCCGGTGCTAGCCTTGGGGCTCGACTGTCCGAGAGCGAGCTAGAATCGAAGTGAACGAGCGGTCTTTGACCGAAAAGGGGATTCGACTGAATGGCAACAGAGAATGCAACCAAGGACTTTCCCGTGGTTTGTGTGGGCGGCTCAGCCGGTGGCCTCGATGCCTATACCCGTTTGCTGCGGCATCTGCCGGCCGATATGGGCGTCGCGATCGTCATCGTCAATCATCTTAGAACGGTCGCCACGCACCTTCATGAGATTCTGCCGAGGTGCACCGAAATGCCGGTGGAACTGATCACGGAACGGTTACTGATTGAGCCCAATCACGTGTTTATCATTCCGGAGCAGCGCGATTTGCACGTTCTCGATGGAGAGTTCCGCTTAAAGCCGTTTTCGAAGCCTCGCGGATGGCCAGACGTGATTACGGTTTTTTTGAAGTCGCTGACGCAGAACTGGGACGGTAAACTGATCGCAGTCATTGTCTCCGGCTACGATGGCGACGGGGCGGCCGCGTTGTGCGGCATTAAGGAAGCAGGCGGGATTACCATCGCACAGAAGCCGGATACAGCCATTCAGCCAGATATGCCTGAGAGCGCCATTGCGAGCGGGTGCATCGATTTTGTGCTTTCGCCCGAAGGTATCGGAACGGAAATCATTCGAATTGCACGCGATTCATCGAAATGATTTCTTGCCGATTCACCACTCTCACCTGAGCCCTGGGAGATAGCGCCACCGAGTCCGACTCCGGTACCGCGCATATCCTTCGGGAAACCTCCTGGAAAGTTCTCTTTCTTCTGAAGCGATGCGCAACTCCGATCCGCCCAGGTAGAGCAGAACTGGCAGAATCAAGTTCGTTCCACCCGAGATGAGCAAGCCCGTCGCCAGGAGTAGCGCAAAAAACGCCAGATAGATTGGGTGACGCAGCAACGCGTACGCGCCTCCACTGACCAGTGTGTCGGCATCGTTGGGCACGGATCGAAGCGCCCATACGAATAGGGCCGCGCCAAGGGGGGCGAGAAGCAGTGCACCGGCCAATTCGAATGTGCGAGGGTGTAGCGGTCCGGCGGGCATCGACTTGGTGACTGCGAATGCGGCGAGGGCCTGCAGGAGAGTGCCGATCCATACCGGCGCTTCGATCGACGTCGGCTGCTGACTCTGCCTGCGCAGGAACGGCAATGCACCGGCCACGGCGGCAATGGCGAACACCAGCCAGGCAGCGAGGTAGCCGCAATACGCGGCGATCTTTAAGGGGTCGATGGGTGCCTCCACTGATTTTCTTTGAGATTGCTGGCGCTTCGTCGTGCCGTCGGCTTGACATCGACATTCAAAAGCGCCTCTGCGGTTTATCCCTGCCAGTTTAGCCCATCACGAAGTGGGACGGCGTTGGGCGGTCACGCCTCGTCACGGCAAGAGACTTGGCATTGACTGTGTTGGCTCTTGCCGACAGTATGACGGCTCTTGTACCCGGGGCAATGAATCTGACGGAGAGATGGGCATTTGATTGCTTGGACAAAACTATGGCTCAACCCGATCGTCCCAAATTCTCTCTCTCCGTTCGAATTGTCATGGGTGTCATCTCATTGGGATTAATCTACCTGATGCTTCACTTCTTTGGCTACCTTCCTTCGAGCATTTGATGCCTGTATTCTCAACGGCTGCGATTTGTCTTCGAAGTGGCAGTTCTGTAGAAAGGCTTCGTCAGTGTGGACAGGTGCAACGGTCCGCCGGACGCTGCTGGATCATCCTTACCTCTTTGGCGATGAGCGGCCACCGTCTGAACTCAGGCGCGCAAATGACACGGACCTTCCAGCCTAAAGCGAGGCGCGGAAAGATAAGCACGGAGGCAAGCAGCAAATGGCTCCAGTCGCCGCCCATCGGAGGGCGTTCTGGCAGTTTCCTGGAAGAACACAGCCGGCGTGATTGGCGTGATTGCCGCCTTCGTGTTTGAGGCACTCGCGAGTCCTTCCCATCGAGACGGTGCGCTCGGTTATCTGGTGGTCTTGCTCGGATTCGTCGAACCGGCCGCTGGCATGGTGGTTGGACTAGCGCTGTATGAGCGGTCCGCTCCTGCCGGTGAGACCATCGCTTACCTCAAATCCGGCGCTGTGCCTGTGGCTGTTCCTATATCTACGAGAGGATGAACTCCGCTACAGCGGCAGTAGTGCCCCCTACGTCATGATGGAACTGCGGCTTGCGAACACGTCGCTGCCTCCGAATCCAGAGCCAAGGTGGTTCCGAGTCGAAATGGAGTCGTCGCAACCATTGTTCCCGACGGCAGATGTCTATTGGGACAAGGTAAGTACGGAGGCGAATCACTCAATCTATCCCGCGCTTTACAGTCCGTTCTATCGCTCCCGACACCGGGGTTCTTTCGAAAGCTTCTTGACTAATCCCAATGACTGGTTTGAAGAGAGTTTTCCGCCTGTATAGATGATATGCGGATTCTAATGGGACTCATCTGGGCACTCGTTGGTGCCATTCTTGGCTTTAGCGCAGGCGCGCTCGTCTCCATGGCGATTGTGACCGTCACAAACGCGTCCAATAGAGAGGGCGCTCATGGCTATTTAATGCTTGCCCTTGGGTTGCTCGGGGCGCTTGTCGGTATTGTGATTGGGCTCTTGCTGTACGGTCGTTCCGCGCCCACCGGCGCGAGCCTCGCTTACTTCGGATCCGGTTCCCTTGGCTTGGCCGGAGCGGTGGCTGCGGCGGGATTCGGCCTGTGGGTGTACATGTACCTGCAAGAGCGTCCGGTCACATACGAGGACCGGGCAATGGCCGACCTTGAGATGGAGTTGCGAATCGAAACTGCCAACGTGCCCAATGCCGCGGACTCAGCGAACTGGTTCAACCTGGAAGTGCAGACGTCAACCACGCGTCCGGAGGGCCACGCGAGTTGGACAGGTCGGCGAACGGAGGGAGCTTACACGATCATTCCGGTGACCCAGGGGCCGCTGTATCGCGCCGGAAGCCGCGTGATCGTTGTGCGAATCGCCAACCGGCAGGACGAAGCCTTCATGCCACCCATGAAACGCGTTCCCGACCCGAAGGCCGACTGGAGTTCTTGGTATAAGCCTACTTCTGTCGATCCGCCCTACGGCGTCGTTCCGCCCGTCCCGCTGAAACCGATGTTCGAACTGCGCTATCGCGTCCGCCGTTACGGCGACGAACGGTGATTGCAAGGCACGCATGCTGAATCTCACTTCTGTGCGATGAGTCGAACCAATCGCAGTTCTTTCGTCATCCACTCGTGCTCTGCGACGACATCCTCGCACTTCAGGATTCGAAAGCCATCGAAGATCCGCAACTACTCATTCGAGTCGTATTCGAATAGGGCTCCACTGTTTTCCTTGTGCGTGCATTCCACCACAACGATCCCATTCGGTTTCAAAGCCTGACGGACTCGATGGACGCTACGCTTCTCAATCGGGTACACGATCACGATGAGATCCCACTGTTCGGTTCCGAAGGCGAATTCCTCATCGGAAGCATGGACGGTTCGGATCTTGACGGCGGCCGCTGTCGCCAGCCTTTGTGCCTGATGGAGCACTGCTTGGGAAACATCGAAGCCGGTCACATCCCAGGCGAGCTTTGCGAGATGTAGCGCGTTGCGTCCCTTGGGCCACACCGACATCCAGGGCTGTGCCGGGCTTTCTGTTTTTCACTGCCTCCATCGGCAACCGGTTCGGCTTGGTCAGGAATTTTCGGTGTCTCACCTTTGAAGAGCTGATCGTAGAGAGTCGCCTCGTCGCGCGAAGCCGATGATCGAAATCGTCTTGTCCGGACATCCCAATTGAGTTCGCGGTTTTCTGGAGCGGCCTGCCAAATCAAGCAGGATTTGTAAGCGGCTTCGCCCGGTGATTAAGCGCGCATGAGCACTCGGATCGCTTGCCACCGCCGCGCGATCCAGTTCTTTCGTCTCTGTCGCCAAACTCTGAGCCACTCCCGCATGGCGCGTAGACGCCGGATCGCGAGGCGTCCCACAGCCGAATTCGCCCACGTTTCATAGGCTGCCGCGCGCAATCGCAGCACCTGCTCTTCGCAGAAAGCAAACCAGCGGATCCGCACCAGCGCCGGTCGGGTCAACTGATACAGCCGGGCGACAAGCGCGGTGCCAGCGATCTTTGCTGTAATGATTGTTCCGCCGCCGAGCAGAGCGTGTCCGCTGGCCAGCCAGTAGAATGCGAGCAGTTTGACCGGGGCGAGTGCGACTGCCGGAAGTCCTAGCAGAACCAGCGAGCCATACGGTGGAAGCCTTGTGATCCAGGCTTCGATTGATCGGAAAACGGGTAGTTTCCCGAGTAAAGCGTACACTTTGGCGAATTGCCAAAGTAGTTCCTCCGCTGCGATCACGATCGCCGCCACACCGAGCAAAATCGTGGTCAAAATCCGTTTGAGAGCGCGCGGGAACACAGAGTTATTGTACAGCCCGCCCGACTCCGATTTGACAGGTATCGAAAATGTTCGTTACTCTAGCGAAAGGTCTCGACGAGACCAACGGAGTACGTCTGTCCCAATGAAAACTGAGTTTCCGTCAAAGGACGGTATCGAGCGGTCCTGGCACGTGATCGATGCGAACGGCCTGGTCCTGGGCCGAATCGCCACGCTCGCCGCGAGATTGCTGATGGGTAAGCACAAACCTATCTATACGCAATTCCTCGATACGGGCGATCATGTGATCATCCTGAACGCGTCCAAAGTGCGGTTGACGGGCCGCAAAGAAGAGCAAAAGATGTATCGGTATCACACCGGCTATCCCGGTGGATTGGTCGAGCGCACCGCTAAGGATCAGCGCGCAACCCGACCAATAAAGATGGTGGAAGATGCGATCGCTGGTATGCTGCCCAAGTCCAAACTTGGCAAGCATATGTACCGTAAGCTGAACGTCTACGCTGGGGACAAGCATCCTCATCAGGCGCAAAAGCCGGTTGCGGTTGCCCAGTAGTAACGAGTAAGAAAGAGGATTCGTGGCAGCACCAACGCAACAATTGGCTACCGGACGGAGAAAGCGGGCAGTGGCTCGCGTGTTCTTGCGTTCGGGCAAGGGGCAGATTACGATCAACAACCGCCCCATCGAGAATTACTTTGTGAGCGAAGCATCCCGCATGATCGTCCGCGCGCCCTTGCTCGCGACGGAAATGTCGGACAAGTTTGATGTTCTTGTCCTGGCGAATGGCGGAGGCCCGTCGGGCCAAGCCGGAGCGATCCGCATGGGTATCGCCCGCGCCTTGTGTGAATTCAATATCGAGCTGCGTGGCAAGTTGAAGTCCCTCGGATTTCTCACTCGTGACGCTCGCGAGCATGAACGCAAGAAGTACGGTCAGAAGGGCGCCCGTAAGCGCTTCCAGTTCTCCAAGCGTTAATCTCACCCGTTTTTACCACCTTCGCCGGGCGGCATGTTTACCACGCCGCCCGGCTCACTCTGTAAACCCTCAACCCCGGAAATACTGCAAATCTCGCTTTGGGCCGCAGTCCGGGCCGACCCCCAACTAGGAGTTTCTTTGCCCTCGATTAGCATGAAAGAATTGCTCGAAGCAGGCGTTCACTTCGGGCACCAGACCAAGCGCTGGAACCCCAAGATGAAGGAATACATCTTCGGCGAACGCAACGGGATCTACATCGTCGACCTGCAGAAGACCTTGAAGCTATTCAAGGACGCGATGCGGTTTATCGGCGAGATGGCAGCCCAAAACAAGACTTTCCTCTTCGTGGGAACCAAACGGCAGGCTCAGGAAGCCATCGCCGAAGAGGCCACGAAGTGCCAACAGTATTACGTGAACAATCGCTGGCTCGGCGGCTTGCTGACCAACAACATCACGGTGCAGAAATCAATCAAGCGCCTGAAGGAAATGGGCGCGATCGCGGAAGAAGGCACCTTTGCCGGACGCTCAAAGAAAGAAGCTTCGCGCATGGAGCGCGAGCGGAAGAGCCTACAGCAGAATCTGGCCGGCATTCGCGATATGCAAGGCCTGCCGGATGTCCTGTTCGTCGTTGACTCACACAAGGAAGCTATCGCCGTGATGGAAGCTCGCCGCCTGAACATTCCGGTGGTAGCCGTGGTCGACACCAACTGCGACCCCAACATGGTCGACTATGTGATCCCCGGCAATGATGATGCCCTGCGCGCCATCAAGCTGTTCACCAGCAAGATCTCCGAGGCGATCAGCGAAGGCCGTTCGCTCGCCACCGAGCAGGACTTCGTGCCCGAAAAGATCGTCGCCGACGAGTCCGCCTCGTCGCTCGATATGTCCGCCTACACGCAGTATGTCGATCCCTCTTACTCCGAGCAGTTGATGTCGGAGAGCCTGGTTTCCGACGAAGACCTCCCCAGCGTCTCTTTACCCAAGAAGCTGGCCCTTGAAGAAGCGAAGGTGAACCAATAGTTTATGGCTGAAGTTACCGCACAACTCGTTAAGCAACTCCGCGAGAAGACCAGCGCGGGGATGATGGAATGCAAAAAGGCCCTTGAGGAAGCTAAAGGCAACCTTGAGGAAGCGGAAGTCGTACTGCGGAAACGCGGTATGGCTTCGGCCGCCAAGAAGTCTTCGCGTACGACGAAGCAAGGCAGCGTCGCCACCTACATTCACCCCGGCGCGCAGCTGGGTGTGATGGTGGAAGTGAACTGTGAGAGCGACTTCGTCGCCCGCACGGACGACTTCCAGGAGCTGGTGCGCGACTTGGCGATGCACATCGCCGCCGCTGACCCGTTGTTCGTCCGCCGCGAAGAAGTCACCGCCGCCGTACTCGACAAAGAGCGCGATATTGCCCGCGACCGCGCGCGCAATGAAGGCAAGCCCGAAAAGATCATCGAACGCATCATTGAAGGCCGCATCGAGAAATACTACGAAGAGGTAGTGCTGCTGGAGCAGCCGTTCGTGAAGGAAAGCTCCCTTACGATCAAGGATGTAATCAATCAGAAGATTGCCAAGCTCGGGGAGAACATCACGGTTTCCCGATTCGTCCGCATGAAAGTGGGCGAGCTGCAGCCGGCTGAACCAGCCGAAGCAGAAGCGGCACAGTAGCAAAATAGGGGCGGCGGAAACGCCGCCCTTTTTTCTTGCTCGACCAGTGGCATAGAGGACTGACTTTCCAGCATGGCGTACCAGCGTATTTTGTTAAAGCTCTCGGGCGAAGTAATGGCCGGGCAAGGCTCATTCGGGATTGACCCGGAGAAAGTGGCCGCTCTGGCCGCCGAGGTGGCCGATGTAGCCCGCACCGGCATTCAGATTGGCTTGGTAGTGGGGGGCGGCAATTTCTTTCGTGGCGTTGCCGTGGCGGCCCGCAATATGGACCGTGTTTCGGCCGACCACATGGGCATGCTCGCCACGGTGATCAACGCTTTGGCATTGCAGGACTCGCTCGAAAAGCAAGGCATCCAAACCCGCGTAATGACGGCCATCCAGATGCCTCAGGTCTGCGAGCCCTACATCCGCCGCCGCGCCATCCGGCACCTCGAAAAAGGTCGGATTGTGATCTTCGCGGCCGGCACCTCGAATCCTTACTTCTCCACTGACACGGCCGCCACTTTGCGGGCGCTCGAAATTAAGGCGGAGGTGATCGCCAAGGCCACGCGCGTCGACGGTGTCTACGACAAAGATCCGTTGAAGCACCCAGACGCGGTGCTCTTCCGGCACATTTCTTATACCGAGGTGCTCACCAAGAGTTTGGCGGTGATGGATGCCCCGGCCGTCGCCATGTGTCGCGACAACAAAATGCCCATCGCCGTGTTTAACCTGAACGTGCACGGCAACATTCAGCGCTTCGTGCAGGGTGAAGAAATTGGGACGATTATTGGCAGCTAAGCTGCGTATCGGCAGCTAAGCTGTCAAAATAGAAACACCATGACGACAGTTAAGGAAGTGGAAGCACACATTCGCTCGAAGATGGAAAAGACGGTTCTCGACTTGCAGAACGACGTCTCTTCGCTACGCACCGGACGCGCCAACGTCGGCATGCTCGATAGCGTGAAGGTGGATTATTACGGAACGCCCACGCCGCTGAATCAGGTAGGCAACATGAGCGTGCCCGAGCCGGGGTTGATCGCGATCCAGCCCTGGGACGCCACGTTGATCGGGCCGATCGAGAAAGCCATACGCACCGCCGAACTCGGCTTGAATCCGGCCAACGACGGAAAGCTGATCCGCATTCCGATTCCGCCGCTCAATGAGGAACGCCGCAAAGAGATCGTAAAGCGCCTGCATGTGATCGCCGAGCAACACCGCGTCGCGCTGCGCAGCGAACGCCGTGACGGCAACGAAAAGCTCAAGAAGCTGCTGAAAGACAAGACCATCAGCGAAGACGACGAGCGCCGCGCCCTCGAAGAGATCCAGAAGCTCACCGATGCTCATATGGCCAAGGTGGACGCGATTGCCAAGGGCAAAGAAAAAGATATCCTCGAAGTGAAGTAGGCATGAGCACGGTCGCCCTGGTTCCGATTGCAGAGTACCTCCGGCGCACGGAGAAGCCCAATTGCGAATACCGGGACGGAGCCTTACATCCTAAAGCCATGCCCACCTCACTCCACGCGTGGATGCAATCGCTGTTGATTTTTCTACTCACCAGCCGCGGCAAACCGGCGTTGGCTGAGCTTACTTTGCGGGTGACTCCTTCCCGGTTCCTGATCCCAGACGTGGCCGTGGTAGAGCGGCTGCAGTTCCCTTACCCGACCCAAGCTCCCGAGCTTTGCATTGAGATTCTCTCGCCCGACGACTCGTTGCAGGCCACACTCGACAAGTGCCAGGAGTATCACGCTTGGGGAGTGCCCACTTGCTGGGTGATCGATCCCGTGAAGCAGAAAGCCTGGCAAAGTTCGGCTGGCAGCGAAGCCCCGTTGGCTATCGGAACGCTCCATTCGGGCGGCCTGTCCCTGGAGATCAACGAACTCTTCTCGGCTCTTCCGAAATAGCTTACCCAAGCCACACGTCCGGCGGGGTTGGTATAGTGAGACTGGCTGCATGAACCTGCCCAATGCACTAACGCTGCTGCGTATCTTCTTTGTGCCCCTGCTAGTCGCCGCGCTTGTGCAACGGAGAGTAGAGTGGGACGTGCTTGGCTTGCGCTTGGCCAGCGAAATGTTCGCGCTGTGGATCTTCCTCGCGGCGGCCCTGACTGACCTGCTGGACGGCTATCTCGCCCGGCGTTGGGGACAGATCACCACCCTGGGCACGCTGCTCGACCCAATTGCCGATAAGATGCTGATTTCGGCCGCGCTGATCTCACTGGTGCAATCCGGCGACGTCCCCGCCGGCATCACTATTTTGCTGATTGGCCGCGAATTTGCCATTTCCGGGTTGCGCAGCATCGCCTCGAGCGCGGGCGACACGATCAAGGCCAGCGACCTCGGCAAAACCAAGATGGTCTTCCAGGTGCTCGCCATCTCGCTGGTGATCCTCGCCAAGCGCTACCCGGCCTTGACCGATGTCGCGGGCTGGAGCATGTGGGCAGTCGTCTTCTTCTCTATCGCCTCGGCGCTGAGTTACTTCGCCAAGTTCTGGGGCAAGGTGGATGCGCACGTGAAGGAAAACCGGCGCCGTCAGTTCCTGATCCTGGAGCGCCGGCGCAAGCGATCTCGCGCGGCCGCCAGCGGAGCCTGAGATAATAGAAAGCATGAAGAGACTTCTTGCTCTGTCGCTCCTGGCTCTCTCGCTCATCGCCCAGAACCGCCCGCCCAGCATCCGTGCCAACGGCGAGGGCGTTGTTTCCGCGCAGCCCGATGTCGTGCGGATCAGCCTGACCATCATGACGATAGCCACTACGGCTTCCGAAGCCGCGGACCAAAACGCCACGGTCTCGCAAGCTGTCACGGCGCGCGTAAAGGGGTTGGTGGGGACGAACGGCGAAATGCGAACCACCGCTCGAATCCCACGGGCGGCAATACGCTCACCGGATTCTCCGCGAGCAACACCCTGGAAGTGACGGCCTTCGACCTCAACCTGGCGGGCCGCATCATCGACGCCGCGGTGCAAGCCGGGGCCACGTCGGTTAGTGGGCTGCGCTTCGGTCTGCGAGACTCGACGCCGCAAAGGCGCGAGGCGTTGAAGCTCGCCACCCAAGTGGCGCACGCCGATGCTACTGCGATTGCTGAAGGCCTCGGCGTGCGCCTGGGAGCCATTCTGGCCGCGGATGAGGGCTCAACGGTGAGCTTCTTTAACCCGGCCGACGCTCGTGCGAGTGTGGGCGCCGTGGCAACGACCTTCGACACGGGTTTGGTTGAAGTCCGCGCGACAGTGTCGCTTGAGATCGCCATTTCCCAATAGTCCCTGCACGTAAGATATAGTTACACAAGTAAATTCTTAACGGGTGGTCTCTTTCGTATGCGCTTACGCGTTCTCTCTGGATTCTTGCTGACTCTTCTGGCGACTTTGAGTCCCGCACAGGAAACCCGTTCGATGATGTTCGGCCGCGTTCTCGATCCGCAGGGGGCGTCCATTGTGGGAGCCAAGGTGCGGGTCCGCAATGCGGAAACCGGAGTCTCAATTAGCCTTAATACGAACAACACTGGCTACTACGAAGCCAACCTCCTATTGCCCGGGACCTATGAGCTCGTCGCCGAAGTGGCGGGCTTCAAGCGGATGCTGAGGAAGGGCGTCACTTTGCCCGTGTCCTCGCGACTGGAGGTGGATCTACCGATGGAGATCGGGGGCAGCACGGAGACGATATCCGTGACGGCGGAAGCGCCATTGCTCGAAACCAACGCGGTGAGTTCCGGCCGCGTGATCGATAACAAGTCGTTGATGGAACTGCCGGTGATGGGCAACTCGGCCATGTTGCTCGTCAAACTGGCGCCCGGCATTCAGACGGGTGGCGTGAATAATTACCTCGCGCTGCACTCGAACGCTGGCGGGTCGGACTATTCGGTGGGCGGCAACATCGGCGGCAATTCGTGGACTTTGGACGGGTCACCCAACCAAGGGCCGGGTCGCCGTACGGCTTACTTGCCCTACACCGACGCCGTGGCCGAGTTTAAGGTGGAAACCAATAACTTCGACGCCGGAATCGGCCAATCGACGGGTAGTGCAATTTCGATGATTTCAAAGTCCGGCTCGAACGACTTTCACGGCACAGCTACTTGGCAACATTGGCAGCAGCGCTGGCAGGGCACACCGTTCTTCGTGAAGCAAAATTACTTCCGGCGCATTGCGGCCGCGGATGCGGCGGGTAACGCGGCTTTGGCCAATCAACTACGTGGCACGGACAAACAACCCACGGGTCGCTCGAATAACTGGGGCGCTTCGGGCGGCGGTGCGGTGATCATCCCCAAGCTTTACAATGGCCGCAATCGGCTGTTCTGGTTTTTCACTTACAACGCCTTTAAAGACGTGAAGGTCGAGGACGCGTCGCAATTCAACCGCACCGTGCCGTCCTTGAAGGCGCGTGAAGGCGACTTCAGTGACATGCTGAGTATCCCGAATGGCAGCCGCTTTGTCGTGCATGATCCCACGTCGGTCGCCCGCGATCCCAGCCGTCCGAATAACTTTGCGCGCGTTCCCTTCCCCGGGAACATAATTCCCAAGAGCCGCTTCGCCAACCCTTCGCTGGACCCTATTCTTGCCCTTTACCCCAAGCCCAACGTGGCCATTCCGGCCGGACAGGATCCGGTGAATAACTACCTAGCTTCGCAGACGCCTTATAACTGGGATTACTATGCTTATTCGAATCGCATGGACTATCAGATCAACGACAAATGGCGTATGTTCGGCCGCTGGAGCATCAATAACTTCGGGCCCGAGGACCGGGGGGATTGGACTTACGAAACCGCGCGCGGCCTGAATCTTGGCGGCTTAGTCCGGAATAACAAGGGCGGAAATTTTGACTTAGTCTATACCCAATCACCCACCACGCTTTGGAATATCAACGTGGCCATGAATCAATTCCGGGAGTTGAGTATTCAACCCAAGGCCCGCGAATTTAAGCCCTCGACGATTGGCTTGCCCGGCTATCTCGACCAGAAGGCCGGCGACTTGGGGATTCTGCCGCAAATGGCGATCGCTGGTTATTCCACCATCAGCCCCGGCGGATTCAGCACACCCACGCGCACCCGCCAGACGACGGTGAAGGCGGAAGGCACCTTCATTCGCCGCAATCACTCGATTCGCGTGGCCTTTGACAATCGGAACCAATTCCGCACGGGCGGCGGCGGCGGCAATACTTCGGGCAATTTCTCCTTTAATCAAAATTACGTGCGGCGCAACGACGACGGCTTCACGCCGGCAAGCGACCTGGGCCTTGGCA
>CAZCPL010000119.1:0-16377 GCA_964500255.1 uncultured Solibacteraceae bacterium | reverse complement strand
GGTGTCGCTTGTTCGATGGCGGCTGCGGCATTGGTATCCGCACTCAACGGCAGCGCTTCCGAGATTGAGCATGCGGCGGAGATTGGGATGGAACACAACCTGGGCATGACGTGCGATCCAATTGCCGGGCTGGTGCAGATCCCCTGCATTGAACGCAACGCGTTCGGTGCGATGAAGGCTGTGAATGCGGCTCGTATGGCGATGATCGAGACCGAGGGCCATTTAGTGTCGCTCGATCAAGTTATTAAGACCATGTACCAGACGGGTTTGGACATGCAGAGCAAATACAAGGAAACTTCGCTCGCTGGTCTGGCGGTCAACGTGGTGGAATGCTAAAGACGGCGTAATCGTTGCACGCTACGGCGCAACCGGAATCGAAGTAAAGGCCGACCCGGCGATGCGGATGCCAAGCACTGCGATGTTGCCTGAGGTCGTCGAGAATTCGAGCACGCCACTCTTGCCACCGATGGCGGGAATCTGTTCCACCACCGTTATGACCTGTTTGGTTCCTGGCGTCATGGCCAGCGTGGCCGTTCCGATCTGAGATCCTGCTTCATCGCGTGCGATGAGCGCAACGTTGGCCTCAGTGAGGCCGTTGTACCAGATCATTGCGCGCGTTACCACGTTTGACTCGTCGTAGGTGAATCTAACTCTTGTTGCGTTGGTCGCAGAAAACCCCGTGGCGGCTTCCAGGTCAGCAAGCCCTTCGATCGATTGACGGAGGACAGCGTATCCGCTGACTCCGACGGGCAGATCGCAGGTGGCCCAGCCCTGCGTGAGCGTTTCCCCGTTTGGAGATCGAATCGTGAAGGTGCCCTGCGGAGGGATCGTGACCTGTTTCGAGGATGAGCCGTCGAATTCCATTGCGGCCGCGGCATCGTTGTAAAAACGAACGGGGAACGAGACCTGCGCTGTGGTCGCATTCGTGAAGAAGATCGATGAAGTCCAGCCAGCTCCGAATAGAAACTGCGGAAGAGTCACGTTGCCATTTGGAATCGCTAGGGTGGGCATAACGATGGCAGCTTCAGCCAGCGCCAGATTCGTCGTGTAAATCCGGTCTCCACCTTCGTCTCCGCTATTGTTGGCGGCATTGCCCGCGACGTGGAATCGCACCGGGCCAGTGCCCGCAACTGGCGCTGTCCAATCGAACTCCCAGGATGCTTGGGTGCGTTGTGTGCGGAAGGTGCCGTTCGGGGAATGCGTCACGAAACGGGCGGTTCCATCCGTGCGGATGTTGATTACCGCAGGGGTGGGTGCCGACGGAAAGGCGACTGTACCAGCGAAGTCCGGGGATCCTTCTTTTCTTACGGTGAGGTTGAAACCCCAACGGGCTGCGGCCGGATCCTCTAGAGTGACTCGCATCCGGATCGTCTGCCCGGGTGTGTAAGTGGTGGCAGCGCCGGCAGCGGCCAGCGTCAACTTTCCAGATCCGGAGTTGAGCGGAAACGAACTGTGGCATCCAGCCTGCGCACAGGTGATGTTTCCAGGTGCTCCAGTTGTGTTGAGGGGTGCGCCGGTACTGTTCGCCCATCCCGAAGCGGTGAAGAACAGCGTCAGCAAAGCGATGACTGGACATCTTGGCATGCCACTCATTCGGAGCAGTCTACGCTTTCCCCCTTGCAAAACCAAGAAAGGGACACCCCTGTTGAGGCGCCCCCCTTTTCAAACTATCCGAACATCGGTTTACGGCGCTGCCGGTATGGAGGTGAAGGCAGACCCCGCGAAGCGAAGTCCAAGCACCGAGATGTTGCCGGCTGAGGTTGAAAACTCCAACACGCCGCGCTTGCCGCCGATGGCAACGATCTTTTCCACGACGGCGAACGCCTGCTTGGTGCCCGGGGTCATGGTCAGCGTCGCGGTTCCGATTTGGGTGCCACCCTCGTCGCGGGCGACGATTGTGACGGTCGCGTTGGTTGCACCGTTGTACCAAACCGCGGCGGCTGTCACGAGGTTTGACTCATCGTAGGTGAGCGATGCCTTGGTCGCGCCGGTGCCGGCGAATGGCACCACGGCTTCCTGGTCGGGGATGCCGCTCACGGCCTGACGGAACACGCCGTATCCGACGACACCTGCCGGAAGGTCGAACGTTGCCCAGCCTTGGCTGAGGCTTCCAGTGTTTTGCGCCTGAATCAGGGTTGTACCGCGAGCCGGGATGATGAGCTGTCTAATGGCGGATCCGCCGAAGGGCATCTCAACGGCGGAATCGTTGTAGAAGCGCACGGGGAAGGAAACTTGGGATGCCGTTGGATTCGTGAAGTAGAGCGATGACGACCATCCTCCACCGAAGACGAACTGCGAGAGCACTGTGTTGCCACTGGTGATCGCCGCGGGCGGTCCCGACGTCGCTTCCGCAACGGCTAGATTGGAAGAGTAGATACGGTCGCCGCTGTTCGCCCCGTTGTTGTTCGCTGCGTTACCGGCGACATAGAAGCGCACCGGACCGGTGCCCGCTGCCGGAGCCGTCCAGTCCACTTCCCAGGCGGCCTGGCCGGACTGGGCACGGAAGGTGCCGTTCGCGGAATGGGTGACGTAGCGAGCGGTTCCCTGGTTGCGGATCGCGGCGACCGCAGGTGTTGGGGTGGAAGGAAGTGCGAACGCGCCCACAAAATCGCTCGAGCTTTCTTTTCTCACGGTGAGGTTGAAGCCCCACCGCGCTGCGGTCGGATCTTCGAGCGTCACGCGGACCCGAACCGTCTGGCCCGGCGTGTAGGTTCCGGCGCCGGGGAAAGTGATGGTCACCTTGCCGGGACCGGAATTGAGCGCCGAGGTGCTGTGGCACACAACGCAGGTGTCCTCACCCGGAGCGCCGGTGGTGCCGGTGGGTGCTCCCGCGCTGTTGCCCCATGCGGAGGACGCCAAGCTGAGCGCCAGTAGAGCCGCAAATGAGTATCGATTGTTCTTCATAAGTATTGAGCAAGCCTTTCACTACCATCTGGGAACACGGTTCCCGTCGGAATTACTGCGCGCCTCTCACGCTCTTTTTCTATCGGCGCTACTCTGAAAGTAGTCGAGAAGAGAAGACACCCATGCCTGACTTCGATGCGCTCCGTGAGGAGTACAAAACCGCCACGCTCGATGAATCCGAAGTGCGCCCCGATATGTGTGCGCAGTTTCACGCCTGGTTCGAACAAGCTGTTTCCTCCGGCTTGCGCGAACCGAATGCCATGACCTTGGCCACGGCCTCCGCGGATGGATCCCCTTCGGCCCGGATCGTTCTATTGAAAGGCGTTGACGATTCCGGGTTTACCTTCTTTACCAATTATGACAGCGCCAAAGGGCGAGAGTTGGCCGCGAATCCTCGAGCGGCTTTGGTGTTCTACTGGAACGAACTCGAACGGCAGGTGCGGATCCAGGGATTGGTCGAAAAGGTGTCTCGCCAGGAGACTGTTGACTACTATGCAGTGCGTCCGCTGAAGAGCCAGATTGGGGCGACGGTGTCGCCGCAAAGCCAAGTGATTCCAGACCGCAAGTGGCTTGAGGATCGCATGATGGAGGCCGAGGAGAGGCTTGCCGATGTTGCGCCTGAGTGCCCTGAAGTTTGGGGCGGATACCGATTGCGTCCACATACGGTGGAGTTCTGGCAGGGACGCAGGAGCCGTTTGCATGACCGCATCGTCTATCGATTGCATACCGATGGATCCTGGTTCCGGCAGCGGCTGGCACCCTGAGTTTTCGATCTGACTCTGTGTCAAATGCACAAGATCGTCTTCGTCAGGCACCCCGGTAGTTGTCTTCCGTTGACATGGACAGCGGGAATCCATCGCTGATTCCCTGGACCTAGACGGGGACGGAAGTCGACCCGCCTTCGGCCAATACCGGAACCTCGTCGGTGCGGTATTGAACCCCTTCCCAGCGTCCCACGACAGCCGAAGCCAAGCAGTTGCCGAGCACGTTCACCGAAGTCCGCGCCATGTCCATGAACGCGTCCACGCCGAGAATCAGCCCGATGCCTTCCATGGGGATCCCGAATGTCCCGAGCGTACCGGACAGCACCACCAACGACGCGCGCGGCACGCCAGCCACACCCTTGGACGTCAGCATCAGCGTCAACATCATCACGATCTGCTGGCCCAAAGTCAGCGGATGATTGGATACCTGTGCGCAGAAGATCGCCGCCAGCGCGAGATAGAGCGTCGTACCGTCGAGATTGAAGCTATATCCCGTGGGTAACACGAACGACACAATATGTTTCGGGACCCCGAACGCCTGCATGTTCAGCAACGCTTTCGGCAACGCCGACTCGCTCGATGCCGTCGTAAACGCAATGATGAACGGCTCTTTGACAAATGCCCAGAAGCGCTTCACCGGAACCTTGGTAATGATCATGGTCGGAACCAGCACCGCCAACACAAAGAACACCTGCGCCGCATAGAGCGTCGTCACAAGTTTCAGCATTGGTTCCAGCGCCCTGAGTCCGTTCTTGCCTACGGTCGCCGCTATGGCTCCAAATACTCCGAACGGGGCCAAATACATGACGTACTTTGTGTAGCGGAACATGACCTCCGCGAGGCTTTCGCAGAAGTCCACGACATGCTTCGCCTTCGATCCCAAAGCTGCGCAAGCGGTTCCGAACAGGAACGTGAACACCACCAACTGGAGCACTTCGCCCTCGGCCATGGCCTGAATCACAGACGTGGGGAACGTATGTTCGAGGATCTGTTGGAAATTCTGGGCTTTGGTGGCCGGAACCGCGGTCTTGGCGGCTTCGGTAATGGTCACTCCCGCGCCCGGTTGCACGAAGTTGACAAAGCCGAGGCCCACAAACAACGCGGCCGTCGTTAGAATCTCGAAATAGACGATGGCCTTGAAGCCGATGCGTCCCATAGCCTTGATATCGCCGGTTCCGGCCATGCCGTGCACGAGTGTCGCAAACAACAACGGCGCGATGATGGACTTGATCAGGCGCAGAAAGATGTTTGCAAAGATATTCATACTCACGCCGACATCGGGCGTGAAGTGTCCCACGGCGATACCCGCGAACAGGCCGATGATGATCCATCCAGTGAGCGAAATTCTCTTCAAGAAGTTAGGCACTTGGCGTTCTCCACATTATCGTTCTCCCCATTTGAGCTTCGCGCGCAGCACGTCGAAAAACTTCATCTGCGGCGGACGCACAAGATTGATCTTGGTCTTCGAAATCCGGCAGAAGACCTGGTCGTTCTTCTTCACCGGTTCACCCACCTGCCCGTCGGCGGTGAGAAAAAGCGAGTCATCGTCGTCGAGGATGTCGATGCGGATCACGCTATCGCCCGGCAGCAGCACGGGGCGATTGGTCAGCATGTGCGGACATATCGGCGTCAGGCACAAAGCCTCGACGGTCGGAAACATGATGGGTCCACCGGCGGATAGCGAATAGGCCGTGGATCCGGTGGGCGTGGAAATGATGAGTCCGTCGGCTCGGTAGCGGCAGACGTAGTGATTGTCGACAAAGGCGTCGAGGTTGATCATCCGAGCCAAGGCTGCCTTACTGAAGACGACATCGTTTAGCGCCTCGTATTTGCCGACAACCTCGCCTCCGCGCATGACTTCGCAATGCAACATGCTACGAGGGCCCACGCGGTATTCGCCGTTAATCGTGCGTTCGAGTTCCGGATACAAGGCATCGAGTGTAATGGTGGTGAGAAAGCCAAGGCTGCCCAGGTTCACCGCCAATAGCGGCGTCTCGCGGGGACCAACGGCGCGCGCGGCCGCGAGCAAAGTACCATCGCCCCCAAGCACGATCGCCAGTTGCGTGCCTTCCACCATCACCTCGCGTGCGTGCCAGTCGCGACGCCCGGCATAGCGTGCGGTCTGTTCATCGCACTTCACCTGCACGGCATGTTCACCCAGCCAAGACAGGAGATCGGCAACGATGCGTTGCGCTTCGGGGATGTTCGGCTTCGAGAAAATGCAGACGGATTCAACGGCGCGCATGTAAGAGAAACTCCTGGTTACCCTCGGCGCCGAGGATGGGGGAATCGACGATGCGGGTGTTTGCGAATCCTAGCTTTGCCTGCACGAATCTCTCAATGCGGGTGCAGACTTCGCGGTGCACCGACGGGTCACGAACGATACCGCCTTTGCCGACCTGTTCACGCCCGGCTTCGAACTGCGGTTTGATCAGGATAACCATCTGGGCGCCTTCCCGCAACAATGCCTGCGCCGGTGGCAGCACCAGAGTGACCGAAATAAACGATACATCGCAGACCAAAAGGTCCACCGGGGCGGGGAAATGCGAGACATCGAGATGCCTCGCATTGTAGTTCTCTTTGACGAGTACACGGGCATCACTGCGGATCCTCCAGTCCAACTGCGAGGTTCCAGAATCGATGGCGTACACTTGCACCGCGCCGCGCTGCAACAGGCAATCCGTGAATCCACCCGTGGAAGAGCCGATGTCCAGGCAAGTCATCCCCAACGGATCGATGGCGAACCGATCGAGCGCGGCTTCGAGCTTCAAGCCACCGCGTGAAACATAACGCAGCTTTTGCGTAACTTCGATGTTCGCGTCCTGCGCAATGGAATGGCCGGGCTTCTCAAGCTTCTGTCCGTTGACACGCACCGCACCGGCGAGCACAAGGGCTTTGGCTTTCTCTCGCGAATCGGCGAGTCCGCGATCGACAAGAAGCTGATCCGCGCGGATCTTCATCAGCTATTCCGGTTCACGACAAGATCCGCGATCTCACGCAACCAGCGCGCAGATTTGCCGAAAGAAGCTACGGCTGCGTGGGCCGCGAGCCGTTCCGTCTCCGCCATCTGCTTGGATTTCGCGAGCCCGTAGACTGCCGGAAACGTGATCTTCTGTTGCGCCTGATCTTTGCCCGCGGTCTTGCCAAGTTGCTCCGAGGATTGCTCGACGTCGAGTACATCGTCGACGATCTGAAACGCGAGTCCCGTATGCTCTCCATAGGCGGACAATTCCTCGAACTGTTCCGGCGATGCGCAGCCGTAGATTGCGCCCATGCGAACGCTCGCTCGCAAGAGCGCGCCCGTCTTCGCGCGATGGATCCGTTCCAATAGCTCTGCCGTCGGCGTTTGGCGTTCGCCTTCGATATCGTGAACCTGTCCACCAATCATGCCGCCGACGGTTCCTGAAGCGCTGGCGAGCTCTGCAATCAGCAGCACCTTGCGCCTGTCGCTGACACCCGGGAGCTTCGCCAGCACTTCGAACGCCAGCGTCAGTAACGAGTCGCCCGCAAGGATGGCCATGGCATCGCCAAAGACTTTGTGATTCGTCGGGCGACCGCGGCGCAGGTCATCGTTGTCGAGTGCGGGCAGGTCGTCGTGGATCAGCGAATAGGTGTGGATGAGTTCCAATGCGATGGCGGCGTTTTCGACGCCTTCCGGGTTGGGGTTGACCGCCTGCGCCGCAGCGATGCACAACAAAGGACGGATTCGCTTGCCGCCCGCAAACAGGCTATAGCGCATCGCCTTGTGGATCGTATGCGGCTCGACGGATTCCGGCGGTGCCCAACGATGCAGCGCCTCATCCGCAACTGCGGTCTGCTGCTGGATGAACTGATCCAATGTTGATTTCGGCTCGGTCATGATTTCGGATCGAACGGTTTGGCCGTGACTTTGTCGCCGCGCTGCATGAGGATTTCGACGCGCGTTTCTGCGTCGTCCAACTGCTTGCGGCAGGATTCGCTGAGCGACATGCCTTTCTCGAAGAGCTCCAGTGAGCGTTCGAGCGGTAAGTCGCTGGATTCCATCTCTTTGACGATCTTTTCCAGCTCTTCGAGTCCCGCTTCGAAGGTTGGCTGAAGTTGCTTGGGTGCCTCTGGCATCAGTCTATTTTAGTCTCACCGATCAATAGGTTTGATAGTTCCTTCGAACAATGGCCGGCGAAGAAGATGCGGACGCTTCCTAACCAGAGAATAGTTCCCGGACAAACGCTCCTCAGCGCACGGCGCTTGCGGCCTCACGTCTTCGAACTTCTCCCAACTCAGCTTTCGTTGGTGTAGATCCTACGAACTCAGAGCAGATCGTTGCGCCCGCGCTTTTCGAGCATCTTCACCAGATCGCCCACTTGTTGTGCGCGCTTGCGATCGGCAATGAGCAAGGCATCCTTCGTCTCCACAACGATGAGATCCTTCACGCCCAAAAGCGCGACGAGTTTGCCGGAATCGGAGTCTACATAGCTGCCGCTCGAATCAAGCGAGAGCACCTCGGTTCGCACGGAATGCCCATCGGCATCGCGTTTAGAAAGCTCATACACGGCATCGAAGCTGCCAACATCGTTCCAGGCGATGTCATCCGCGGCGAGGCCCACTACGTTCGGCGCGCGTTCCAGAACCGCGTAGTCAATCGAAATGTTCTCGCAGTGCGGAAAGACCTCAGCAAGAGAGGGCAGGAACTTGCGGCTCGAAAATGCTGGCAACCCCGCGATCAGCGACGCGGTCTTGGGCAGGAATCGCCTCAACGAATCGAGTACCACCGATGCCTTCCAGAAGAACATCCCCGCATTCCAGAAGTAACAGCCGCTATCGACATACTGCTGCGCGGTCTCCGCATTCGGTTTCTCTTTGAACTGCACCACTGGGTACGGATTCACTGCGCCGGCTTCCACACCTTCAGGAAACTGCACATAGCCGTAGCCCGTCTCAGCCCAGCGCGGCTGAATGCCAATCACCGCGATCTGGCCCTGTTCCGCAGCCTTCAATGCAGGGCGCACCATGCGCAGATAGCGCGCGGGTTTCTGGATCACATGATCTGCCGGAAATACTCCCATCACCGCATCTTTGTCGATGGAATGCAGGATGTGAGCAGCCAATCCGATGCAGGGGGCGGTGTTGCGCGCCGCGGGTTCCGCGATGATCTGCTTTTTCGGAACCTCAGGCAGTTGCTTGATGATTTCATCGCGCAGATGGTCGTTGGTGATGATCCACATACGCTCCGGCGGCAACACGGGACTCAAGCGATCCACCGTCTGTTGGATCAACGAGCGTTCGCCGAAGAAGGGCAGCACCTGCTTGGCGCTCGCCCGCCGCGATCGTGGCCAGAAGCGTGTGCCTCGTCCGCCTGCGAGAATCAGGCCATAGTGGTTTTGTTTCGACATGTTAGTGGACGTCAATTCCGCGAACGAGCTTGAGCGTGCGGTCCCAGCGGGTTTTGGAAAAGAAGTTTTTAGCGAGATCGATGAAGTGCTCGAGCCGGAAATCGACGAGATTCTCGGTCGTCGTTTCATACGACCAGAAGATGATGGTCGGCTTGCCCATTATGTTTTCGCGCGGTACAAATCCCCAGTAACGCGAGTCCAGAGAGTTGTCGCGATTGTCTCCCATCGCGAAGTAGCGCTCCGCTGGAACCACCAGTTCACCGGTGTTCTTGTCCACGTGCGTCATCATCTCGTTCACACGTCCCATGTATTCATAAGGCACACCAACGGGCGTATCCGGAAAAGAATCGCGATACGGTATTTCCGCCGAATCGATGTGCTGCGTGTAAGGGTCGGTCAAAGTCCTGCCGTTGAGAGTTACTTTTTTTCCTGAGATTTTGATGCGATCGCCAGGGACACCCATGACCCGCTTCACATACATCTGCCGAGGATCTGGCGGGAACTTGAAGACGATGATGTCGCCTCGTTTCACGTCCGTATACGGCAGCAGAAGGCGGCTGATCGAGCCGGGCGGGGAATAGGCGAGCTTGTCCACGATCAGGTGATCGCCCGTCATCACGGTGCTTTCCATCGAAGACGTCGGAACCACAAACGCCTGCATCAAGGTTGTCGTGCCAAAGACCAGAATCAGGATGGTCACGGCCCATTCCGCAATGAAATCGCGGATATCGTTGAGATACTTTTCCATTGTGTGTTGTTATTCCAGCGGGTAGCCGCGCACGATCATAAACGTCCTGCGCCAGCGGGTGCGGTCGAAGAAGTGCAATAAGACGTTCTTCACATGTTCTAGAGAGATGGACGGGTCTTGCAGATGTTCGGTAGGTGCGTCGAACGACCAGTAGATGATCAATGGCTTACCGATGATATTGGCGCGCGGCACGAAACCCCAAAAGCGCGAGTCGTCGGACTCATCGCGGTTGTCGCCCATCGCAAAATAGCAGTCGTCCGGAACCACAATTTCGCCGGTCTTTCGGTCGACATGGCGCTCCAGCATCTCCTGCGCCTCTTTCCTCAGGTACGGGTATGAGTTGCCAGGGAAAAAGTGCTTGTAGTCATCGGTATAGCCGGGCCGATGGACCTTATACGGTTCATTCATCGGTCTGCCGTTAATATGGACAACCTTGTCGACGATTTTCACCCGATCGCCCGGCAATCCAATCGCTCGTTTGACGAACGTGTTGTGAATCTCCAAAGGATAGCGGAATACGATGATATCGCCGCGCTTCACCTGCCGATAGGGCAGAAGGTAGCGGCTCACCGAGCCGGGAGGCGAATATGCGAGTTTGTCCACCAGAAGATGGTCACCGATGAGCAGTGTATCTTTCATTGAGCCCGTCGGAATGACGTATGCCTGCACCAGCATCGTTGTTCCGAACAGAAGCAGCAGAATCGTCACAGTCCATTCGGCGATGACATTGCGCGTCGGTTCTTCGTCTTGCTTGCGCGGTTCCGGCTTGGCAACGGGAGCTTCCGGAACAGCCTCTTCTTCCGCCGTCGCTACCGCAACGGGCAGCGCATCTCCGCCTTCTAGCGGAGCCGCGTTCTCTTCCGGATTCGGTCGACTCAGATCCTCGTCCACTAACACATTCTACCGGACTTGCAATCCAGAGTTTCTTTGATATGCTCTAGGGACTCAAATGACGCAGGAACTAAAAGACCTCGATTTCCAACGATTCTGGCGCCGCCTGCAAGAGCTCGGATTGAATGCTTATGAAGCCCGTTCGTACCTGGTGCTCGTGGGCCATCCACGCTTCAAGGCGCTGGAACTTGCTGCTCGTGCCCATGTGCCCCGGCAGAAGATCTATGAGGTTTTGGATTCACTTGTAGAGAAAGGTTTCGCGCAGGTGATTCAGGAAAAGACCAAGCTCTTTTTCGCAGTGGAACCGGCATTGGCCGTTCCGGCCTACCTCGCGAGGCGGTCGCAGCAGATGCAGCAGGAACTGACGGATCAGTCACGCATGGCGATGCGTTTGGTGGACGACCTCGGTTCGACCTATTCGGAAGGGCAGGGGGCACGCGGCACGCTGGATTTTCTGCGCATCGTTGGCGAGAAGGGGCAAACTGCGGCGCACTATCGTAAGATGCTGAGCGAAGTGGATTGCGAGTATCTGGAGTTTTCGCGTCCGCCATATGCCGTGGATCCTTTGGATGAGCAGCTTGTCCGCGAGGCGCGGACGCGCGGAGTGAATTGTCGCCTCATTTTTCAGTGCGGATCGTTGGACGCGGCGCATCGGCAGCGGTTGGCCGAGTACATCGCGATCGGGGTGAACATTCGCTTTGTGGATTCCCTGCCAATGAAGCTCGCGCTGTTCGACTGCACGCAGGGCATGATCGCGCTGTTGGATCCGGTCATCACCAAGCCAGCTTGGACCTCGCTGATGTTCGATCACGAAGGTCTCGGGGCGGCGATGAAGGGGTTGTTTGAAGACTACTGGCGGCGTGCTCCTGCGCAGTTTGAGCTGCCGGCGGCCTAGCGGTCGATCACAAACTGGAAATCTAAATTCTCTTCGATGAATCTCCCCCAGGGCTTCCCGTTCAGGAGGTGTGGGCGAAAATACCACGGCTTCGCTGCAGTCTCAGCGGACTCGCGCAACGGAGCAGGTCCATCGACGGCGCATGCCTGTTCGACAACGCCTCTGTCATGGATGAGGATTCGAACGCTCACGCGACCTCGCAGTCCTTTGTGTTTTGCTTCCGCTGGGTTGAAGTCGCAATCCCTCGATTTGGCGTTGACGAATGGCTGATCCGGCGGCTGGTGTTTTGGTGTGTCGACCGGTTCTGGCTTGCCGCAGCTCCATTTCAGAAAGACCGCCAGGGCGAGCGATGCGATCCGTTGGCGCATGACTCGGTAGACATCTAACGGCGCTGTTTCGTTCCTTTTTCCCATGGATGCTCGTGCGCGGCCATATCCACCCTATTGCCCTTAAACCGCACCCCCTCCGACTCCAGCCGGAAGCGCTGTTCGAAAGCTCCATTGCCGTTGAGCGCGATCCGCCCGCCCGCTCCCAGCACGCGATGCCAAGGCACCAGCCCATCCACCAAAGCACGAGCCACCATGCGAGGCGCGCGCGGATATCCGGCCGCTTCGGCGACCGCGCCATAGGTCGACACCTTTCCTTTCGGAATCTTGCGGACGGTCTCCCGGATCTTCAGCACCATCTCGGACGATTCGCCACCCATACGGTCCGGTTTACCACGAATCGTTACTTTGAGGAATCAAATCATTTGACAAGTCAAACTAAAATCGGTATACTCGTCATGTGACGCTTGACCAAGCGGTGGAATCGCTCATTCGCTGCTATCCCAGGATCTATCTCGCCTGCCATCTGCAGCACGTGCGCGACGAGAAGACCAAGCGTGTGCTCAGTGCCCAGCAGGCGAGCATTCTCGATCATCTGGATGCCATCGAGCCAACAGGCGTCCAACAACTCGCCGGCCATATGGGTGTCACAGCATCGACGATGTCGCTGAATCTCGATCGCCTCGAACAAGGCGGATACGTCAGCCGCACCCGCGATACCGAAGACTCGCGTCGTGTGCAGGTGCGGCTCACCAAAGCCGGAGTCCGCCTCAAGCAGCAGCAGAAAGTGCTCGATCCGGCTCTCGTGGCAACAATGTTAGAACAGCTCAATATCCAGGAACTCGATCGGGCGATTACAGGTCTCGAACTGCTGGGCAAGGCTGCGGGAGCCGTGCTCTCAAAGACTTGGGGTAAGAAATGAGAATCATCCTCTACATCTTCGGAGCCGTTGCGCTTCTCTTGCTCGTCAACGGCCCGCAGGATTGGCGGCCCGGCAGCAAGGACGATCCACCAACTGTCATGGTGGAATCGATCCCGCCCAAACGCCACATGACTTCGGATCCATCGTTGCCTTTTGGCGGCACCTGGACTTGGGAACTCGACCCCACCACCGACGGTGGCTGCGAGGTCCACCTGACAGAAGATGGCTTCGTCACGCAGCCGATCTTTCGGTTCATCTCGCGCGTTTTCATTGGCCATCACTCGTCGATGGACACGTATCTCAAACATCTTTGGAGCAAGCTGGGGGAATAGCGCTATGGGAATGGAAGTCACCTGCAAGGTGCTGTTTCAAAAAAAAACGATCGAGGCCCATTCGTGGCTCGAAGGCGATCATGTTCTGATTCGCGGTGGAGACATCAAGTTGAAGGTCGCTTTCGCTGACCTGCGCCAAGTTAATACGAAGGACGGCGTGCTGATCCTCGACTTCGTTGGTGGACCCGCAAAGCTCGAACTCGGCGAACCGACTGCCGATAAGTGGGCGCAGAAGATCATGAATCCGCCGACGCGCCTCGACAAGCTCGGCATCAAGCCAGGTTCCAAAGTCTATCTCGAGGGCGAATTCGAAGATCAGTTCACACGGGAAACCGCAGCCCTGCTGGCTCCGGCGAAGCAAAGCGATCTCGTGTTTCTTGCCGCACAAGAAGCGCGCGATCTCAAGCGCGTTGCTGCTCTCGCGAAGCAATTGCAGCCGAAGTCGGCTTTGTGGGTGGTGTATCCAAAGGGTAAAGCCGCGCCGTTGAAGCAAGAGGATGTCTTCGTGTCGGCTCATACAGCGGGCTTGGTCGATTCCAAAGTTTGCGGATTCTCGACTACTCACACGGCGTTGAAGTTCGTGATTCCGGTGGCGAAGCGTCCGAAGTAGGTGGAAGGCCGAAAATCCAGCGCAAGTGGGGCACATGGAAACATCGGGACGATCAAGCCTTCGGCCTTTCCGGTAGGATGACTCGAAAAATAGTGCCGTTTCCTGGTTCGCTTTCCACGAGGATGCGGCCGCCATGCTCGTCGACAATCTTTGAAACAATAGCCAACCCCAAGCCCACGCCGTCGGATTTCGTCGTAAAGAACGGATTGAAAATGTTCTCCATATTCGCAGGCGCGATGCCTGCACCGCGATCGATCACCGCAATCTCGACGCTGTTGTCCTTCATCCGGCGAGTGCGCACGGTGATGCTCGCGTCGGACGGAGTTGCCTGCGCGGCATTCTGCATCAGGTTGTAAAAGACACGTTCCATCAACTCCGCATCGATCGCCAGTGGACGCACGTCGGGCGAGTAATTGCGATGCACTTGCGTCTTGAGGTGACGCTGCAAATCTCGCACCGCGGTATCGATCACCGTCGTGACATCCACCTCCGCAAGCTTCAACTTGAGCGGCCGTGCGAATTCGAGAAAGCGCGTGATGAGCGAATTCGTACGATCGACCTCCGTGGAAATAAACCCAGCCACCTCTTTCGCGACATCGTTTGCCTCAGGCAAAGTTTTGTTGAGAAGTTCCGACGAACTTTTGATTGTCGCCAGCGGATTTCGCAGCTCATGGGCGAGCCCCGCGGTGAGTTGGCCGAGTGCTGCGAGCCGGTCTGCGCGGCGCACGGCGTCTTCCGCGGCTTGCAGATTGCTGTTGGCGATGGCTAGTTTTTCGGCGTTGGCCTGGGCGTCGCGAGCGCGGATCCGGTTCTGCGCGGCCAGTTGATAGGACGAGAATCCGACAATACAAAGCGAAGTGATTCGCAAGATCAACTCATGCAACTGGTCTTCGGGTATGAACTCGTCCTCTCTAAGAAAGAGCACGAATGAGAGGTACGACAAACTCGACAGCAACGTCAGAAGGCCCGCCAATAGGGCCTCTTGCGTGGTTGCGGCGGCAAGAATCGGCAGCAGCAACATGAAGTAGTAGCTGCTGCGAATCCCGTCGGTGTATCCGATAAGCAGATAACAGAGCGCGAATTTGATTACGATAGAGATTGCAGCACCGCGCGGCGTGGCAAAGGCGGCCACGCGCGGTTCCAGTAGTTGAAAGATAGCCATGAGCGTGAGCATGGTGACTTCGGGCACAGTATGGACAGGCCCGAACCATGCCACGGCAGCAAAGAACAGGATCCAGCCTATATCGTGGGTTCTTGGTTTCATCTCAAGCCGCCTGTTGTGACACAATAAAACGACACGTCTTTAGTATTCCCCATGAGCGATCTCAATAACCAAGTGCCTCCTTCGGAGGAGCAAGCAGCAAGTGGCCAGAACGAAGCCTCCTTTGGCGATATTCTCTCCCAATTCGAACAAGAACACCGTTCGGAAGGCGGAGCGGAAACCGTCCAAGGGACCGTCGTCTCCGTGACTCCTGAGAACATCGTCGTCGATATCGGCCGCAAGATGGAGGGTTTACTCTCCTTTGCGCAATATCGATCGCACGGTGGCGACGCCGAAGTTAAGCAGGGCGACGCAATCACAGTGATCATGAAGGGCACGACGTCCGAGGGCTATTACGAGCTTTCCACGCTGAAAGTGCAACGTCCTAAAGATTGGACTGGCATCCAGTCCGCCTTCGACGAGAAGCGTGCGGTGGCGGGCCGAGTGGTCGAACCGGTGAAGGGCGGGTTGCGCGTCGATATCGGCGTGCGCGCGTTCATGCCGGCTTCGCGATCCGGTGCCAAGGATGTCCCTGAGATGGAAAAGCTCATCGGGCAGGAAATCCAGTGCCGCATCACCAAGCTCGACATCGAGAAAGAAGACGTGGTGGTGGATCGCCGCGTGGTTCTCGAAGAAGCCGCGAACGCCGCTCGGGCGGAAGCCTTCGCGCATGTCAAGGAAGGCGATGTCCGTCAGGGCACAGTTCGTTCTTTGACGGAATTCGGCGCGTTCGTGGACATCGGTGGCTTCGACGGTCTGGTGCATGTCAGCGATATGAGCTGGGATCGCGGTGCCAAGCCGGGCGATGTGGTTGGCGTCGGTGACGCGGTGCAGGTACAGATTCTCAAGATCAACCCGCAGACCAAGAAAATCTCGCTGGGCATGAAGCAACTCGTCCCCGACCCGTGGTCGCTCGCCGCTGCCAAGTATGAGGTTGGCTCTCGCGTCAAGGGCACTGTTGCTCGCCTGACCGAATTCGGCGCGTTCGTGGAACTCGAACCCGGCATTGACGGACTCATTCACTTGTCCGAAATGTCTTGGGCCAAGAAGATCCGCAAGCCCTCCGATGTCCTGAAAAAGGGCGAAGCGGTGGAAGCCATGGTGCTGCAGGTGAACGCGGCCGATCATCGTATCGGTCTGGGACTCAAGCAGGCGCTCGGCGATCCATGGGATGAAGTCGAAAAGAAGTACCCACGTGGCTTGGTTGTCGAGGCCCCGATTACGAACCTCGCCAAGTTCGGTGCGTTTGTGGATCTCGGAGACGGCATCGAAGGCATGATTCACATTGGCGACATCAGCCGCGAAAAGCGGTTGGAGCATCCCAATGAGATGCTGAAGGCCGGACAGGTCATCAA
>CAZCPL010000118.1:15026-16616 GCA_964500255.1 uncultured Solibacteraceae bacterium | reverse complement strand
TTCGCATCGTTGATACGGATGGCGACGTTGAGTACGCCACCGATACGCGCCGATTCGTTGTAGCCGCGGAAGTCCTCGTAGTTGGTGAAGAGCACCGGGCGCGTACCTTCCTGCCGGAGGTATCGCTGGGTTTCGCTCTGATACTGCGGCCGGTTCGCGAAGGTCAGCGCCCCGACGATACCGACTCGCTTGATCGTTTGTCCACCCACAATCGAATAGCTCTGTGACGGTCGCATCGACGTGCGGAAAACCGGTTCCCAGTTGTTCGAGAATGACCGCCCGATCGTCTGCAGTTCAGCGGCCGTATAAGATCCGGGAAACACACGCTTGTCGGTGGGCACCGCCGCCGGAAGCCCGCGGTTGCCGTCGTCGAAGCCGAAAAAGTCGCGTCCACCGCCGGGGTAGCTGGCGAAGCGTTGCCCGGTGGTGCGGGAATTGAATCCCGTGCTCATCGAGAAGCGCAGCATCTTCGCGGTGGGGAATTCCACCGTCTGCATCTGCACGAGGCCGCCGGAGAATTCGCCCGGCATATCCGGCGTATAGGTTTTCAGAACCTTGATATTGTCAATTAATTCTGAGGGGAACAGATCGAGCGGCACGACGCGCTTTTCAGGTTCGGTGGTAGGAACCATCGAATTGTTGAGCATGGTGGCGCTATAGCGTTCGCCCAAGCCGCGAACAAAGACATAGCCATTGTCGACGATCGAAACGCCGACCACTTTTTCCAATGCCGCGGCAGCGTCGCTGGCGGTGGAATTGTGCAGTTCTTCGTTCGAGATCGAATCGCTCACCACAGCGGATAGTTTGCGTTCAGAGAGCATCGCAGCGGCCGTCGCGGCCACCGCACCGATTTTTTCGGTAACCTCCACGGTGGTCACCGATCCCTTGGCGGCCAGCACCGTGCTGGCTGTCACCGGGGTTTCGGCAACTGCGTCCACTTCGTCGATCTCGGCATCCAGAAAGTTTTCGGCTTTTATAAGCAGGGTGTATTTGCCCACGGGGACAGTGAGTTGGTACTTGCCGTCGGTGTCAGTTTTCGCGGCCAGCGCAGGATTCTGTTTCACGGTTACCGACGCGTTCCGAACGGGCTGTCCGTTCGCCGCATCGAAGATTTGGCCGTTGATCTGCGCCTGCTGCTGTGCAAAACTCGTTGAAATCAAAAGGAGGGTGATAAAGATCGTTCTGAAGTGCATTCCGTGAAACCTGAGTAGTCGTGAGTAGTAACGATACGAAAGTAACAGCGCTTTATGACAACTGGAATACAGAAATGTGTCAAACGTTGTAATTCATCGCTTTGTCATCAACTGTTGTTCAGCCCGGAACAGCAAGGGTCTCAAATAGGATCTATGCAGCAGCGTTCGGACTTCCTCGTGCCACCCGGCTTTCAGAACTTCCCCGCTCCCGTGCTGGAGGCGCTGAAGAAATTCACAGGTCTCGATGTACTGAACGGCTTGCTTCGGCAGGCCTCTACAGCGGGCGATCGAGACAGCCGGGCGTTCTCTGTAAGGCTTCTCGATGCGTTACAAATACGTTTTAGCGCCGCCCCGGAGGACCTCCGCAGGATCCCGCAGACTGGCCCGGTCGTGGTGG
>CAZCPL010000118.1:0-15016 GCA_964500255.1 uncultured Solibacteraceae bacterium | reverse complement strand
GGCCACCCATCCGTCCGGGATTCCCGATGGGGTCGTGATCGACGCCCTGTTGCGCGAGGTTCGGCAGGACATCAAGATTCTCGCCAATTCGCTCCTCGGGTCGGTTCCGGAGTCGAGCGAAAACTGCATTTTGGTCGATGTCTTCGAAGGAGGCGCCAGCAAGAATTCCCGCGCCATCGTCGATTCCATCCAGTGGCTTCGAAAAGGCGGGATGTTGGTTGTTTTTCCGGCGGGAGTGGTTTCCGCCTGGGATTGGAAGCGGTCGAGCGTGACCGATACGATGTGGAACACGATGCCCGCCCGCCTCGCCGCAAAAACCGGCGCCGCTGTTGTTCCAATTTTCTTCGGTGGCCAGAACAGCGTTCCGTTTCACTTGGCAGGGATGGTTCATCCACTATTGAGAACGGCCAGGCTTCCCGCGGAATTGATCAACAGGCGCGGAACTTCCGTAGAGGTCCGCATCGGGTCGAAGATCGCGGCGACTGAATTAAAAACCTTTTCGAGTGCAGAGGAACAAACCGAATACCTGCGGACGCGCACCTATTTGCTTCGGCATCGGCGGACGGCCTTCGCGCAAATGGCGACACAGTTTGCGCCAATCGACAGTACTCCGCTGCCCGGTCTTGCCGCGGAGGTCCTGGCGCTGCAGCCCGAAAGCAAGCTCGCCGAACAGGGCGGATTCACTGCCTACCTTGCCCGGGCTCGCCAGATTCCAGGGATTCTCACCGAAATCGGCCGTTTGCGCGAAGCTGCGTTTCGCGCCGCCGGCGAAGGAACCGGCAACGCGGCCGACATCGATTCCTTCGATCTCGACTACGAGCACATCTTCTTGTGGAATGAGCAAAAGCAGGAAGTCGCCGGAGCCTACCGCCTCGCGCGCACTTCTCTGATCCTGCAAAAACGCGGAATCGAAGGCCTTTACACAAACACACTCTTCCGCTTCGACCCGCGCTTCTTTCGCGATCTTGGGCCAGCGATCGAATTGGGTCGATCCTTCGTGCGCATCGAGTATCAGAAAGACTTTGCACCGTTGCTCGTGCTGTGGCGTGCGATCACGCGCTATGCGGCCAACCATCCCGATCACCCGATGTTGTTCGGGGCGGTGAGCATCAGCAGCGACTACAGTCTGCCTTCGCTACAGATGATTCACGAGTATTGGACCCGACATAGCGAGAGTGATCCATTGAGAAGGCTGGTCCGCCCACGAAGGCCGTTCCGGTCGATGCCGCTACCCCTGGGCAACGCCGCCGAATTGAAGAGTATCGCCGCCCTGATTCATTCCGCCGATGCGTTATCGAACGTGATTAAAGAAATCGAAGGCAAAGGCGCGCCAGTGTTGTTGCGGCAGTATGCGAAGCTGGGCGGCCGGATCCTGGCGTTTCACGTCGACAAATCGTTTGGAGATTGCCTGGATGGTCTGATACTGGTGGACCTTCGCGAAGCGGACCGAAATTCACTGGCGCGGCACATGGGTGAAGATCGACTGCGCGTGTTTCTGGGATATCACGGGCTCAACGCCTGATCGGAAACGCCACCATCACGCCCGTGACAGGGTTGTTGTAGGCGATTTCGAGTCCGAAAGTGGCGACCCGCGCGGCGTCGGCTTTGTAGAGCACATAGGCGTCGTGGCCGGTGAGCGGAGGATCATCCCCCGGAACTCGATTTAGCCGTTCCGGAACCAGCGGAAGCACACCAGCCAAACGATAGAATTCCATCTGCGCGTGTATCATCCAATGCGTGCTCACCGATTTCACGCGATGGCTCGCCACGAGTGCGGCGACTCTGCGGTTGTCCTGATCGTTATACCAGGCCCACTGATAGCGCGGATCCACTTGCTGACCCGCTTGCACCAGCATCGCGATGAAGATCAGCGCCGACGGAACCACCGCCAAAGCCGTCGCCCAGCGATAGCGAATCAGATAAGACAGCGTCCCGCCAAAGGTGAGAAAGAAGAACAGAATGACCGGCGTGGACGTGCGCTCGCTGGGATACGGAACGCCCTGCCAGACATGCGCCAGCCAGTATCCAAACAGCGCCAGCAGAAAGATCGAAGACAGCAGCATCAGTTCAGTACGCTCGCCTCGCAGAAGCCAGCGCAGCGTTGCGGCGACGAGGATGATCATCGCGAAGGGCACGAACCGGACGCGAAACCGCTTGATCATCCGCCACGATCCGAAAGGGCCTGCATCTTCAGGGCGGTGCTGAAACAGCGGATTGGAGGTGGTTTCGACCGAATCGGAGATGGTCGCCGCACCCCAATAGAAGCTATTGCGTTCGGCCTTGCTCATAGGCAACACCAGCAGCAGAAACGCCACGATCGCCCCGGGTACGAGAGCCGCCACAACGCCGTGCCGCCAGAATCCCAACTTGAGGACAAGAGCGACGGCGATGCCTGCCGTGGCGATCGCGGCGAAAGCAAACGACAGGTTCGCCGCGGTGGCAAGTCCGAGGGCGAAACTCATCCATTTGAGATCCGCGAACCTCTGGTGAGCGCTGAAGTCGAACAGTTTGAGCAGTGCAAAGGCGAGAAAGCCGAGCGCCAACGAGTAGCCACGGGCGACGCAGAGGAGATCCAAGGTGAGCGGATTGCAGATCAGCACGGCGTACACCAGCCATTGCAGCCAGCGATGTCCGCGAAAGTAACTGCGCTCGATCAGCCTCAGCAGCGCCCACAGATACAGAGCGCCTCCGAACAAAGCTGGGATCCGCAATGCAAATTCCGAGATGCCGAACGCCCAGGTGGAAGCGGCAGCGAGCGCCGAATGCAGAACATGATTGTTGGCGTCGAAGTGCTCGAAGATACCATTCAGGCCGAGCGCAGAGAACTCATTGTAGGTGTAAGCCTCGTCGATCGTGATCGAGAGAGTCGCGGCCCGCCACACTGACAGAGCGAAAACTGCGAGGGCGAGCGCTCGTGGAAACAGTGCCTACCGCCCCTTCTCAAGAAACTTGCCGGTGCTGGCGTCGACGAACACCGAATAGCGTGCCGTGCCCACGGTCTCGCCCCAAAGCACGCGCCACGCGAGGTTGGCATGACGGGGAGTGAATTCCAACAGGAAGTTGATCGAGGTCTTCTCGCCGGTCTTTAGAAAGGCGTCTTCTTTAGTGAGGGCTTCTTTGTAGGCTTCGTCGGAATCGTGCAGCAGCGCCTGCATATAGAAAGGTGCGGCCTGGCCCATGCGGCCGCGGAACGAGTCTTCAGATCCTTCCCAGGTGCCTTTGCGGTAGCCGCCTTCGGCATCGGTGGCCGACCAGAGAAAGGTCTTCATGCGGCCCTTGGATTCCGAAACGAAGATCGCGCGCCAGGCTGCAGCCTTGCCGGGTTCGGCGTCCACGCCTTTGAGTTGGATGCTTTCCATCTGGATGCCCTTGCAGTCTCCCGCCCAGGTTTTGGCGGATGGAAGCATCTTGTAGAACGCAGAGCGGCCGGTGATCGGAACGGCAGGCTCTTCCTGCTTCTTGACGACTGGTTTGGGAGCCTCGGTGGTGCATCCTGTAAGGGACACAATCAGCAACGCGGCTGCCAGCTGACGGAGGGGGTGAAGTGGCATCACAGTTCTCCCATTGTGACGCGGTGAGAAAAATTATTCAATCCCGGAACAAGACGAGCGGCCGATGCGTACGTCTTTATAACAACTGACAGCAGCAAAGTCCTCGCGCGGGAACTTCCCTTTCCCCAACTAACGTTCCGGCGCGAGGACCCCTCCAAAGAATGTTTGAAGGACTGCTTTTGGTGATCGGCTACAGCAAAAAGACACCGATGTCCAGTGCGAGTTGTCCGTATTCGCGAATGATGTCCCATCTGTGGGACAAGCGGTGCACCCTTCTTCACGGCAGTTGAATTTCCCAAATGCCGCGACCGTAGGTAGCCGCGCGGAGCTTCCTGGAGGGGCCGTGGATGCGGATGCTGCTCACTGTGGTTACGGGCAAGCCGTCGCCCAGCGGATCCCAAGACAGGCCGCGATCACCGCTGCGAAAGACCCCGAGATCGGTGGCGGCGAACAGGACATCTTCGTGAACTGGATCGAAGAGCAGGTCGTTCACTGGACAATCCGGCAGTTGGGCCGTGCGATCTATCCAGGTCGCGCCGGCGTCCGGCGAGTAGTAGATGTGTCCCTTGCCGTCGGTCGAGCGCAACCCTGAATAAGCGACGAACAGTTCCGCATCGCGAGCGATCACGCGCGAGACATTGCGCGTCGCAGGCGCGCCGATTTTTTCCCAGTTCGTGCCTCCGCGATAGGCGTGGATCCCATTGTTCACCGCCGCATAAACTCGCGTGCTGTCGCGCTGCGCGACACTCAACGCTGTGATCGTTCCGAGATCGCCGGAAATCTGCTGCCAGCGGTCGCCCTGATTGTCGGTGCGAAAGACGCGTACGGTGCCAAAGTAAAGCCGGTCAGGATTCGCGGGATCCATTTCCAACGGCGAAACCCAAGGCGCGCGTTCGGTATCGATGCCATTGGCGAGAAAGTTGAAATCCTCCCAGTTGTTGCGCGTGCGGATCACCATCTCGCGTCCCGGATAGAGAACCGCGAACGCTGTCGAAGGCTTGCGCGGATCGATCTGCGTCCACATGAAATCACCGGTGAATCCTGACTTCCACACGCCATCCCGCCATAAAACAAAACTGTTGTCCTGTGTTCCAGCGAGAATCTGCCGTTCGTCAACCGGATGCAACGACATGCCGGGATAGAACTGCGTGATGCCGAGTGTGGAGTTCAGATGACGCCAGTCTTGGTTGCGGACGGGCGAGGTCCAAATGCCGCCGTCGTTGGCGTCGAAGAGCGTCCTGCCATCGGGCGAAAAAGCCAGCGCGCGATGGTCGACATGCGGAACCACCCCTCGCGGGCTCTTGTTGAGATCCTCGAAGTGCTCGCCCCCATCGGTGGAACGAAAGAGCCAGACGCGGCCTGCAAAGATGGTGCGGTCGTCGTGCGGATCGACCGCGAGGACGTCGAGTGGTGGGCAAGGCCCGTAAATGGTGGCGCAAACATTTTCAGGAAATCGCGTGCGGATGCCGATCCAGGTATCGCCTCCGTCTTCGGAACGATAGAGTCCTTCAAGTCTGGCGGTCGAGTTCGCCAAGAGATACAAGATGCGCGGATTCGAAGGAGCCAACGCGAGCCGTAGCATTGTCCCAGTTGGGGCGCTCAGTTTGGTCCAGGTTTCGCCGGCATCTGTGGATCGATAGACGCCCTGCTGTTTCAGTGAAGCTGCAGCGTATATCGTGTTTTCGTGGGATACCAAAGAGGATGCGTAGGCCAGCGGCAGGACATTCACGAATGTCCTGCCAGCGTCTTTGGATCGCAAGATTCCGGCAGATTCGACCGCTGCAAACAGCGCGTTTGTGCCGGTGATCAGAGCCGTAACGCGTGGGCCGGGTACGGGGGTGAAGTCCCATGACTCTCCCCCATCGGGCGAAACGAGCACGGCTCCGTGCCCAGTGCCTGCATAGAGGTTGGCACCGTCGGAAGCGAGCGCGGTGATCGCCGGAAATGGCAGGTGGTCGGTGAGTGGACGCCAGTTTTCGCCCTCGTCGATGGATTTCCACACGCCGCCGCGATCCGCGCCGGCATAGATCGCATTTTTGATGGAAAGCACGGCGTTGACGCGGCCCGCGGTGACCGGCGAGCCGTAGAGGTTGTCGTGAAGTAGGTTCTGGGGTCCGAGGAAGGTCCATTGCGCGGCGATCGCGGGGCGCTTGCGTTTTGCGGTCGACGCTGCGGCGCGCCAAGTATAGCTGGGGTCGATGGTCGACGCGGGATAAGCGCGAAAGGAATCGAACCAAGTCTGGGCTTTCGAACGTGGCGGCTTGATCGCATCCGGCTTCGGTGCGATCAGCAAGAGCAACAGCATGGCGGTAAAATAGGGGATTGTGTATCGTGGCACTCACCAGCCCGGAGGCGCGATGGGCCTGGCAAACCAGTACTCACAAAACCGCTTAAGCTAATGAGATGATCGCCTTCGATACCAATGCCCTGCCATGGGAACCGCGTCCCAATGAAAAGCTCGGCCGAACGCTGTTTCGTAAGAACCTGATTGAGGATCCTGACACGGGGATGGAGGTTCGCATTGTGCGCTATCCGGCGGGGGTGATCAACGTCTCGCACACGCATCCCTGCGCGCATGGCATGTACGTGATCGAGGGCGTTTTGCAGACGCACGATGGCGCGTTTGGGCCTGGGAATTTCGTCTGGTTTCCAGAGGGCGAAACGATGGAACATGGCGCGACAGCGGATGGCGATGTCACGGTGCTGTTTCTCACGAACAAGCCGTTCGAGATCCACTACAAGTGAATTGTCGGATTGGGTGCGCTGCCTGTTGCATCGCACCTTCGATTTCGTCGCCAATTCCGGGGATGCCGGATGGCAAGCCCGCGGGCGTGCGATGCATTCAACTGGATGAAATGTGCCACTGTAAACTGTTGGGCAAATCTGAACGTCCGGGCGTCTGCTCAAGCCTGGCCGCTTCACTCGAAATGTGCGGAAACTCAACCGGCGAAGCCATGGCAAACCTTGTCCGGCTCGAAGCGCTTACGTTGCCGCTTCCGGGTCAAGCGCCATAGTCGCTCGGCCAGCGATCCTTGGGTAGGTAGTGTGTACCGAACCAACGGTCGACTCAAGGCAACATCGGCGAAAAGTTGCGAGTGCTTGCGGCATCGGTCCCCCGTGAGTGATGCCAATGGTGGAACGCCGGCGATGCCAGCAGCCACTCCAGCCAGCCCAGCCGAAAATCCAGATTGGCGTGGATGAAGAACCCCCAAATCGTCGCGACGATCGTCACAATCGCGGGGGTAAGGTCGACAGTCTGCCCTAACGGCTGCGCAAGTCCCAGCAAATAAATAGGAACGAACCCGCACAACCGCGTAAACAGAATATCCACCGGATGCGCACGCGTGTGAACCAGCCAGTCCATCTCTTCCGCCTGATGGTGGACGGCATGGAATCGCCACAACAACGGACTCTCATGCGACCAACGGTGGCCCCAATAGGCCCCGACTTCACCCACCACAAACGCCGCCGACACCCGCAACCAAAAAGGCAAAGCGCCCACCCACTCATAAAATCCGCCTGGGGAGTGGGAATGCAGCACGCCAGCCAGCAATGTCAATGGCGCAACCAGCAGCAGTTTGGGCAACAAACTACTGAGAAAGTACAGCGCCACATCCACGCCAAATGCTTTGCGAAACAATTTCTGCCGCCGCCGGAGGCCGAACCTACGTTCCAGCGGCACGAAGATTGCCATTAGGATGACTAACCACACGCAGAGCCGCAGGACATCAAGAACGAAAGCCTTCATTGCTTTCTATCGGCGCTTCCATCCGTGCGAACGCCAACGGCTCGGCGGTGGCCGTGCGAGTGACATCGTTCATTGCCACGCCATCGAGCATCACGAAGGGTGGCACGCCAGACGGAGTCCCCACAGCGACGAATTTGCAGGATCTGGCTCGCCGCTGCTGCCACAAAGGTCATCCGCTGCGCCATCCATCCGATCGAGCCGTGGTTTGGGGTCACCATTAGGGTTGAATTCTGCGTTGTAGAGCCGAAACTTACCCGCCAGCGTTCGGTTGTGTCGCCATCGAACCCGCGCTGTTGCCCCGAGGCCTGACAAAACGTGAGTCCGTAGCGTTTTCGAGCCATCGCCGGTAGTTGTTTTCCCCCTGACCGCTGTCCTGCGTGGCCACGACGAGACTTGGCACCGAATGCCACTAGGACAGATTCCTCTTCAGCCAGGGGGAATAGTCCTACCTGCGGCTGATTGGGATTACTGTGCCGCCGACGTTGTGTGGGAACTCGGCTACGGGGTGATCCAGCCGTCGACGAGTTCAATCACTCGATTGCCATAGGAGGCGTTCGATTCCGAGTGCGTCACTTGAATGATCGTGGTGCCGCCGGAGTTCAGTTCTTTGAACTTTTCCATAATCTCTTTGGCCTGCGAAGAGTGCAGATTTCCGGTAGGCTCATCCGCCAGAATCACCTTCGGATTCGCCACCATTGCACGGGCAATACCCACCAACTGCTGCTGCCCACCGGATAGCTGGCTGGGGAACAGATCTTTCTTGCCCACCATGCGGAACCGGTCGAGCACATCGCAAACCACGGCGTCGCGCTCGGCCTTTTTCATATTCCGATAAGAGAGCGGAATCTCGAGATTCTCATAAACGGTCAAGCTGTCGAGAAGATGATAGCTCTGAAAGACGAAGCCAAAGTACCGCTTGTAAATCTCCATGCGGTCATTCTTCTTCATCTTATGTACGGCGTGATCGAGAAAGTTGTACTCGCCCGTCCACGCCGTATCGTGCATGCCCAGCAAATGCAGCAGAGTCGACTTGCCAGCACCCGACGGACCCATAATCGACACGAATTCACCCTCTTTGATGTCAAGGTTGATTCGCCGCAGTACAAATGTCTTGGTCGGACCGTGTTCGAAATACTTTTCGATGTTTCTCAGTTGGATCATCGAAGGACTTCTCGCAGCACTTCACGCACCGCAATCCCAACGGCTTCTTCCGCCGCACGGTCGAAATCGACGTTTTCCACCTGATGAATCAGCGGTCGGATGCGAAAGCTCTCTTTCTGCGCGCGCCGCAGACCGGCCTCAAGACCCATGTTTGCGAATAGAGCGAGTCCGATGGCGAGTAGAGCAAAGACTTCTGGATGTTTCCGCATACCCGTTAGACGTCCGATCCGAAGCGGATCTTACGCCGCCTCCACACTTTCTTCCACGATGCGTCCGTCAAATAGCCGGATGGTGCGGTCGGCGTAACGGGCGTAGCGTGGATCGTGCGTCACGATACAGATGGTGGATCCGGCACGGTGCAGTTCGCGCATGAGGTCCATGACCTGTTCGCCATTGGCGGAATCGAGGTTTCCGGTCGGCTCGTCAGCGAGCAGAATCGACGGATCGCCGCACAGGGCGCGAGCGACAGCAACGCGCTGTTGTTGACCGCCTGAAAGTTGCGATGGATAGTGCTTCACGCGATGCGACATGCCGACGCGCTCGAGCGCCTCATGCACGCGCTTCTTGCGTTCCGCGCCGCCCATGCCGCGATAAGTCAGCGGGAGTTCGACATTTTCGTAAACCGTCAAATCGCCAATCAGGTTGAATGCCTGGAAGATGAAGCCGATTTCTCGGTTGCGGATACGGGCGCGCTCGCTCAGTTTGAGTCCCTGCACGGCACGCCCATTCAGCGTATAAGCGCCGTCTGAGGGGGAATCGAGCAATCCGAGGATTGCCAGCAGCGTCGACTTACCGCAGCCCGAGGGTCCTGAAATCGAGATGTACTCGCCCTTCTTGATGTCCATGTGGATGCCGGCGAGCGCGTGGGTTTCCACTTCGTCGGTCAAAAAGACCTTGGTCACGCCGTCGAGTTTGATTAATGATTCGCTCATAGTTTCATTCCTTAATTCAGCCGGATGCGGTCCTGAGAATCCCACTGGGACATGTCCGAGAGGATCACGCGGTCACCAACTCTTAGACCGTCCACAACCTCGATGGTGTTGACGGAAGTGCGTCCAAATTTCACTTTCACCTTGGTGGCACCCTTGCCATCCTGGTCGATCTTGAACAATTGCACGGTCGAATTCGGCTGTCCGAATACGGGACGCCCGCAATAGACAACGTCGTTCAACCGTTCGATCAGCACCGTTCCATCGACGCTGAGATCGGGACGCGCGCCTTTCGGCAATTCGCCTTCGAGCCGGACATCCACCGTGACGGTTCCATTTACAGAAGCCGGATCTATACGACTTACGCGTCCAGGAATGATTCCGTTCCGTGTATCGATCTGCACTGTCTGTCCAATGAGAATATCTTTTGCCTGCGTTTCGGCAATTTTGAGTTCCGCTTTGAGCTTCCAGGGCTGGGCGACCTTGGCCAACATCTGGCCCGGCGCCACGCGTTGGCCGACTTGCAGACTGAGTTCCTGCAGGATGCCGGAGGCACCGGCGCGGATCACCAACTGCGATACCTGCTTGCTCTTTAGAGCGAAGCTGGCCTTGAGCTTCTCGATTTGCACCTTCTGCACCGCAAGCTGCGCGTCAATCGATTCGCTGATAATGTCGAGCTTCTGTTTCTCGTTGTCGAACTTCTTGGCGGCATCCTGAAACTTGGCGACCGACAGCCTCATGTCGAGATCGGGCTTGAGGCCGAGCTTGGCAAGTTCTTCATCGCGATCTTTGGTGAGTTTGGCCTGCGTGTGTTCGGACTCTGCCCGCGACAGCGTCGATTGCTGCTCGAGCTTCTGTGTGCGGAGCCGCACCCGCAAGTCGGTGTAACCCGCTTCGGCGGCCTTGATCTGCCATTCGAAATCGTTGGCCGAGAGTTCCATGTCGGGATTGCTCAGCACCATCAAAACGGTGTCTGGCCGGACTTCGGCACCGGGGCGGAGGTTGATCTTCTCAATGCGTCCTTCAAACTGCGCGGGGATCCACAAAATTTCTTCTGGAACCAAGGTTCCGAGGCCGCGGTGTTGGCGTTCCATGAGTCCGCGCTTGACGGTGTCGGGCCAGACGGTGGACATCTCAACGCTGGGCGCGGCGGGCTTAAGGCGATTGAGCCCAACGGTGATCACCGGGATGGCGGCAAGCACCAGTGCGCCGAGGATAATGCGCCGGATCAGTTTCTTTTTCGCAATGCCTTCGCGTTTGACGTCCATTTTCGGAGAAGCTCCTCTGTTCTAAGGGCACGCCGCCTGCCAGAGTGCGGGCTGTATGCGATGCTGCGTAGAATCAATAGTTTGTCCCAGGATAGCGATTCGCGGGGAGGCGGGAGGTGTCCGAAACTGGGAATCGCTTGTTCAGGAGCGTGCCTGTGGTAAGGAATTCGCACCAGGCGCTAGTGCCAGGCCGCTTCCACCGCAGGCCGAATGATCCGCGTAAACTCGCGATAGGCGGGAGCCTTGAAATGGAGCTGATCCTTTACGTAAAGCTCCATTCGAGGCTCGCCCCTGGCATCGAACAGCGCCGGATTTACATCGATAAACTTCAGCCGCGCGTCGCTCTTGCTGTATTCCTCAATCAGACGATTGGCGGTATCCACGTCCGTCCAACGGTCGCGCTTTTGCGGCGCGCGATTGATCGCGACATACAGCACCTTCGTTTCCGGCAGCTTGTGATGCACACGATCGACAAACGTGCGGAAGTTGGCCGCGATCTCCTCTGGCGAAACGTTGGCGTTGATATCGTTGCTGCCGCAATAATAGACGATCACTTTGGGATCGTAAGGCAGCACCACGCGATCCATATGCGTGAGGATGTCCGCTGTGCGGGAGCCTCCGAAAGCGCGGTTAAAGGCCGGCAGTGGGCTCATGTCTTCGGCAACGGTGATCCATTGGCGGAAGATGCTGCTGCCGATAAACAGGATCCCCTTTTGCGGTGGTGGTGCGGAGCGGTCGGCGGAGACAAAAGCATCGATGGCCTCGGCGAAGCGGGGCGGGGCTGCGACCTCTTGTCCGAATCCGGAGGCGGCCAAAAACGCGAAGACCAACAGGCGTGACACAGGATCAATCATACGATGGATTTTGTGGACGACTCATTGGCGGTGCTCACACGCACACCGTCAACGCTGAACGCGCTGTTGCGCGGGTTGCCGGACGAGTGGATCATGGCAACCGAGGGTCCTGGAACGTGGAGCCCGAACGTGGTCGTCGGTCACCTGATCCACGGCGAGAGTCGGTCGTTTGAACCTTTCGATCGAGAGGCGCAGTTCCGCGACAGCGATGGAAAGTCGCTCAGCGCGTTGCTCGATGAATTTGCGGCCCTGCGCCAACACAGCCTCGAACGCTTGCGCGCCCTCAGCCTGCAACCGGAGCATCTCTTGTTGAGAGGAACGCATCCGGCTTTCGGCCCGGTGACCGTCCGTCAACTTTTGCGACATGGACGGCGCACGCGAAGCGTTACCGGCAGGAAGTGGGGCCTTGGGGCGAGCATCTTTCTGTATTGAAGTAACGTCAAGCCCTTTGCTCCGTTCTCTCGCGTACTCGATCAAGGTCGGCCATCGTGATAGCATCGTCCGGGAACCCACTGCTTAAGATGAAATTTCGAATTCCTTTTCCCTTGGCCGCTCTTTGCGCCGTCATTTGCCTCTTCGGACAGCCTGCCGCCACGCCGCCCCTGGCAGGAAAGAAGTCCGCGCCCGCGAAAGAAGCCGCCCTTCCAGCGGACCGCCTCGCCCGCATCGACCGCTTGCTCAAGGGCTATGTCGATCGCGAACAGATCGCAGGCGCGGTCGCCCTCGTCCTGCGCGATGGCAAACCCGTGTATGAGCGCGCCTTCGGCTGGGCCGATAAAGAGGCCGAGCGCAAGATGACCACCAACACTCTCTTTCGCATCGCTTCGCAAACCAAGGCGCTCACCAGCACCGCGATCATGGCGTTGATCGAAGAGGGCAAGATCGGCATCAACGAGCGCGCGGGCAATTTCATCCCGTCTTTCAAGAAGACCACGGTTGCCGTGAAAGACGGCGCGCTCTTCAAGTTCGTCGATGCCAAACGTCCGATCACGATTGCCGATTTGCTCACTCACACCGCCGGCATCTCTTACGGACGCGAAGCCCACATCTCTGCGATGTACGAAGCCAAGGGACTCGGCCCCGCAGCGGGCAACGGCTGGTACACCGCCGACAAAGACGAACCGGTCTGCGAAACCATGGAACGCCTGGGAACTCTGCCGTTCGTCGCGCAGCCTGGCGAAGCATACGTCTACGGATATAACACCGACATCCTGGGATGCATTGTGGAGAAAGCCTCCGGTATGCCGCTCGATCAGTTCATCCAAACGCGCATCACTGGTCCATTGGGCATGAAGGACACACGCTTCTATGTCCCGCGGACGGAACGCGAACGCCTTGCCGCAGTTTACATGAGCAATGCCGAAGGCAAAGCGGTTCGCGCGCCCGAAGGATCCAAAGGCCAAGGCCACTACATTGATGGGCCTCGCAAGAGCTTCGCAGGCGGCGCGGGTTTGACGGCGACGGCACGCGACTATGCGCGTTTCCTCGAAATGATTCGCAAGAATGGCGCTGTGGATGGCGTGCGGATTCTTGGTCCGCGAGCGGTGCAGTTGATGACCACCAATCAGGCTGGCGCGCTGCACTCTTCCACCGGCCTCGGCTTTGGATTCGGCTTCGAAACCGTCGATCGCTATGGCGCAAGCGGCATGGCCAGCATGGGCGCGTTCGGTTGGGGTGGGGCGTACGGTACGACCTATCAGGTGGATCCGAAAAGCGGAATGGTCGTAGTACTGATGATCCAGTTGATGCCCAATGCCACGGATATCCAGCCGAAGTTCATGACCTCGGTTTATCAGGCGCTCATAATGTGATAGTCTTGGCTCACAATGAGACAACTGTTTCTTTTACCACTACTGGCCTGTGCCGCTCTCGCACAGAGCTCAGAATCGATCGTTTATCGGGCGGTATTGCTCACCACCAACGAGGTCCCCGCAGCCCAGATTGACGCACGAGGCACGGCCGACGTCAGAGCCCGCGTCGTGAAAGACGCGACTGGCCAAATCGTGTCGGGATCCGTGGACTTCACGATCCGCTATACGTTTCCGGCGAACCAGACGTTTACCGGTTTGCACATTCACCGCGGCATTGCGGGAATCAACGGTCCAGTGTTGATCAACACGGGCATTGGCGGCACGGCGACCGTGCTGAGCGAGACCGGTATCGGAGTGATCTCCCGTCAAGCGCAGATTCTGCCCACCGATACGGCGGCGCTGCTCGCATTGCGCGATATGGTCGCGGATCCGTCATCGTTCTATGTCAACTTGCACACCACCGAATTTCCGGGTGGCGCGATCCGCGGTCAGGTGGACGCCACACTGGTGAGCCAGTTCATCACGAAACTCAGCCCGGCGAATGAAATCCCCGCAATCACGACTTCCATGGCTGCAGGTGCTTCGGCCATTACAGTCGTGCGCGGATTCGACGGCCAAGGCAAGTTCAACTCCGGATCGGTGACATTCGAAGTCGACTACAACTACGGCGAGCAGACGACGGTTACTGGACTCCACATCCATCAAGGTGGAGCCGACGTCAATGCTGGAGTTGTCATCAACACCGGAATCAGCGCCGCTGCCCCGCTATTGACCCCTGAGAACGGCCGCGGAACCGCCACCTATGTCATTGAATACCCAGCGGGTGCGGCGAACGAAATTTTATTGGGCGAACTGTCGAGATTTCCGAATATGTTCTACGTGAATATGCACACCGTGGCGTTCCCGGGCGGCTTGATCCGCGGACAACTGAGCCAGCCGGTGGCCTTGCAGTTCGATGTGACAATGCTGCCGACCAACGAGGTGCCGGTGATCTCCAATCTCAACGCCACGGGAGTGGCCAGGGTGACGGGCTTGGGGCAACTGGGTAGCGACGGAATGATCAGCGCGGCGCTGGTGAATTTCGACGTGAACTATAGATTTCCAGCCGCCGATGTCACTTTCACGGGCCTCCACATTCACGAGGGCGACGGGGGAGTGAACGGACCGGTCCGTATCGATTCGGGTTTGAGCGGGACGAATACGGTGGTGAGCGCGAACGGACATGGCAATATCTCGCGCAGCGCTCGAGTCTATGAGGGCGTGGCTCTGGATGCCGCGAGCGGTATCGTCGTGTCGCCTGAGAGGTTTTACATCAATTTGCACACTACTGTCAATCCTGGCGGCGCAGTCCGAGGCCAGTTGAGGTAAGCCCAATCGTTGTATCGTTTTGCAGGAGGTGGGGAAGTAAGTTCCACAAGAATTTACTTCCCTCGCCACCTACGCCCCTACTGCCGGTTTCCAGTTCCTCAAAGCCTCAATTCGGTCGCCCGTCTCCGGATGCGTCGAAAACAGATTCGCGAGCGAGGCGCTCGAGAATGGCTTAATGATAAACATATGCGACTGTGCCGGATTCACATCCATTGGGATCCGCTTTGAGTAATGCTCAAGCTTGCCCAGTCCGCTGATCAGGCCATTCGGAGATCCACACGCATCCGCCGCCCCACGATCCGCCGCAAACTCGCGAGTCCGCGAGA
>CAZCPL010000117.1:14972-16809 GCA_964500255.1 uncultured Solibacteraceae bacterium | reverse complement strand
GACGTCGCTGGACCCTGGGCATCCCGATGCGTTGCGCTATCTCGCGGATGTGATCGTGGATCCAGTGCGCCACTACGATCTCGACGGCATTCATCTCGATTACGTGCGTTATCCGGAAACCGCCGCGTTCGGCTACAATCAGGTGGCGCTGGAGCGGTTCGAGCGCTTGGGGCTTACCAATTTCGCGGAGTTCCGCCGCCGGCAGGTGACCGATCTTGTGCGCCAGGTTTCTCTGCGCGTCCACGCGATCAAGCCGCAGGCGGTGGTTTCCGCCGCCGTGATCACCTGGGGCAACGGGCCCGTGAACGACGCAGGCTATCGCGCGCTCGACGCGTATTCCCGCGTCTTTCAGGATTGGCGCGGCTGGCTTGAAGAGGGCCTGCTCGATCTCGCCATGCCGATGAGCTACTTTCGCGAACCGGCGAATGCGGGTTTCCTGACGCGCTGGCTGGATTATTACAAAGACCGCCAGTACAACCGCCGGATCTTCGCGGGTTTGGGATCCTATCTGAATTCCATCTCCGATTCGATGGTGCAGATGGATCGCGTGCGGGAACGGGGCTTGGGCGTTGCGCTTTACAGCTATGCCAGCACGAACATCCTGGATGCGCGGGGATTTCCCATTGAACCCAACGAGCAGTTCTATCGCGCGGTTGCGGATCGCATGCCCGCGGTTGTTTCGAAAATGCAGGAATCGATGCCGTGGATGTCCCAACGAGGCGGCGCGATGGGTTGGCTCGTCGCAGACGACGCCGATGGCGTAACGGCAGTTCTCGAGGCCGACGATGGGGCGGAGTTCGCACCGCGGCGGATGTCCACCGACGGCACGGGTTTCTTTGGTTTTGTCGACCTTCCTGCAGGCCGGTATCGGATCCGCTTTCTGGATCGGGTCTCAGAGGAAGAGATTTTCCGAACGATTGCCATGGATGTCCGCGCGGGCGAGGTTACGGAATTTGAGGCCCGGGCGAACTAGACTGCAATGACGGCGCTATGAAGCGTAGACTGCGCCTGGGAATGGCGGGTCGTGGGTCGAGTGCCAACTACATCCTCGATGGCACACCATCCTCCGGCCCGGAACCAATCCGCATCACAAGCATCCGCTCAATCTGCACCAGTTCCTCTTCGGTCACCGATTCAAAAACATCGAGATCGTCGTTCCAGTTCCGCAGGAGGGCTGAAGGCTTTTGACCGGCGTTCGAATTGGCCGGGAGAGCCTTCACTAAAGGCTTTCGCAGCATCGTGCCCAAAGTCTCTGTCAGTTTGAAGTCAAGCAAGACACGCAGGTGAGAAAAGCGAGGAATGGAATCGTTCGGCATGAGGTGTCTCTATTCACCCATGCGGTTTTGCACGCCACAATCGCTCACTTTATTCGCTCCGTAAGGCGCTGATTTGGATCCAGCGCGCAGCGCGGCGCTCCTCAAATGTCGATGCCGAGCAAAATTACTCTCGAACGCTATCTCGCCAGAGACTTGTGCACGGAGACAGTGTCCCGGATCGAGACCGGCGGGCCTTTTCACAAATGGGAATCCCGATTCCAGGGTCTAGAACATTTCCGCAAGTGATTGATTTATAGGACAATCAAGGATTTCCCCTCATGGACTTTGTCATACAAATGGCTGTACTCTGAAGCAAGGTGGTGGCCGCGATGCGCTTCTTCGTAATTTTCGGGTTCCTTCTGGGTCCCGCGTCGCTCTTCGGACAGCAGGGTTCGATCCTCGCCTGCCAGGCTACCGCTAACCCTCCGCTGGTTCGCGCCGAAGGCATCACCGAACGCACGGGTGACATCAGCCTCAACTGCTTTAACGGACAGCCCAACGCCACGATCCTCGGCAATCTC
>CAZCPL010000117.1:0-14962 GCA_964500255.1 uncultured Solibacteraceae bacterium | reverse complement strand
CATCCACTTCCGGCGGACTCGTCTGGCCCGGACTCACGATCCAACTGTCGAGCCAGGGTCGCGTCGATCTCAAGATCCAGAACGTCCGCGCCGCCGCGACGCAGTTGAACCCCGACAGCGTCGCCAACATCGTCGCCACGCTCTCATTCAATGCGGGCGCGCTGGTCTCGTTCCTTTCCAACGGATTCAACGTCGGAACCGTGCAGCGCGGTCTTTACACGTCCAACACCACGCCGCTGATCTGTTCCTATGTTGGATCCGACACCCCGGAAAGCGGCAGTTTCACCGCTGCCCTTTCGCAGCGCACGTTCTACTCGACCACACGCATCACAGAGGGCTTTCCCACGGCTTTCGGAACGCTGGGCGACTTCACTGGCCAAAACGCGAGTTCAGGAACCCGCTTCATCGTGCGTTACGGTGGACTTCCGCAAGGCGCACGCATCTTTACGCCCACATTCATTGCAGGGAACGATGCCGTCGCGCCTACTTCGACGGGCGACTATGGCAGGCCTGCCAATGGGGGCCAATACGACGGTGGATCGAAAGCGCTGCTGTTGGTGCGGGTCGCCAATGCCGATCCGAACGGCGGCGGTGGATTGCCGCTACAGACCGTGCCAAGCGTTGGCGTGACCTTTTTCGACACGTTGTCTGAGGTCGCCTATTCGGGTGACGGCAACAGCGCGTATGCGGTTTATGAGGTTATCGATTCCAACCCTGGACTTACGCAAAGCGCGCAGATCCCCTCATTTCTCGGTCTCGATCGCAATGCCATCAGCAATTTCACGACGATCCGGCAGGATGTTCTCTTTGCTTCGCTCTCGTCGTTGAGTGAAGTGCGAACCGGTGCAAATACGCACATCCCACGGTTTGTCAGTACGATGGTCCCGCTGCCCGATTGCAGCCGCCTCGGCGATTGCAACGCCACCTATTTTCCGCGGCTCGCGGTGAATGCCAATGCGATTGAAGTGAGCTCCGACAACGGGCGCGGAACTGAGAATCGCTATATTTCGATCGGCAATTCCGGATCTGGAAACTTTCTCTGGTTCGCCACGGTGAACTATGTTTCGGGCCCGAATCTTTCCTGGCTCCAACTCTCGCCGCCTGCCGGTGTCAACGCCGAAACCATCAAGTTAGACATCACCCCCACAAACCTGCTTCCGGGAACGTATGAAGCGATCGTTGTGATCGATGCGGGTCCTATAGCCGGACGCTGGCTCACTCGGGTCACGCTGCGCGTCGCTGCCGGCCCACCGCTATCGGCGATCATCCGCTCCATCACAAACCCTGCAAATCGGATTCCGGGTCCGCTGGTGGCGGGCTCGCTCGCTGCGATTACGGGCGACCGGCTGGTCGGTGCCAAAATTGAGGTGTTCTTCAATTCGTTCCAAGGGCGAATCATCAGCGCCAACAACAATGAAGTAATCGTGCAGGTGCCGCTGGAGATGAAAGACATCTCGACGGCGAACGCCACTGTGCACGTCAATGGCGTCGCCAGTGCGCCTTATTACACGTATTTCGTCAATGCCGCCCCGGCCATTTTTCCGAACTATGTGCTCAATGCCGACGGGTCGATCAACGACGACGGATCTCCGGCGCGCGCGGGCAAAGTGGTGAATGTCTATGGCACCGGCTTACCGCTGTCCGGATTCTTTACGGCACAAGTGCACGATGTCGGCGGATTGACGCCCGAATACGCTGGCGTCGCACCTGGCGTGATCGGGATGCAGTTGGTCTCGGTGATCGTGCCCGAGTGGCTACCCACGATGACAACGGATGTGAGAATTTGTGGCGGGCCAACGTTGGATAATCAAACCTGCAGTCCACCGCGTCCGATTCGACTCGAGGCAGTTCCCGAATGATGCCGCCACCGGCAAAGACGAAGATTCCAACTTGGGTTTGGGTGCTGACGCTCGTCGGACTGTTGCTCATGGCCGGTGCATACAGCGGGCTGTACTGGGGCTTCAACAAAGTGCAAGACATCGCCCGTACAGAGATTGCAAAGGCGAATCCGGATTTTGAGCTGATGTATTTCTCCACCAAAGGCAAGTGGAAAGTGCGGCATAAGCCCTCCAACAAAGAGTTCCTGGTGGACCCGCCGACGGGCAAAACCAGGATCGTTTTGCGTACCTTGACCAGCAAGCCGGTCGTTCCAATGCCGGAGTGGATCAAACTCAAGGACGCAGCCTCTTATGCCAGAGGCGGTTGGGATCGCATGGGCGACACCGGTAAGCTGCTCGAACGGATTGAGGATCTTTTTCTCGATCACGACTTCATCACAGAATCGCAGGATGACTCAACGGTGACAGCCTGCAATCCGAAACTGCTGCAGTGCGTCGTGATCGCTTATGGACTGGTCGATTCGCAAGAGAATCGAAGTTGGTATAGCGCTTCATTCTATATGGCACCCTGAGCGTTGCTCTTACATTTCCTCGCTTCCGGACGATAGTATGAGAGAACACCTGTCGTGCCGGTACTGATTCCCAATCCGCTCGAACCACCATCCGCCACGGGTGAGTTTTCGGCAACCGCGCAACATGCTGCGCGCACCAACATGCCGCCCATCGGGTACCGCCTCAGCATCTCGACACTGGCGCTGGCCGCGGCCATAGCGCTGCTGTACTTCGGGCGCGTCTTCTTCATCACCGTCATTATCGCGGTGATTATTGCATTTTTGCTCGACCCCGTCGTCGGCTTTTTCACGAAGCTGCGCCTCGGGCGGGGCCCCGCAAGCTTCCTCGTCTGTAGCCTAACGGTGTTGATCCTCTATCTCGGCGGGCTCGGACTGGTCACCGAAATCGCTTCCCTTTCCGAAGACCTGCCCGCTTACAGCGAACGCATCAACGGCCTTGTGGAACAAGGTATTTTGAGACTCGAAGAGTTCGAGAAGTCCGTCACCATCACATTGCTGCCCAAGCGAAACCGCCCGGACAATCAGCAGGGAACCATCAAGCGCCGCCGGGGCGAAGCTGGGCCAGCGGCTTCGAATGCTCCTCCTCCGATTCCCGAAGTGCGTGTCCGTCCCGAACCAACGCCGTTCTATCGCATTGTCTACGAGTATGTATCGTCGCTTTACAATGTCCTGCTGATGGCCTCGTTCGTGCCGTTTCTGGTCTATTTCATGCTGGCTTGGCGCGATCATCTTCGTTCGCGTTTTCTCTCGCTCTTTCGAGGCGAAATGCGAAATTCCGCCGGTGAGGGATGGCACCGCATGGCCGATGTCGCCCGCGCTTATGTGCTGGGGAATTTTTTCCTTGGCCTGCTGCTCGGTGTGGCCAGTTCGATTTTCTTTGCATCGGTACGGCTTCCGTATTGGCTGTTGATTGGGCCGTTGAGCGGTTTTCTCAGTCTCGTTCCGTATCTTGGCGTCCCGCTGGCGGTGATGCCGCCCGTCATGGCCGCCCTGCCCGTGCATACCGATCCGGCGATGTATGTTTTCATCACCGGTGTCGTCGCGCTACTGCATTTGCTGGCTCTGAATCTCGTCTATCCGAAATTCGTCGGTTCACGCGTACACTTGAATCCTTTGGTCGTGACTCTCGCCCTTATGTTCTGGGGAACGCTTTGGGGTGGAATCGGTTTGTTGCTCGCGGTGCCGATCACTGCGGGGATTAAAGCGGTTTGCGACAGCGTTGAGAGTCTTCGCCCGTACGGCAAACTACTCGGCGACTAGTACTCTCCTCGCGTGAATACCATATACAGTCTCTGCAAACTGCGGCCGAATTTGATTTACTAGTAAGATACTCTTTTCATGCAGAATCCCTTGCTCTCGCAACAGTACAGAATTCCTTTCGATGAGATCCGCGCGGAGCATGTGCCACCGGCCATCGAGACGCTGCTCGAATCGAGCAAAAGCGCACTCGAAGAGATCGCGGCAACGCCATTGGGTTCGACGACGTACGCGAACACACTGGACAGGCTCGATCATTTTACAGCACCGCTCGAGTACGCAATGAACATCGTGCGGCACCTCGAAGCGGCTGCCACCAGTGCGGAAATGCGCGAGGCATTCAATGCGATTCAAGGTCCCGTAGCGGAATTCTATTCAGGCCTGCCGTTGCATGAAGGGCTCTGGAAGGTGATCAAGGATTTCGCCGCCACCAGCGAAGCGAAATCCCTCGCTGGCGCGCGCAAACGGTATCTGGTGAAAACCGTCGACAGTTTCATTCGCAATGGCGCGGAACTCGCGCAGGCCGACAAACAGAAACTGCAGGAGATCGATGTCGAGCTCACCCGGGTCACTACGAAATTCACAGAAAATGTTCTCGACTCGACCAATGAATTCGAACTGATCGTCACCGACGAAGCGAAGCTCGCGGGCCTTCCGCCGAGCGCCATCGACGCCGCCAAACAGAGCGCGGAATCGAAAGGCAAAGATGGCTGGCGCTTCACCTTGCAGGCACCTAGTTACATTCCAGCGATGACTTATCTGGACGACTCCGGGATTCGCGAAACCCTCTATCGCGCCTTCAATCGCCGCGCCGCGGACGGGCAGTACAACAACGCGGCCCACGTCCTTGAGATTCTTCGGTTGCGCCGCGAAAAAGCCGAATTACTGGGTTTCGCCGACTTTCCGGACTTCATCCTGGTAGACCGCATGGCGCGAACGGGCGCGAACGCCCAAGCCTTTTTAGAGGACTTGCGTGTCCGCACCGAGAGTTTTTTTGCCAAGGAAAACGCCGCGCTGCGCGAGTTCGCTGGCGGTCGCCAATTGCCAGTCTGGGACGTCGGCTACTACGCGGAAAAACAGCGCCTGGAACTCTACGATTTCGACGAAGAAGAGTTGCGCCCCTATTTCCCGGTGGAACAAGTGATGTCGGGAATGTTCGATATCTTCTCGCGCCTGTTCGGCATCGCGGTCAGGGAAGAGGCGGGAGTGCCCGGCTGGGATTCCGCCGTGAAGTTCTATCGCATCGAAGACGGTGCCTCCGGCTTGCACCTTGGCAGCTTCTATGCCGATTGGTTCCCGCGTGAAAACAAGCGCGGCGGTGCCTGGATGGATTCGTTCATCCTGGGCAACCCCGACGCGGGCAAACCGCATCTCGGTCTGATATGCGGCAACCTCACACCACCTGTGGGAGACAAGTCCGCACTGCTCACGCACAACGAAGTGGAAACCATCTTCCATGAGTTCGGACACCTGCTGCATCACTGCTTGAGCCGTGTGGAGGTCCGCTCGCTCTCGTGCACCAACGTCGCATGGGATTTCGTCGAGCTCCCGTCGCAGATCTTCGAAAACTGGTGCTGGGAACGCGAATCGCTCGATCTGTTCGCGCGCCACGACGAGACGGGCGCAACGATTCCCGAAGAGCTTTTTCAGAAGATGGTGCGTGCCAAGAACTATCGGAGTGCCGCTGCGCAGATGCGGCAGGTCAGCTTTGGCCTGACCGATCTTATGCTGCATCGCGCCTATTCACCGGAAAAAGACGGCGATGTCGTGGAGTTCTGCCGCAATTTAGGACAGCCGTTTTCCGCCGCCACGCTGCCCGAAGGCTGGTCGATGGTCACCAGTTTCTCGCACTTGTTTTCGAGCCCCGTGGCGTATGGTTCGGGCTACTATTCCTACAAATGGGCCGAAGTGCTGGATGCGGATGCCTTCACTCGCTTCCAAACCGAAGGTTTGTTCAGCGAGAAGGCGGGCGTGGAATTCCGCGATTGCATCCTGGCAAAGGGTGACAGTTCCGATCCCGCGGAACTGTATCGCAACTACATGGGTCGCGATCCGAGCGTGGATGCACTGCTAGTGCGCAACGGTCTGGTGTAGGTCGAATGAAGGCCAGACGCCGTCAAGACGAACTTCGAACGAAAGCACGCGCCAAACGCGTACTGCGTCTTTTCAGAATCCCCGCCACCCACCTCACCGCCCGCGAAATCGGGCGCATGGCTTCGACACACAGCCGCCCTTGCTCGTGCTGGTTGTGCGCGGGGTTCAAAGACTCGCTATCCGTTCGCGATCGGCGCGCGCGAGAATCCCGCGAGGACTAACCAGCCAGCGTCATCTCATACGCCGACCAAGTGCTTGCGGCGGCTCGCTTCCAGGAAAAGTGGAGCGATCGCTGCAACCCGGCCCTTTTCAGATGCTCGCGCAAGCCCGGTGAGGCCGCCAGTGTTTGCAAGCCCTGCGCGATGGAATCCACGTCCCGGGGGTTCACCAGCAACGCGGCACCGCCTGCGACTTCCGACAAAGCCGAAGCATCCGAAGTGACCACCGGCAGGCCGCGCGACATCGCCTCAATGACCGGGATCCCAAAGCCTTCGTCAAGCGATGGAAACGCCAGAATCCGGGCGGCTCGATAGAGTGTTTCCAACTTCTCGTTGTCGATGTAGCCGGTCACGATGATTCGCTTTTCCGCTTTGCTCCGCGCCGCGCGGTCAATCGCCGCTTGGCCGCCATAGCCCACCGATCCCGCCAGCACCAGCTTCCAGGTATCGGGCAGCGTCTCAAAGGCCTGAATCAGCCGTTCCAGATTCTTGCGTTTCTGAATCGCGCCCACATGCAAAACTATATTCTCTCGCGCGCGATCCGGAACCAGCGTCGCATCGGTGGGCAACTGCACACCGTGATGCACTACATGAATCGGTGTCGACCCCACTTTGAGCAGTCCGCGAACCTGATCGGCTGTAAACTCCGAAACCGCGATGATTGTATGCGAACGCTCGGCCGCGCGCCTTGCCTGTTCGGCGAACCGCGCGCGAAAGTCCGGCGTCGAGTAATCTCCGGTGAGAACGAAAAGATCGTGAAATGTCGTCACGATCTTGCACTTTGTTTTCGCCGGAGGAAACTCCACACGCTGATTCAAGGCATGAAACAGATCGCAAGATGGCGCGCTCGAATACCGCAATAGTCGGCGTTTCACGTTCGGAGGCATGTGCTCTTTCAGCGAGCGCAGAATGCGATTCGGGCGATAGCACCACGAAAACACGCCGTCGTCGGGATGCGCATTGGCAAGACCGAACAACATCTCGCGCGAGTAGACACCAACGCCCGACAGGGCATCGCCCAAGCTGTAGGTGGCGTCGAGTGCGATGCGCTTCACGGCACGGCCTCAGGGAGTCTTTTCGCTATGCGCCGGGTTACGAAGATGCGTATAGAAGCCCAGTTCGTCGCCGGTCAGCAGTTTGGTCGCAAAGATGATCTGGCCGGTATGCTCGGCGAAGTGTTCCACCACATGATAGATCGCTTCCATCTTCGGGATGCTGTACTTCTGTACGTTCACGATCGTCAGCAGATCCGCAGCGGGAACCTGTTCGATCGCGGTGACGGCTTCAGCGACCGTCTTTTCCAGATGCGAACGCAAGCCAGAGATGCCGGTGCCGCCAATGGCGTTGAATTCCGCATCGCGCTCGCGGATATCCGGCAGGCCGGCGACGCCGTGGCCGATCCACTGTCGCAAGTTTCCGCACAAATGCAGCACGATGTTTCCGATGGCGTTTTCATTGGCGGACTTGCGTGCCCACACCTGCTCTTCGCTGAGTTTCGAAAGACACACACCGATCCGTTCCGACAGTTGCCGGAGCTTACGGCTCGAAAACTCAATGAAAACGGCCTCTGTCGTCATTGCAAAAGTTTCGACAACTTCGAACCCGCGCGCACGAGCGTCTCGTTGCGTTCCGGACCCGTCGACACGCAGCCTACTTCCACATCGGTCTGCGCTTCGAGAAAGTCCACGTAACGCCTCGCTGCTTCGGGTAGTTTGGCGAAATCGGTGACACCTCGCGTGGATGTCCGCCAGCCGGGCAGATTCTCATACACTGCTTCGATCGATTCGATGCCCCGATTGGTGGCGGGCATTTCGTCGATCGGCTTGCCATTGATCTTGTAACCCGTGCAGACCGGGATCTCGGCCAGTTCATCCAACACGTCGAGCTTGGTGATAATCACGCTATCGAAGCCATTGACCGCCGCGGTGTACTTGAGGAGCGGCACATCGAACCAACCGCAGCGCCGTGGGCGCCCGGTAACCGATCCGAATTCATTGCCGCGTTGGCGAATCAACTCGCCCATGGCATCGTGGGTTTCGGAAGGGAAGGGTCCTGCGCCAACGCGCGTGATGTAAGCCTTGGAAACGCCGATGATGCCGTCAATCTTCGTCGGAGGCACTCCCGTGCCCGTGCAGGCACCGCCCGCAGCGGCGCTCGAAGACGTGACAAACGGATAGGTTCCGTGATCGATGTCGAGCATGGTGCCCTGTGCGCCTTCGAAGAGCACTCGCTTGCCAGCCTTGATCGACGCGTTCAGCAACGCTGCCGTATCGCGCACCAGCGGAGCGATACGCTCGGCAATCGCATCGTACTGTTTGCGGATCGCCGCATAGTCGAGCGTCTCATCGATTCCGAAAGCATGCGCCAATGTCTGTTTGTCTTCGCACAGCGCTTTGTACAAGACGTCGAAGGTGTCGCGATCGTAGAGATCGGCGATGCGGATGCCGCGCCGCGCGATTTTGTCTTCGTAACAGGGTCCGATGCCTCTCGAGGTGGTGCCGATGGAAGTGCGTCCCTCACGGGCTTCGGACATCTTTTCCACCATGCGATGGTACGGAAAGATGACGTGCGCGCGATTTGAAATCGCGAGTTGCCCGCTGACGTTGACGCCCGCCTTTTCCAGCTTGTCCATTTCATCGACAAGCGCTGCGAGATCCACGACTACACCGTTGCCGATAATGGCGAGGATGCCTTTGCGCAGGATGCCGCTTGGAATCAGCTTCAGAACATATTTTGTCTCGCCGATGTAGACCGTGTGCCCGGCATTGTGGCCGCCTTGATAGCGCGCGACGATGTCGAAACGATCGCTGAAGAGATCGACAATTTTACCCTTGCCTTCGTCACCCCACTGGGCGCCGAGGACGATGACGTTGCTCATTCTTGTTTTGGTCCGGACTTTCTATTGTAGCGACTACAAGCGCAGGCGTTTCGATCGAACTTTGACGAGGGTTCGTAAAGGCTTCCCTGAGGGCCTGTTTCTTTTTGGGGTAATTGCGGATAGTTGAATTCGGCGCGCCCTGTAGGACAGGTGAATTCAATCTCGACCTCAATCATTTTGCAGCACGCTACTCATCGAATCCATTGACCCGCGCGACCCACCTCAATCATGCACTGACCAAACCTGTTCCATGCATTGGGTGCCGATCTTGATACCCTGTGACCGGAAGGGCCGGGTTCTTCGGTTGAGTCGGTTGAGTCCGGCCCATTGATGTTGCCACGTCTCGCGCCCACCGAATTCACCAAAGAGCGCGACGGTCGCGCTGTTGATTCCAGCGGCGCGCCATCGGCCGCCCCGAAGCCACGACCCGTTGTTCCGTTGAGGTTGTGGGACGGGACAGTTTCCGGCAGCCGTAATAATGATTCCGAGACCCGTCCGACTATGCCGAAATCACCGACTGAAACATCCCGGCGGGAATCGTGATGGGCAGTTCCGATCCGCGATTGAAGGTCAAGCCCTGCAATCCGTCCCGTATCAGCATCGGAAACAGCTTTTCGCCAGAAACCGTCGTGCCGGATACTGCCTCACGGTCTTGCGGACTCAGTTGCCGCCAGTAGCTCGTAAACTGGTCGGGAGCAGTAAACGCCAGCGCGGACTCACCGTACGCTTCGGCACCGACCATCCAATCGTTGTTTTCCTGCTTCACCGCCACCACGAATCCGGGATGATTCCGCAATCCCAGAAACGGAACCGGACCCGCACCTTCTATAGCGGCGCGCAATTGCTGTTCGATCCGGATCGAAGTGGCCCAGAGTCTCAACAGCGGAAATACGTCGGCGCCTGCGAAGAACGTCTGTTCGATTGGCAGGCCGTAGTTGATGTCGAGCCGCGTATGTTGTTTCTCGTCGAGGATGCTGAACGCATCGACGCCGGAAATCTTGCCGATGAACGACACAGGCAAATCGGCCCATTTCGCTGCTTCTAAATCGGTGAAGTAGACGAGCCGGTCGACCGGCATGGATTCCTGATTCGCTGGGTGCAGGATCAGGTCGAACTTTGTCCTGCCCAAACTGACAGCCGCAAACCCGGCTAAGGCGAACCATTCGTTCGATTCCATTAGCTTGCGGACAATCTGATCGTTGGTCCGCTCTTTTTTGGCGTATGCCAGCAGTTCTTCGCGAATCGGGGTCAGCTAGGAGTATATGCGGCAAATCGATTCGGTCGCGATCATCATTTCTTTTGGCGTGGGCGGGCGGGGACTTTTATGGCAACGTTGAGGTTGGGGTCCCGGTCGCGATAGACCTCTCGGGAGTAAGAGGCTTTGGATAAGAGGCATCCTACCGCTTGGCGGCGGCGAGCCAGTTTTCGATGACGGTGATGGGGCGGTTGGCATCCGCTTCCACCGGCAGCGGAATCAGGAAGCGTTTGCCGTCAGCGCTGACGGCGTAGCGTTCCGAGACTTCTTGAATGCGCGTCTCAAAAAGCCGCCGCGGAGTGCCCGACTGGAAGACGGGTCCGGCGGTGACATCCGCCGCCAGCATCGTCCCGCCCTCGGTCAGCCAGAAGATCTCCTTTCCATCCCGCCGCCACCTGGGTCTGGTTCCCCCGTCCTTCGAGACCTGCCACCTGGCTCCCGTTGCCGGATAGGGCTGTACGTAGACTTCCACCCTTCCGGACTCATCGGAGAAATAGGCGATCCATTTCCCATCGTCCGACAACGCTCCGCCAAGCTCATCGAACTCCGTGCGCAGGAACAGGACCGGCTTCCGCGCGCCTTCCATCGGCAATACCCACATATCAGATTTCGTCTTCGGATCCAGCTCATAATAGAACAGCAAACGGCCGTCGGAGGACCAACTGGAAGCGGCCTTCATACCTCCTGTTTTCAAGAGCAGTTCCTCCTGGCTCGCCCCACTGGCGCTCTTCATGAAGAGATCATAGGGGCCCTCGCGATTGGACGAGAACACGATGAGGCTCCCATTCGGAGACCAGACTGGCCAGGCTTCGGAAGCGGGGTGAAACGTGAAGCGTGTCGCCAACCCATGCGCCAGATCCCGCACCCAGATATCCCAGGTTACGCCGCTTCGATTGGGGAACGCCAACTGCTTCTCATCAGGCGAAAGAGCCGGTCGCAAGATGTCCTCGATCGGCTCCCCCACGGTTTCGAGTACCGCTCCGGCGCGGTTCATCCACGTCAACTGCCTGGTATCCCCTCCCCCCGAGGCATAGGTCAGGAGCCCGGTCTCGGATACCGAATATCGGGTCCGGTTGAGGGATAGATCCGTACCTACCTTCTCCGCAACCGGGAAGGCCTCCCCAGTCAGGGCACCCCGTTCCGCATCCAGCCGATGCGCCAGCAGCGTTCCTTGCCGCACGAACAACAGGTAACCCTCCCCCGCCGGACCCAGGGCATAGCCGGGGCTGATAGCATCTCCCACCAGGCGCGTCCGCTCCGCCGTGTCCAGCGCCCCCAGGTAGATCCCCGCTGTGTTCGGGTCGTTTCCACTGATGAGATACAGGTAGCGGCGGCCTCCGGGCAGGAACACCGGCCTTTGGTGAATCTTTTCGCCTCGGGTCCGGTCCAGGGTCGTAACTGCCACCGGAGTTCCTCCCTGCGCCGGTATGCGATACAGCCCGAAACCGGATTCACCGAAAAGGATGACGCCTTCGGAACTCCACGCTGCGCCGCGATCGTTCGTGATGTCAAAAATGGCCTGCACCGGTCCGCCCGTGGCCTGAATCTTAGTGAGTTTTCCCCTGGCGAAGAAACCGATCCAGCGGCTATCGGGCGACCAGAACGGATCCCGGGCCCGATCGGTGCCGGCCAGCGGCTGCGCGGTTTCGGAATTCAGCGGCCGCACCCAGAGCTGCCGCTTGCCTTCGGAGATGGCGATGAAAGCCAGCAGCTTGCCGTTCGGCGAGAGGGCGGCTTCCAGGAACGTGGCCTTCTCCGGGGGACTGATCGACAGAACGTGAACCGGCAACTCTGGCGCGGATTGGCGGAAGTAGGCGAGCGATACCACCACCAGGGCCAGGCAAGTCGCGGCTGCGAGTGCCCAGGGCCAATAGTTTGCTTTCGAGGCTACCGCGGGCTGCGTCCCGTAGTTGTCGATCAGGTACCGCGCTTCGCCGATGCTGGAGAGACGATTTTTGAGATTGCGGTCGAGGCAGCGGCCGATCAATTCGCGGAGAGGACCTCCGGCGATTTTGGTCAGGTCGATCTCGGCGGTGAGGACATGCGCGAGGGTGTGGGAGATGGTTTCGCCATCGAACAATCGCTTGCCCGTGACGAGTTCGTAGAGGACTACTCCGAAGCTCCAGATGTCGGCGCGACGGTCGACGGGCTTGCCGGCCGCTTGCTCCGGAGACATGTAGGCGGCGGTGCCGAGGATCATGCCTGCTTCGGTGGACCGGATGGAGAGGGTTGGGGAGTCTCCGCCGGAGCTTGTCGAACGCTCGATGGACTTAGCGAGGCCGAAGTCGAGCACCTTCACCACGCCTTCGGGAGTGAGCTTGATGTTGCCCGGTTTAAGATCGCGGTGAATGATGCCCTTTTCGTGGGCGGCCTCCAAGGCCTCGGCGATTTGGCGGCCGATGGGAAGCGCTTCCTTGATAGAAAGCGGCCCACGCAGGGTTTCGCCTTCGACCAGTTCCATGATGATGGCGTTGTTCTCGCAGCCGTAAAATGGCAGCGATATTCGGATGATTGAGCGCGGCCAAGGCTTGGGCTTCGCGCTGGAAACGGGCGAGGTAGTCGGCGTCATTCGCGAGCGCGGGAGGCAGGACTTTGATGGCGACGTCGCGGTTGAGCTTGGGGTCCCGGGCGCGGTAAACCTCTCCCATCCCCCCGGCGCCAAGCGGCGAAAGGATTTCGTAGTTGCCGAGTTTGTCGCCAGGATTCAGAGCCATCGGATTAGAGCTATCTTATCGCTTGGCGGCGCGAGCCATTTTTGGACGACCGGGAGTGGCGGTTGGCGTCCGATTGCAAAGCGTTCGAAGGTGTCTGGAATGCGCGTCTCAAACAGCCCGCCGGGGGGCCGGCCGTGACTGGTGCGGTCGACAGGGCTGTTGCATGAGGCGGTAGAACAGTTTGCCTCGACTGTTGCGAGAATCCAACGCTTGAGACGGCCCGTGGAATGATTGCGCAGCAGAAACGAGGAATCGCTGCGGGCGCATGTCCGTGCCCCGATTACCCCCTTTGGTCAAGTATTTCCGACTCCGTGGCGTTCCCAGGATCGGCGTCATACAAGTTCATCCAGACGTTTCAGAAGGCGATGCCGAATCCGAAAACTAAGTTCCCGCCGGCCAGCAGGTTCTTTCCCCGCAACGGCTCGTAGTAGCCGACCGATACGCTATGCCGTTTGTTGATTCGATATTGCACTTCTCCGCCGATACCGAGGTACGCCACCCCTTCTCCGACGCCGAATCCGACCGAACGCGACGGGTTGGCCGCCCGCGCAGGCTCTAGGCCGATCAGGCTGCCAGAGATCGAAACCCGGGAAGTCAATCGATGTCCGGCGTTTACCGAGTAGGAAAACTCATCGGTGAATCCGCGGGTCCGGACGTTGTACCCGCCGCCGCCCGAGACCACAGTCTTACCCTCCCAGAACCCCCGCGAAGCGTACAGGCTGACCCGAGTATTGAACTCGCCGTCACCGGTGGGCAGACGAAATGTGCCATCGGGCACATCCCGAACCGACACAATGCCTTGCGAGTCACCGATGGGTAGACCGAAGTCGACGGCCAGGGCCACCGGCGTCTTGCCGCGGACGAGCCGACGCTTGAAGCCCACGTTCGCGTCGCCCACGGCGGTCAGGGAACTCGTCGAGTCCAGCCGGTGGTTTCGGAGAAACGGAAAGTTCACCACCGCTGTCCAGTCGTCGGTGATTCCATACTCGCCATAAAATGAGCCTGTATAGTCGCGATACCGCGCCGAAGAGACCTCGTTGCCGAAGGGGGTGTAGAAACTCGAGCTACCTAGCGTACTGAAACTGAACCGCGTGTATCCGGTGCCCTGGGGGCGTGTCCAACCGGTTTGGGAAACGCCAAGGGCGGGCAGCAGGATTATGAGACAGAGGAGTCGTTTAGACATGTTTCAGGCTCACGGGTTCCGCAGTTGTGCGGCCCCAAAGTTGATGCGAAACGGATCGCAATAAACGATCACGTGCGTGAATGCGCTCGATCCGGGCGCGGGGATCGGGAATGTGAATTCGCCCTGGAACACCCGCGTCAGCGTTCCCACTCGGACACTCGTGCCGGTGTTCAGGGGCCCGCTCGCCCGGGCTAGCCAAACCGTGATTGCTCCGGCTCCGCCGCTAACGCGGAAATTTGGGTTCAGCCGCAGCGTTTCGCTGCCGTTCGCGGCGCGCTCGATCTGTAGCGTGCCCTCGGCGAGGTAGCCGTTCTGCCCCGCGAAGGTGCCGACGCGGATGATGGTGGGAGCGGGGGGCGGCACGGAGGCGACCTCGAATGGCTCAGAAACGGCGGATTCGAGACCGGCCCCAAGCGCCGTGAGCGTGTAACGTCCCGGCACCGTCAAGCGCAAGTCACGAAACGAGACGTTGCCTCCCACGGCCGTCTGTGAAGCAGTTACCGTGGTCTGAAATGCGCCGGGTCCGCTCGCGACGCGCAGGTCGACGGAGCCCGTGAAACGCCCATCGACTGAATTATCCGCCCGTAAGGCTTGAATCGTCGCCGCGAACGGTGTCCCAGCGGTGAGCGAAGACGGTAATGCTGAAAAGACAAGGCGCTTGGCGCTTGGCGTGGCCGACGCTTCCACAGGCACGGCGGCTGCCGCCACCACCACCCGGCTCTGCGTGAGGCTATCCACGATTTCCGCGTAGCCGTGTGCGGACCCGTTTTCCAATTCGATGTCCACCCGCGCATCGAGTGGGATGTCCATTTCCGGAAACCATGCACTGATTGCCTTGCCTTGCCACTCGTTCGACTCGAGCCGGATCGGCGAAGTCGCGATCGTGAGGCCTCGGCTATCCCGCAGGCGCAACAAGCCGATCGCTCCACGAGTGCCCGAAAGCAGGGCGATCC
>CAZCPL010000116.1:0-16833 GCA_964500255.1 uncultured Solibacteraceae bacterium | reverse complement strand
TTCTGGTAGACGTCGGTGGCCGCACCGAGAAAGAAGTCGGCATAGCCGTAGCCCTGGTTGCCGCTGCGCTGGCCGTTGACGGAGAACTGTGTATCTTTCTGGAAAAATTCCCGACCGTTGCGGCGAACCTTGGAGATTTCTCCGCCGAAGGTCATGGTGTGGTTGCCCTTGGTGTACGTCATATTATCGATGAACTGATAATTCATCATGTAGCTTTGGAAGTTCGTGTCGACGCGTACGCCGAAACCGTTGCTGATGGTGATGGCCCAGTCAGTAGGTACGCCGGGAGGCGAAAGGCTGAGGCAGGAGCGGCAGCCGAGGGCAGCCCAGTCGAGAGCGGCATCGGTGGTGAGTGGCGCGCGGACGAAGGTGTTTCTAGCGACGGTGGCTGTGGCACTGTTGACGAGGCTGGGCGAAAAGACGGTGGTGTGATTGAGATTGTAGTTGTAGGTGACCCAATTATTCTGGGAGTTGAAGAGGAGAAGGCCGGCGTTCTGATTGCGACGGAAATCGTCGAAAAACATACGGAAGTTGGTGCGCTGTTTCTCGTTGAAGTTGTGATCGAACTTGATGGTGATCTGGTCTTCGGCAGTGGGGAGCGAGACGTTGTAGGCAAAGATGTTGCCGGTGCGGTTGGGCAGGGGCATAAACACTTTGGCGAAGTTGGTGGCTACCGGATCGAGCCGTGAGGCAGGGATGACGTTGTTGGGGAATGGATTGCCCTGCGGGTTGGCGGCGCTTACGGTTTCAGGTGGAGCCACATTCACCCGCGTTCCGCGCAGGAAGCTTTGGCTGAAGTCGCCGGTTCGCTCAAGAGCTGTGGGGACGATGATCGAGCTTGAGGTGGACCCGAGAACTTGACGTGTGCCTTCGTAGGCGAAGAAGAAAAAGCTCTTGTCTTTGCCGTTGTAACGGGGCAGACGGATGGGGCCGCCAATGGTGCCTCCAAATTGATTGCGCCGGAGTGGGTCGACGCCGGCGGCGAAGAAGTTGCGGGTATTGAGCTTGTCGTTGCGGAGGAAGTTGAAGAGGACACCGTGGAACTCATTGGTGCCGGACTTGGTAACCATATTGATGACCGCGCCAGCGTTACGACCATTGACGGCGTTGTAGCCGTTCTGGAGGATGGAGAATTCCTGAAGGGTGTCGGGATTCGGGAACGCGGCGGGCAGGTTGTTGTACATGTCCATATTGAGGCCGCCATCGAGGGTGTAGGCACTGCTATTAGGGCGAGCCCCGTTTACGCTAAAAACCAAGTTCGTATTGAGAGCGATGCCAGAGGCGGCGGAACCGGTCCCCATCTGAATCGAGCCTGGCAGGAGGGCTTGCAGCGAGAGCGCGTTGCGGCCGTTGAGAGGAAGTTCGACCATGCGGCCGGAGTCGACAACTTCCTTGATGGTGCCGCTGAAGGTATCCACAGTAGTTGCGGTAGAAGAAACTTCAAGGACTTGCACAATTTCGCCAACCTGCATTGAGAAATCCTGGCGGGCGCGCTGATTGACTTCGATCAGAAGGTTCTTGAGTTGAGAGCGCTTGAAGCCTTTGGCTTCGACACTGAGTGAATAAGTGCCGGGGCGGAGGCTGGGGAAAATGTAATCGCCGCGCTCATTGGTGTCGGCGGATTCGCGGGCACCCGTAGTGTCGAGAATGGCGATTAGTTTCGCATTGGCAACGACGGCACCGGAGCCATCGCTTACAGTACCGAAGATTGTGGATGTCGCAGTTTGGGCCCAGGAAGCAGAACTCAGTGCGCAGACCACGAGCAGTGTTCGAAGCATCTAAAGGTTTTGTCACAAGTTGGCTTCGAATAGAAGGGTTTCTTTCGCTTCTGCCGTTCGTGTATAGAGATTTCGGGAGTTGCATCCCACTTGGCTATCGGCAAGCCGTTCTTCTTTTGCAACCCAACCCCCTCAACCAATCCCGCCGTGATGTTTCCCGCCTGCTGAACACTAGGTCCTGAAGGGGGGGCGCGTCGCAGTGCTGGAGCAGACATGGTTGGCGAGTGTCGACAACGTGATCGTACGGATCGTGCGCATCAAGATGCGAGCCTCGCTGCGGCGCGACGATGGACGGGAAAACAATCTCGACGCGCTCGACCTCGTGAGCGAAATCCGCGTCAAGCTTCTGCGAAAGCAGCAGTCCGATTCCGAAGGCATGGGTGACCTCTCCGCTTACGCCGCAACGGTCGCCTACAACACCTGTTCCGACTACTTGCGATCCAAGTATCCGCGCCGCACTTGCCTCAAGAACGCGCTGCGGCGTGTCATCGAAAAATCCGCCGGCTATGGCGTTTGGCGCAACAGTTCCGGCGAAACCATCTGCGGCTACGCGGGCTGGATGCAGACGCCCGCCGCCACTTCGAGCCAGGTCGCCGACCTATCCCAACGTGGACTTCCCGCCATTGACGCGGACTCGCCCAGCGACCTGTTGCAAGCCATCGATCACACGTTGAACGCCTTGGGAGCCCCACTGGCATTGGACGATCTGGTGGGCTCGATCGCGGCGCGAGCCGGTATCCACGACATGCCAGTGATCGCGCTCGAATCCGGGTCGCCTGACGAACCGGATGTTCTCTCGGTCACCGCATCCAACGACCCCGGTCCTGAAGCGGCGTGGATGGCCGTGCAACGCATGCAGTTGGTGTGGGGAGCGGTACTGCAAATCCTGCCGTGGCATCGCGCGGCCTATCTGTTGAACTTGCGCGACGGCGAGCTCGACGCCTTTCCTTACTATGGCGTCGCGTCCATCGAACAGATCGGCGAAGCGCTGGCGCTGACCGCTGAACAATCCGCGCGGTTGGCGCGGGGGCTGCAAGTGGAACCGCCGCTGTTCGTCCATTTCTGGAAGCATTTGCCGATCGAGGACAGTCTCATTGCGGAGGTTCTGGCGGTGACGCGGCCCCAAGTGATCGGCTATCGCAACAAGGCTCTCGAACGGCTCCGCCGGTTGCTAGCGGGGGCGGTTTAAAGTTTCTTTGGGCGGCGGGCATATCGATCCATCTCCATCGTCTTAGCTCGATGAGGCACAAGAAACATGACCAGCCACCTCAAGCCCCAAGAACTCAGACACTTCCGCACACGTGCTCTCGACGCACAGAGTCTGCAGCGAGCCGACGAGCATTTGAACGGCTGCAACGATTGCCGTGAGCTTTACCGCAAGACGGTTGCGGCACCAACGCTGCCGTCGGTGGGTATCGAAATCACGGAACCGCTGCACCTCGCCTACGAACAGATCACCGCGTATTTGAACGCTGGTCCCGATTCGCCGCAAAAGGCGATTGTGCAACAACACTTGGCCATCTGCAAGGCTTGTGCGTTCGAAGTGGAACATCTCGAACGGTTCGACGCCAGGCTCCGCCAGATGCGCGCGCCGACTCAGGCGGCCGCCAAACTGCGGGAACCGACTTTTTTCGACCGTCTCAAGAGCTTCCTATCCACGCCGCAAACTCCAGCCTTCGCAGGCGCGGCCTTGAGTCTGCTGGTTGTTGGCGTGGCGGTGATGGGACTGCATCCGGTCGAAGCCGGCCATGCCGGTTCCGCCACCGCGGACGCTTACTTTTCATTTCGCATGAACGATGCAACCCAGGCTCAATACGTTGCGGGACTCGGCTTGACGATCGCAGGCGCAGCGGCGCTGCTCTATCGCTGGCTCAAGAAATAAGAAATAACCCCAAATTAAATCCAAAAAAAGGAACCAAACCCATGGCAATCAGACCCGGCGGACAAATGCTTCACAACGCGGCGCCGACGCGTTCTCAATTGATGCCCTTGTTGACCAAATACAAGGAACTTCCCACCAAGACCCAACTCATTCCGGCGGCGCTGACCGCCGTTGTGATCATGATGCTGTTCGCCTATTCCAACAGCACCACCCCCATCGTATTCAAGCGCGGAGAAAATCCAGCGAAGTGGATTTACACGTCGCACTACATCGTGATTTTGGGCACGTTTTTGGTCTTTCTGAGTCTGCAGTTTCTGTATAGCCTCGCAGGCAAGGCCAAGTCGTGGCTGGCGTTGACCGGCGCGATGGTCTTCACCATGTGCTTCTTGCAGTTCGGTGGATTCAGCCTCGTTGCGCCGGTATTCTACGGGCTGGCCGGCGGCAGCGCAACTGGGAATGAAACGCTTCTGATCAGCCTATGGAAGCATTTTGTCGGCACCGGCTTCAGCGAGGAATTCACCAAAGCGATTCCCCTGCTTCTGCTGGTCTTTTTCGCTTCGAAGATGACACCGGAACAGGTTCGTAAGTACGGTATCGAAGAACCGCTGGACGGTATCCTGCTCGGTGCCGCTTCGGCCGGTGGATTCGTGCTGATCGAGACGCTGACCCAATACGTCCCCGGTGCACTGGTCCGTACCTGGGTGCATCTGGCCATGGCCCTGTCGCATTCTGGCGAGCCAACCAGCGCGGGCCAACTGGGCAAACTGATTGATCTCGGCAGCGCACTGGTCGGGACATCGCCCGGCTTGCAATTGTTGATCCCCCGGGCGCTGCGCGCCTGCTTCGGACACATGGCTTACAGCGGCTACTTCGGCTATTTCATCGGTCTCGCAGTGCTCAAGCCAACCAAACGCTGGCCGATTCTGCTGGTCGGATTCCTCACCGCATCCTTCGGGCACGCGATGTGGGACACGTTCTCGGGCGACCTGTTTCAGATCGCGGTCGCGGTAACTTGTTACGCCAGCCTGATGGCGGCGATTCTGAAAGCCCGCGAGCTTTCGCCGAACCGGATGATTCTTGGTCCCAGTGTTTTGCTGGGCTATTCGGCGAGCCCGGCACCGGCCATGACTTTGCACCATGTTCCGATTCCTGCTCCTGCTCCTGCTCCTGCTCCTGCTGCTGCTGCTGCTCCTGCGCCAGCCGCTTACGCAATGGCCGTGGCTGGACATCTGGACGCGGGTCCGGCATTGCCGCCAGTGCCGGTTCAGTCGTTGACACTGCGCATCGGGAACACGCAGTTCAGCGTACGGCCGGGTTTGCGAATCTTCGACCATGAAGTTCCGGGATTGCAGCCCCGCTCACCTGGGTTTCCAGTGGCGGAAGTGATTTCGAACCCCAAAGACCAGACACAGTTGGGGCTCGCAAACCACTCGACCACGGCCTGGTCCATCGTTTCGGCCAGCGGCAATCACCACTCGATCGCACCTGGCCAGACCGTCCGTATCGCCCGCGGCGTCCGCATGAACTTCGGAACGTCGGACGGAGAAATTTGGTGAGGTCCGCCGGGAATATTGAGACCCCACGCACGTCGGAGACGATCATGATGAACCAAGCACCTTCCAACAACACCGACATTGCCCGCGAGACACTGCGCGAGATTGTCACAAAGACCGGAGATTGCATTTTCGAAGAAGCCGAGCGTTGCGAGGCTCTCTTGAAAGACCATTGCGGAGCGCAACGCCGCGAGATTTCAGCCATTGTCGGCGCTCTCGAAGAACGCGTCCCGGCTGAACTTCGATCTTCCTGGCGCAGCGCGATGACGCCGGAGGCAATGCGGGCGCGGTTGGTGAAACGCCTGCAAGAGAATCGCGGACTCGCGACCGAAGTAGCCGATTGGGCCGTTGACGCCTGGTCTTATGCGCTTGGCGTCGGTTTGGCGCGCTCTTCGGATCGTTTGAAAAGCCAGGTGCTGTATCAGGGTCCGCAAGACAACTGGGTTGGGAGCCAGATCCTGCAGGCGCCCGTGCAGGAACCCGTGATTGCCGACATCAAACCTCCGGCACCGTGGAGAAAGGCCGCGATCGCAGCGGCTCTGGCGGTTGTGGGTTACGCGGCCTATCCACACATCGTCGACCAAATAGTTCCGCGGACGCCTTCCGTAGAACAAACGGCCAGGAGCAATGTCAAACCGCAGACGCAGACACTCCTGAAGAAGATCATTCCGGAACAGCAGCAAACAGTGCCGGTGCGGAGCATTCCCGCGGGCTCCGCGTTCACGGTGGCGATACAGCAGGAATTGGATTCGAACACGGCCCAAGCGGGACAGCAAGTCAGCGGGACACTCGTTGCATCGGTGTCTGGGGTGCCCGCCGGAGCGCACGTGATCCTGCAGGTGGACGACGTGGACACCGCAGGCCGCTTCGCCGGTGTGCCGCGCATCACTCTGTCCTTACGCCAAGTGCAATCCAGAGGACGCTACTACGCGGTGCAGTCGGCACCGGTTACGGTCGACGGACCGTCACGTACGGTGAACACAGTCACCAAGGCAACGCTTGGGGCGGGTATCGGGTGCGGCGTGGGTATGGTGCTCGGCAAGTTCGGCCACCGCATGGGCCGAGGATGCGCAGTAGGTGCCCCGGTGGGCGGCGCGACCGGAACCGCGGTGGCCGCGCGTCAGCAGATCCGCCCGGCGGTGATCCACCCGGGAACGGCGCTGGTCTTCCGGCTGACGCGACCTGCCTCTGTTTCGTAGGCAATCAAAAAAGAATCGTTCGCCGTGGGAATATGGGCCACGCAGAGCCGTCGCTCTAGAGTATGGAGGAATTGAAAATCATGAACAACCTTGCCGACATCCCTCGTGAAAAACTGAGAGAGATTCTGGCCCGCACTGGCGAAGCCGTGCTGCAGGATTCAGAACGCTGCGAAGGCCTCTTGAAAGACCATTGCGGCGGCCACCGTAAAGAGATCTCCGCCATTGTCGGGGCCCTGGAAGAACGGATTCCCTTGGAACTTCGCTCGTCGTGGCAAACCGCGATGACGCCTGAAGCAATGCGAGCGCGGCTGGTGCAGCGCCTGCAGGACAACCGGGGCCTTGCTCCTGACATCGCCGATTGGGCGGTGGAAGCCTGGTCGTATGCGCTGGGCGTTGGTTTGGGACGTTCGTCCGATCGTTTGCCGAGTCAGGTGCTAGGAGGGTTGCCTCCTGTGCCGCCTTTCGCCCAAGCCTCGCAAGCGGGTTGGGTTGGCAGCCAAATCCTTCCCCAAGGTCCGCCGCCAGCAGCGGTTTTACAACCGCAGCCCGCACCGGTAACGGGTAACGGAATGAAGGCCGCGTTGGCCGTCGCGGCGTTGTGCGTCGCGGGATACTTCGTCATCCCTTTAGTTTTGCCAACTGAAAACAAAGAGGCAGTGCCTGCACCCAAGCCGGTGCCAGTCGTCGTTGTCACTCCCCCTGCGCCGCCTCCCGCGCCGGTGGTCGTGGCCGTGCTTCCGATTGGAACCCTGTTGCCTGTGCGCATCGGGTCCGCACTCACGTCAACGACGGTTGCCGCCGGTCAGTACGTCAACGGAACTCTGACGGCCGCACTCAAGCTGCAGGGCCGTGAAGTGATTCCCGCCGGAACCAAGGTCGTGATGCAGATCAACGAGGTGGACGGGGCGGGCCGACTGGCCGGAGTTCCACAAATCAAGATGTCGGTTTATCAGGTGGGTACGTTCCTCGTGCGCTCCGGGCAATACGTGGCCAAAGGTCCCTCGCGAACGGTCAACACGGTGAAGAAGGGCGGACTCGGAGCGGCCATCGGCTGCGGCGCCGGGGCCGTCATCGGAGTCTTCACGCGCAAAACGAAAAAGGGTTGCGGCGTAGGCGCGGCGGGCGGTGGCGGAGTCGGCGTGGCGGTGGCGGCCACCGATGAAATCAAACCCGCGGTCATCGGGGCGGGTGCCGTCATCACTTTCTCACTCATTCAGCCGCTGAGCATTGGATAAACGGATAAACCATGGCAATAAGACCTGGCGGAGAATACGCGGCGCGTCCACTACACATTATCTGGTTGCTCGACTGCTCCGGATCGATGGGGCAGGGGGGCAAAATCGAGGCTTTGAACAACGCCATTCGCGAGGTGATTCCCGCGATGCGCAAAGCTGCGGAAGGGAACCCCGAAGTGCAGTTTTTCATCCGTGCAATTCGCTTTTCGAACGGCGCCGCCTGGCACACAGCCGACGCGACACCCTTGGCGGATTTCAAGTGGGTCGACCTGGTGGCCGAAGGTGAAACGGATCTCGGCCATGCGTTTTCATTGCTCGCCGAAGACCTGCGGCAGATTCCCCCGGAGGCGCGTCTGTTGCCTCCGCAGATTGTTCTGATTTCGGACGGCAAGCCCACCGATGACTGGCGCGGGTCACTGCAAACGTTGCTTGCGGAACCCTGGGGCGGGCGCGCCGTAAGGCAGGCGATCGCCATTGGGCAGGACGCCGATCACGAAACGCTGCGAAAATTCATCAATCATCCGGAAAGGCCAGTCATCCGGGCCGATAATGCCGAACAATTGGTCCGCTATTTCCGGTATGTGTCGACTTCGGTGGCGGGTGCTCAGCCCGGTAAAGACCCGCCGGCGGCACCGGAAAAGCAACAGGGTCCACCGTCGATATTCGAAGAGGCCTGGTAAGGGAACCGTGATTGTCAAGAGCGCAAAGGGATCGGCGTTGCGATCCGCGAACGGTCCAGTAGCTCTCGACGCCGAGCCCGTTTTGCGCGAGTTACTCAAGAGCGCAAAGGGATCGGCGTTGCGATCCGCGAACGGTCCAATAGCTCTCGACACCGAGCCCGTTTTGCGCGAGTTACTCAAGAGCGCAAAGGGATCGGCGTTGCGATCCGCGAACGGTCCAGTAGCTCTCGACGCCGAGCCCGTTTTGCGCGAGTTACTCAAGAGCGCAAAGGGATCGGCGTTGCGATCCGCGAACGGTCCAATAGCTCTCGACACCGAGCCCGTTTTGCGCGAGTTACTCAAGAGCGCAAAGGGATCGGCGTTGCGATCCGCGAACGGTCCAATAACTCTCGACACCGAGCCCGTTTTGCGCGAGTTACTCAAAAGCACGAAGGGATCGGCCCGCAGTATCGCCAATCGTGGAGGAACACTTCGCGGCGCAACCGTTTCGCGCGTGTCAAAAGACGAAGGAGCGGAGGCATGACTTGGAGAATCGCCGCTACGTCGGCGCGGGGAAGTTCGCATTTGCGGTCGGGCCTGCCCAACCAGGACGCCTTCGAATACCGCAATGGCGATAGGTCAAACGTGGTGCGGGCCGTGCTCGCGGTATCGGACGGTCACGGCGGTGCACGCCACTTTCGCAGCCATGTCGGGTCCTCGTTCGCCGCTAACACGGCGGTCAGAATCCTGCACGATTCCTTGTCCGGGGGAGCCGAATTCGAAGATTCTATTTTGGAGCGTATTTGCAATGAATGGCGGTCGGCCGTTTCATCGGACCTTGAATTGAATCCGTTGCGAGACGAGGAACTGAATCGGGTCGAAGCAACGGACGGCGTCGCGGCTAGAGATTCGGTGGTGAACGATCCGGTGCTGGCATATGGCGCGACGCTACTCGCGGCGGCAATCACCGATGACTTTGCCGTTTATATGCAGTTGGGCGACGGCGATATTTTGGCCGTCGATGACATGGGCCACACGACGCGCCCGATACCCGCCGATGAGCGGCTGATTGCAAATCAGACGACGTCTTTGTGCCAGATGTCCGCCGTGCAGGAATTCAGGTCCGTCATCGCGCGTGATTTTCCGGCCCTCGTGCTGGTGTCCACCGACGGCTATGCGAATTCGTTCCGGTCCGAGGCTGATTTTCTAAAAATAGGCGGGGATTATTTGGGGATCGTCCGAGAACAAGGTTTGGACGGTCTGGCGGAAGAATTGCCGGGCATCCTGTCAAACGCTTCACGGGAAGGCAGCGGGGACGATATCACGCTGGGTTTGCTGCATCGCACAAACTCGAGCAGTACGGGCGCGACTGGGGCTCGCGAGGTGACGAAGCCCGTGCTGTCAAGGCCACCGGAAAAGAAGAAGAGGTTTGCTGGCGCGGCAGTGGCCGTTTTAGGTGCTTGCGCGGCGGTGTTGCTTGGTCTGTTTTTCCGTGGTTTTTCTCACTCCGCGATTGAACCGATTGAGCAGCCGTTGAAACCGGTTGCCGCCGCGCCGATTGTGGCACCGCCGCCCAAACCACCGGCCAAGGATCCACCGAAAACACGCAAGGCACTCGCCCTCGAACCGGGTTCCGGCGGACCGCCGATGGAAGTGAAACCAGGAGACAAAATCGCATTTCGGGCTTTTCAGCCCGATACCGAAACACCCGACGAACCGTATGCCGAAGTGCGGCGCAATGCCAAGGGCGCGTTGGAGCTTGTCAACCTCAGCGACGACACTTGGACGGTGCAGCAACCCGGCAGGAAAGCCGTCGACGCTCCGGTTGCAAATGGCGAAGCAGCGCCGCTCGCGGCCAATATCAAGATTACCTTCAGGACCACAATTTCCGCCATGGTGCGCGTGGTGGATATGACCCGGCCCTAACCATGGAATCTCTACTCAAGCGCGGACAAACCATTGTGGCGAGAGCGATGCACTCCGCATGCCTCGTGCAAGATCTGTTGGGAGAGGGCGGGCAAGCCGAGGTCTATCGAGCGCGTATCGGCAATCTTGACTATGCTCTGAAATGGTACCGGCACGAGTATCTGCATGCCGATCCGCGGCTGTGGGAACGGCTCAAAGAGGCGATCAACGCGGGTTCGCCGACCGAGCAATTTCTGTGGCCTTTCGATCTTGCCTCGCTGCCTGGCGTTTCTGCTTATGGCGGTTATATCATGCCGCTGAATCCGCCGGAATATGTCAGCTTGGTCGACCTGCTGCGCCGCAAATGCGAGCCGACGTTTCATAGTCTCGCCAATGTCGGTTTTCAACTCGCGCATAGTTTCTTCCGTCTGCATACACTGGGCCTTTGCTATCGCGACATCAATTTCGGAAATATCTTTTTTCACCCCGCCACCGGCGATATCCGTATCGGCGACACCGACAATGTCGACGTCAACCGCCGGAGGGGCGGCATCATGGGTACATGGGGGTTCATGGCCCCGGAAGTTGGGCGGCGCGAGGCGGAACCCAGCGCCATGACGGACCGTTTCTCACTGGCGGTGCTGCTGTTCTACATATTCATGCTCGGCCATCCATTGAAGGGCCGTCTCGAAACCCAAGTCAGCTTCGAAGCCGATGACCCGGATGGGGCACGGCGACTTTGCGCCCTGCGTCCACTTTTTGTTTTCGATCCCAAGGACGATTCCAACCGGCCTTTGTCCGGTTTGCACGACGCCGTGCTGAATTTCTGGGCCATTTATCCGCAATCGCTGCGCGATCTGTTCACCCGCTCGTTCACATCGGGCTTGAACGATCCCGACGCCCGCGTAATGGAAAATGAATGGCGCCGGGAAATGTGCCGCCTTCGAGACAGCATTTTATACTGCCCTCACTGCGGAGCCGAGAATTTCTTCGATATTGACCTGGTACGCCAGAACCTCGAGTTGCGGGCTTGCTGGGCGTGTTCCGGCCGTGTCGCCGCGCCGCCGCGGATCCGGGTGGGGTCCGCCGGACGCGAATTGGCGCATCTGGTAATGCTGAGGCCTGGCGCGCAATTGTTTCCGCATCATCTCGAAAGCGATCCATATAATTTTGTGGCCCCTTTGGCTGAGGTGACTGGAGCGCCCTTGAGTCTTCGCAATTTGTCAGGGCGAACGTGGTCGTGCCGCTCTGCCGGAGGACAACTTTCGCAGGTCCCCCCTGGAACCGCACTGGCGCTGCGGAATGGCTGCTCGATCCACTTTGGCGGGTCGGAAGGCGTGGTCCGCATGTGAACAGTCCTTGCGGTATCTCGCTCGCTCGCGGGTTCGCGCCGGAATGGTCCGCACCAGAGAGAGTGGGGTAATTGTCGCGGATCTCAATCCCCGATGACTCCTCGTTGACTTCGCATGCCCGTCCAATGGTCCGAAGCCTCGCGCGGTTCCTGTTTCCGGTCGCTATCGCGATTTTCTCGTGACCGGATTTCCTGTCCTGATCGACCGCACCGTTGGAAAGTGTTGGGAACGCGGTCACTGAAGATCTCGTACACTAGATCGTTTGCGGCACTCGTCGCCACAGCCACGATGGCCAACCATGAAACGCTGGCCTATGCCGGTGATCGCGCTCGAATCCGGGTCGCCCGACGAACCGGATGTTCTCTCGGTCACGGCATCCAACGACCCCGGTCCTGAAGCAGCGTGGATGGCTGTGCAGCGCATGCGGTTGGTGTGGGGAGGCCGATGAAGCTTCGTGGCTTGGAGAGTGATAAACACAAGTCTTGTTGGAGGACGCGACTCCTGGGCATCGGCAAATCTCGATGCCCATGCTGTCGTTGACCGCAGGGCGAAGCTTCCTTGCAGCCAAGGTATCGCTCTGTAGTCTCTAGCTAAAGCGCACGCACGCCGCAAGTCGTGGGGAGCGAGGCCTCTGATCCCCGCACGTTTGCCGCGACGCGCCGGAAGATAACTCCATTCTCCGTGCCAGGGCTGTGACGCAGTCGTCTATCGCGTTCTTCACCCAGGCAGGAACCGGGACACTTCGGACGTGTTTCCCCTTGCCGATCAGGTCGGCGACTGGTTGCTCAAGGTCCCATAGCCGCAGGATTGTTTCGGGCGGCGGACGTTGTGTTTTCTTCTGACCAGAAGCCATGCATGCGGCCTCCCAGCCACAATCAGGTCATCGGCTGAATAGTGAAGCGCCAAAACGGGCGTTCAGCTAGTAGATCTGGATAATCACCATTGTCGGAGTGTACACCACTCGCTTTGTTAGGATTCGGGAATGGCGGACCAGAATCCGGACGGCAAAGCCGCCTCAAGATTGATCTGTTCTCCGGTAATGGGGTGGAGGAAGTTCAGATACTGGGCGTGCAGCAGATATCCTCCATCACCGGGGAGCCCCGGGAGATTTTCAAGAGGCTGGCCGGTTAAGCCATACAAAGGATCGCCTACCAGGGGATGGCCGATGGATGCCAGATGGATTCTGATTTGATGCGGCCGGCCCGAATGCAGGCTCACCTCAAACGCTGTCGTGCTGCTGGTGCGTGAGATCACCTTTGCCAATGACCTTGACGGTTTGCCACTTGGGTTGGCGGCCCATACGGAACCGATGAGCGGGTGCGGCACGAGGCCGATGGGTGTGAGGATTTCGTAAGCGTCCTGCTGTGCAATATTTTGAGCCAGCGCCCGGTAGATTTTTTGAATTTTCGGTGTGTTCCAGTCTGCGAATAGATTTGAGGCCGCTTGCGATGTTTTGGCGAAGAGGACGATGCCTGTGGTGGCTCGGCCCAACCGGTGGACAGGGTTTGCGTTGGGGCTTTGCTTTTGCACCAGGCGCAGCAGGGTGTTCTCCATGAAGCCGCCGCCGGGCAGGGTCGGCAGCCCGCTGGGTTTGTCGACGGCCAACAGATGGGCGTCTTCAAACAGGACGTCGAAATGCTGGGGGGAGTCCGGTTCGATCCAGGGTGGACGGTTCCAGGCCAGGGTTTGGCCTAAAGTGACCGATTCGCTTCCGCTGGCGGCAACGCCGTTGAGGGTGACTTCGCCGTTGTTCAGTTTTTGTTGCCAGGCTTGCGCGGTTGAGTGGGGGTAAAGACTTGCCAAGTGGGAAAGCAGGGTTTGTCCATCGTACTTGCTGCTGATGATTGTAGTGTAGGCATAGCCCCGGTTCAGCATGTAGTTTGAGTGTAAGCGATGGCATTTGCGGCCATAAGGGCTCTTGCGATCCAATCGGCGCGAGGGGGCCCACACCGACCGGGTGCTTTTTCTCCCCTAAATATTGACGAAGCTTTTTCAGGACAGTTACTGAGCCTTGTACCCCGTTTTCGTTTTGACTGAACCCGTCGGGGAAACGACTGCTCGGCGGAATCTGGCAGTTGTTCAAGGTTGATGCTTTGAGGGGCGATCTTCGCCTGGCAATCCAGGATATTGAGAAGCCGAACTTTGGCAGGAAGGATTCTCACGTGCTCCGGTTGCGTGCTCAAGGCCTGCGATGACGCGGCGGATCTACAGGTTCCAGGCAGCAAGTTCACCTTCGGCATGGTGAAGGTCGCACAGGCGCGTGGCGATCTGGATGTCCAGGTGGAGCGCGGCCGGCGGACCCTCAGAGTCCACCTAGGCGCGGTTGTGAAGCTGGGGCTGAAGCGCATTCACCAAGTCCCTGCTGAAGCAGGAGCAGCAGGAACCTTCAGCCTCAACATCTGAATCCAGGCATGTCGCCGCGCGCCGTCAGTGCTGCGGCCTGCCGAACCAACGGTCTCAATAGCACCAAGGGGAGGCCTGGGCGGCAACGTCTTCCGCCTTGCGAAACCACGCAACGGCTCACGGGCGCATCTCTGGGCCTTACTTTCACCGCCGCGGATCTACTAGTTCAGCTTACGCAGCAATTCCATCGCCCGGCGGCGCAACTCGGCATCGCGATCCTGCGCCGCGCGCCGCAAATGCGGAATCGCAGCATTGCGGTCCCCAACCCCGGCCAGTGCCGTCCCCAGCGCCAAATGCCCGCGGCCGGAACCCGGCTCAAGGCGCACCACCTCGCGATAACTCTCAATGGCCCGGCGAGTCTCGCCACGCGCCATGCGGAGATCGCCCAGCAGTTCATGCGCACTGGCGAAGCCCGACTCCGTTCGCAAACAGGCCTCCAGTTCGCGTTGCGCCTCATCGTATCGGCCCGTCCGGCCCAACAGCATGGCGTAGTTGTAACGAACAGGTGCATCCGTGGGACGCAGACGGAGCGCTTGTTCGAACTCCGTCCGCGCTTCGGACAACCGGCCGAGCGATACCAATACATTGGCCAAATTGCCGTGCGCGTCGGCATAGTTGGGCTGAATGCGGATCGCCTCGCGCAGCGCACTTTCAGCGCGGGCGAGGTCTCCTGCAGCCGCGCGAAGAATGCCGAGATTGTTTTGGACCTCCGGCATGCCGGGATCGTGTCGCGAAGCGGTTTCGATCGCCGTAGCCGCGTCGGCGGTACGGCCCTGCGCGCGATACGTCAGCGCGAGTTCATGCCAGGTGAGCGCCCGGGCAGGTGCGAGCGCAAGTGATCGCCTGAGCACCGCAACTGACTCGGCGAGTTGTCCAGACCGGCGCAACACAGTGCCCAGTCTTTGGATCGCGACGTAGGAACCCGGATCGCGGCGCGCAGCCTCGCGATACATCGCCACCGACTTCGCCAATTGGCCATCGGCATCGAGCGCTTCGGCGAGTTCCAGATACCATTCGGCTCGCGCAGGCGCATGGCGGCGAATGGCGGCGGAAAGTTGCGCGATGCCGGATTTCAGATTGGACTTCTGCTTCACCTGCGCCACCGCGAGATACAGTTCGCTTTCGGGCGACGGTGGAAGCGTCACGGGATAGTAAAGCGCCACGGAACCTCGATACTCGGCCCGATGCTCGCTGCGTTCGGCCAGCAGCTTGCCGGCGGGCTTACGGCGTTGGATCAGGTGATCGGTGGCGACAACGTGAATGACGTCTTCCGTGCGGCGCTTCGGCATATGGCAACTGGCACAATCGCGCTGCTGGTCGTCGTGTTGGGTCGGCGCGGCATGACATTGTCGGCAGGCCGCGTCATAGTGGCGAATCGCAGCCTCCCCGCGCGGCGCATCGTGCGGATTGTGGCAGGTCGTGCAGGTGAGCTTGGCCACGCCGCTTTTCACAAAGCAGGGCGACTGGCGCATACGGTAACCCGCGTTGACGATTTCAAACTTCTCACCCCGGCCCGAGCCAGGCGCGTGATCGAAATTGAGGAGGAAGTTCGCGAGCGCCTCGCCCGGACGAAATGAAAAAGGTCCTCGGTCATAACGCTGAATCGCGTTGGGCAGCGGGAAACTCGTGGTCTCCAGGTGGCAGGACATGCAGAGTTCGAGTTGGCGATCCGGCGGCATACGCTTCGGATTCACGATGGCGGCGCGAATCTGCGCGGGCATCGAGGTGCGCTGTCCCGCGAGTTGAGTGTGGCGGGCACCCGGTCCGTGGCAACGGGCACAGTCGATGCCTTCCGGCAGCGGACCCTCATAAACAGACTCGGCAAAGGGCTTCTCATAACCCCCAGGAATCTTCGGATAGGCGTTGTGACAGAACATGCAGTCATAGGTGATGGGACGGCGGAAGCCGTCATGATCGGCGCGGTCATAGCCAGGATTCATCGCATAGTAGCCGCCCTTCTCGGCGTACCAGCCGAGCGGCAACTGGATCAGCGTATTCGCAGCCGTCCGATGCAGGTACGCGCGGGCATGGTTGCCGGAACCCATGATGTAGTCGACGGCCATCTCAAGAATGTTGATCGCCTTGCCCGCGGCGTCGAGTTGATGCCGGCGCTGCACGACGCGGCCCTCGCGCGTAAGCATCGTGAAATAGCTGGCGGAAGGCTCGTGATAAAAGACGCTTTTGCCGGTGACGTCCTCCACGAGCCGATCGGGCAATGGGCGAGAAGATGGGAGAGAAAAAGATGGGAGAGAAAAAGATGCGAGAGAAAAGGATCGCCCCATGCCGGTGCGCTGATACGATTCCCAGATTTGGCGATGGCAGGCGGCGCATACGCGCGAGTCCTCTGCCAGCAAAGTGCCGGCGAACAAGATCATCGCGAGAGGCTTGACCCCCATAGTGGGCTTCATGGTACCAAGCATCCGCCGGGGCTATGATATGCTAGTCAAACTTCGGTGCATCGGGGATCTTTGCGTTTTGCGGTTTCCTCGTGTCCCTTCAACCTTCATCACGAGGTCTTTCCATGACTCTTCGATCTCTCGGCCTGGCCTGGGTTGCGGCATGTTTTCTGTCGGCGACAATGTCGGCGCAAAGCGGTGTCGGCTCCATTCAAGGCACAGTGCAGGATAATTCTACCGCCGCGATTCCCAGTTGTACCGTGCAGGCGGTGAATCAGGCCACGGGAGTGTCGACGTCGTCCACGTCGAACGCGTCGGGCTTTTATAATGTCCCCGGCTTGTTTGCCGGAAGCTATATGGTGACCTTCAGCGCCGCCGGCATGAAGAAGTTCGCAACAGCCATCACCCTCCAGAATGGCCAAGTGCTGGTGTTCAGTCCGCAACTGAGCGTCGGCGACGTGACGGAAAAGG